>CAZVNR010000084.1:0-6951 GCA_964628945.1 uncultured Alistipes sp. | reverse complement strand
CATTTATCTCTCCAAACTGCTCGAAAACCACATTGTAGAACGGCTGTGGGAATGTTGCACCTGCACCCGACAACTCCTGCGCCTCACGGCCCTCCGTGTTGGCATTACCGCCGCAAGCCACCATGGCAAGGGCTGCGACCAGTGTCGCGATTGAAAAAAGCATCTTTCTCATAATATTCTTTTATTAAATGTTTATTCAATTAAAATCCGAAATAGCAATTGATATATGCCGAGTAGCTATTCTCTGCGCCCGCAGCTTTGGGTATATCCACTCGCACATTCGGGGCGATCTTGACATATTTACCCACCTTAAACTGTGCGCCCAGTATGGCAGCCGACTCGTCCTTGGCCTCGTTCCAGTCATTTTTCGACGAGAGGTTGTCAAAACGGGCATAAAGGTCGGCACACTTCGAGAGCTTGATCGAGGTGTAGATCGAAAAACCGCTTTGGTCGGCATCGGCCTTGTTTGAAGCGTTCCACAGTTGGTTGTACTCCGCACCGATAGAGAATTTTTCGTGCTTGTATCCCATAAATGCTGCAAGATTGGCAAGATCCTTTTTGCCCTCTTCACCACTTTCGTTTACTCCTCCATAGAGGCGAATTTGGAAACCTTTAACGGGGGTCAGCGTTACGCCTAAACCATAATTCAGACCATCATTCTTCTGAATTTTCTTGTAGCCCTCGCCATTTACGATAATAGCATCGGCAGATACCCAATCAGCGAACTTATAAGCAACAGAGATACCTAAATCGGCACTGCTACCGAATTTATATTCATCCTGAAATGACTTCATAATGTAGCGATAGCCCCAGAATTTCTCTTGGAAATTGAATTGTGTGGTCGAAATCAAACCACCGTTCAGCGTCAGCTTACCATGCTTGTAGCTCACCATCGCATTCTTGATATAGGCGATACGCTGATAGTCGGAAACATCACTCGATTTGCCGATATCCATCACGCCCTTTACCGAAAGACCGCCGCCAAGGTTGTACTCGTAGCCCAGATAGCTGCGGTCCAACTCGAAGCCTCGGTCGTCATTTGCTGCTCCAAAGCCTGTGTGGAAATTTCCAAACACCTGAACAATTGCTTTGCCCTTCGGCTCCTCCGTTTTGGTATCCTGCGCCATGGCCGAGATACCGATGCAGGCCAACACGCCTGCCAAGATCATCTTTTGTTTCATTGTCATTTTTCCGTTTAAGTTTGACGCTGCAAAAGTATCGGCAGAAGATTTCAAGAATATTTCAAAACGGTTAGGCTTCCGTTAAATCGGGCGGCGAGCCAAAACATTACATTTTTGTTAAATCTCGTTTCTTGCGTATCGCCATTTGCCAAATCTCCGTAATTTTGCGAAGTCTTAACTTATAAGGTATATGGCAACAAATCGCATCTTGATTGTGGATGATGAGGAGACCTTGTGCGAGGTGCTGAAACTGAATCTCGAAAACGAAGGGTATGATGTCGATACGGCGTTTAGTGCCGAGCAGGCCTTGGGCTACGATCTGAAAAAGTATTCGCTTATCCTGCTCGATATTATGATGGGCGAGATTAGCGGTATAAAGATGGCCAAAATACTGAAAACGGATGTTGAAACAGCCGATATTCCCATCATATTCTGTACCGCCCGCGATACAGAGGATGATATGATTATGGGGCTTAACCTTGGTGCCGATGACTATATTATGAAGCCTTACACCATTCGCAATGTTGTTGCCCGCGTCAAGAGTGTTTTGCGTCGTACATCATCTCACAAGGTAGCGACAACTCGCATCGAGAAACCGAATGTTTTACAAGTTGATGGTTTGAAACTCGACCTTGAGTTCAAGCGTTGCACGGTGGATGACGAGGAGGTAAAACTTGCCCGAAAGGAGTTTGAGCTGCTGGTATATTTAGTGTCGCATCGTGGAAAAATCTGTTCGCGCGAACAGATACTAAGCCGTGTATGGAGCGATGAGGTGGTTGTCTTAGACCGTACGATTGATGTCAATATTACCCGCTTACGCTCGAAGATTGGAGCCTACGGCTCGTACATTGTAACCCGTTCAGGTTTTGGCTATGGCTTCCGAGATTAAGATATCATTCCACAAACGGTTGTTTCTGATGTTGCTTGCCTTCTCGTGGGCAATAGTACTCTGTTTTATCGGGTTTCAATACCTGCGAGAGAAGGAGTATAAATCGGAGTTCTTGAATGCTCAACTGCAACAATACAATCGCCATTTGCTTGAAACCGTAGAGGAAGGATTACCCTATGAGGATTATATCGCAACGCACGATAAGCCCTTTGATGAGTTCAGAATTTCGATTATCGCCCTTTCGGGTGCTGTGGTTTACGATAATACGATACCGCTCGATTCGCTCGATAACCACAAGGGTCGTCCAGAGGTAGCAAAAGCCTTAGCAGATGGTGAGGGATATAACATCAGCCGACAATCGGCAAGCGATGGACGTGAGTATTTCTACTCTGCCACACGAGGTGAGCGGGTCGTTGTCCGTACTGCCATCCCATATTCCAACACATTGCACGACCTACTCGAAGCCGATTGGTCGTTTCTTGTTGTAATGATTTCTATTAGCCTTGCAATGAGTATAGTGGCATACTTTACCACTAGCCGACTCGGCAAGGATATTGAGCGCGTGAACCGCTACGAGGCGGAGCAGGAACAAAATCGACTGAAACGCCAACTCACAAACAACATCAACCACGAACTGAAAACTCCAGTCGCCTCAATTCAAGTCTGCCTTGAAACACTACTGTCGGGAATTGCATTGAGCGAGGAGAAACGGCAGGAACTTATTGAGCGTTGCTATACGCACAATGAGCGTTTGCGTCGTCTATTGAGTGATGTATCGCTTATTACTCGATTGGAGGATGGCAGTGGACTAATCAATAGAGAACGGGTTGTCATAAACCAAATTCTCGACGAGATTGCCGAAGAATTGGAGGTTATGCCTGACGAGGAGCATTTGACGTTGCACACCTCCTTTAATGAGGAGGTGGCTGTGGAGGGTAATTTTTCGTTGATAGGTTCAATTTTTAGTAACCTCACGGAGAATGCCATTGCCTATTCCGAGGGAAAGAATATTTATATAACACTGCTCAAAAACTCTAAGGAGCAGGTTCTCATACGCTTTGAGGATGACGGCAAAGGGGTCAGCAAAGAGCAACTGCCACATCTTTTCGAGCGATTCTATCGCGTGGATAAAGGTCGTTCACGTCAAAAAGGAGGCACAGGACTAGGACTTGCCATTGTGAAACACGCAGTTCAGTTCCACGGTGGCACAATCAGCGTCACAAACCGACCAAGTGGCGGACTGAGGTTTGACTTTACCCTACGAAAATCGTATTCACGAAAAGGATCTATCTAACAATAAAGGAGTTAGACGGGTTTCTTTGTTTTTGGAAGATTTATCGGCTCAGTCATAAATTCCGGTGGAGAGATTTAAGAAAGGCCGCCGTCATCGCGAGAGCCGTCAGGCTCGTGGCGATCTAAAAAAGCTCCACGACCGTCCCCGTGCTCGTTCAGACAGCCACGCGCCCCTACAGGTCGCTCGCTGTGACATGCGATATTGCCGCTCTTCCTATTTCGATTGGCAACTATTTTTGATGAACTCTTTTACTACCCCACCGACTTTTGCAGGTGAGCCCGAATTTTACAATGAGCCCTAAAAAATGGCTAAGAAATAAATAAGGCGCTGATATTCAGCGCCTTTTGTAGTGGATAGGGGATTCGAACCCCTATGTCGTGCGTGAGAGGCACGTATCCTAGCCCTTAGATGAATCCACCATTTCTTGTTTGGTGCTGCAAAGATAAGGCAACTTTTTATTCCCTGCAAATTTTTCGCGCAAAAAAATGCAACTTTTTTGCTGATCGGCCTCCGAGGGCATCGTAGCGGGGTTTTCGAGCTCGCCAATACAGGCGGTCAGCGCGCAGCAATCAGCTGTCGGCTTGTGGTCGGTGCAGCGAAAATCAGGGAGATCAGAGAGGCCAAAGAGATTCGGGAGGCTGAAGTTCCTCCCTAATCTCTCCGTTTTTTTCACGCCGGCCAGCCTCAAACATCGCATCTTAAGCAGCCGCAGGCCACCCCTATCGGCGCGAGAAGCGCACCTTCAGCGTGTGCGTGCGTTTCTCGATGGCGTACTTTTTCAGTACACCCGGGCCGCACGAGCTGTTTCCGAGTCCCAAGACGGCGGCATCGAGCGTCAGGAAGTTCGCCGACGGATGCTCCTCCAAGAAGCAGTCGTGCGAGGTTGCAACGATCTGTTGTGCCGTATAGGGCAGCACCTTCGCCGAGAAGGGCTTCTCGAGTGCCGTAATCACCACCCCGTGTCCGCGGCTGTCGAGCAGAGCGATCTCCGTCACCGACTCCTTATTACCGCCGTCCTGCGGCTTCGGGTAGTGGGTGTACTGCTCGGCCACCGATCCCGTCCAACGGCCGATCCGAGCAGCCTCGCAGCGGTCGGGGTAACTCTCCATCGGCCCGTAGCCGAACCAATCGACCCGTCGCAGGCGTTTATCGGCCGTCCAAACCGAACCCAGCTCTGCCAATTCGGGCAGATCGCCCTCGGGCGTATAGTGTTGCTCGAGATCGAGCGTGCCGTCGCCATAAATCGTATAGATCGAGCGCACGCGGATCGCACCCGACTGATAGGTAAAGCGTTGCTCGATGGTCACCACAGCGCGATCCGTCGCCGCCTGCTCCACCCCGAACGCCACGCACTCAATCGCAGGATGCGCCATACCGTGGCGTGTCCAATCCTTTGCCAGCCAGTTACCGAACGAACGATCGTTGTCGGTCGGGGCACGGAAGGCACTGAAACGCGCCGCCGAGAGGGTATCAACGGCTCGGAAAACGGGTTGCGCGCCATATTGCAGCAGCGCGAGGTCGCCCTTCGTACGCTCCCACTGCACGGTGGTCGTGCCGGCCTTGATCGTCAGAAGATCGCCCTCGCTGACGCTCACCTTTCCGCCCTTGCGCACCGACCGTTGCGACACGGCCACCTGACGGTCGCAGAGCGTGAGCTGCTCGTGTGCCACCTCATAGCCCGCCTCGGCCCACAGGGTTGCCTCGCGCAGCTTGGCCGAGAGGTTCAGGCGCAGATCAACCTTCGCGCAATCGACCTTGCGCAACTCCTCGGCAAGGTGGATATGCACCGTGCCGTGCTCCGAGGGAGCCAACTGCGGCAGCTCGAACGCCCCACGCTTCACTGTGCGGCCGTTCACCACCGCCTCCCACTCCGCCGTATAGGCCGCGAGGTCGCTGTGGTGGTGGTGGTTCGTCACCTCGACTTGGCAGCAGTCGCCGTCGAAGGACTTCAGCGCGAAGTAGATCGGCTGATAGACCCGCTTCACCTCGTCGTATTTCGGCCCATAGCTGCGATCGGCAAAGACGATGCCGTTGTTGCAGAAGGCCTTGAGGTTGGGTTGGTCGCCAAAATCGCCGCCATAGGCCGCCTGCACACGCCCGTCGGGCAGCTTGCGGTAGATCGACTGATCACACCAATCCCAAATAAATCCGCCCAGCATACGCGGGTGGCTGTAGATCTCGTCCCAATAGGCTTGGAAGTTACCCAGCGCATTGCCCATCGCGTGGGCGTACTCGCTCGTCAGAACGGGGCGCGTATCGTTCGTGCTCTCGGCAATCTCCAGCAGTCGCTCCCAGCGGGCATTCTCGGCACGCTCGGCATCTGCACCCTCGGGGATGCCCGGGTTCAGGTAGTCGGCCTTCACGCGGGGGTAGAAGCGCGAGATCACATCGACCGTCGCGGGGTCGGGGTTGCCCCCTACGCCCTGCGCCCCCTCGTAGTGGACGGGGCGGGTCGGATCGAAGTCGTGCAGCCACGCCGAGATCGCGGCAAAGTTGGAGCCGTAGCCGCTCTCGTTACCCATCGACCAGAAGACAACCGAGGTGCAGTTCTTGTCGCGCTCGGCCATTCGCACGGCACGATCCATAAAGGCGGCGTGCCAGTCGGGGGTCGAGGCGAGCGTTCCGCGCAGGCCGTGCTCCTCGATATCGGCCTCATCCATCACATACAGACCCAGCGAGTCGCACAACTCGTACCAGCGCGGCACATCGGGATAGTGAGCCGTGCGCACGGCGTTGATATTGGCGCGTTTCATCAGCAGGATATCCTGCAACATCCGCTCTTCGCTCATCACACGCGCCGTCCACGGATCGTGCTCGTGGCGGTTCACGCCGCGAAAACGGATCGGTGCACCGTTGATCAGCACCTGCCCGTTCTTCACCTCGACCGAGCGGAAGCCTATTCGCTGTTCGGCACGCTCCACTACCCTGCCCTCGGCATTTTTCAGCGCAAGGTGCAGCGTATAGAGATAGGGGGTCTCGGCCGTCCAGCGGTGCGGAGCCTCCACCTCGGCACACATACGCCCCAGCTTACGCGGGCCGCGCTGCGGGAACCACTCGTTCATATTAGCCGCCTTGTGGTTCAGATCCAGCACCGGCTCGATCGGAATCGAGAGCTGCTCAATCGGCTGCCCCTCGGCATCGGTCAGTACCGCCTCGAAGGTGTAGCCCTCGCCCCGCTCCGCGTTATAGACCGCAAATTCGGGGTCGATTTGGAGCGTAAAGTTGCGGTAATCGGCATCGGGAAGTGTGCGCACGGCATAGTCCGCAAGGCGCACATTGGGCGTATGAAAGAGCGTAATGTCACGGTGGATGCCGCCAAAACGCCAAAAGTCCTGATCCTCGAGGTACGAACCGTCGCTGTAGCGATAGACCTCCACGGCGATTTGGTTCTCGCCCACGCGGAGGTTCTTCGTAATGTTGAACTCCGAGGCCTCCATACTCCCCTGCGAGTAGCCGACCCGTTCGCCATTAATCCAGACATAGAAGGCACTCATCACCCCGTCGAAACGCAGGAAAGTCTGTCCCTCGAGCCACCCCTCGGGGAGCACGAACACGCGGCGGTACTGCCCGACGGGATTGCGCTCCTC
>CAZVNR010000083.1:0-7165 GCA_964628945.1 uncultured Alistipes sp. | reverse complement strand
TTGCCAAAGAGTTAAATAGCAGAAAAAGCATCTACACAATTCTACAGGTGCTCAGTATTTCACTACTGGATAAATCTCCTGTTAATCAACTACTTAACGATTGCGATTACAAATATTTCAAAGAGCCAAATTGTAACTCATTGTTATTCAATTAGTTTAAACGGAACACTAGTGATTTAGAATGCAAAATTCAAAATGATTGTTGCCCTGCCTCACAGAACTCCCAGTCCTCCCAGTCCCTCCCAATCTCACCGCTATACACAAAAAAAAGGCTGTCGCAACCTTTTCGGTTGGACAGCCCATTGTTCTGCAACGGCTCGATTAGAGTGCGTTCACATGCAACTGCATCGCGCTCTTGAGGTTGCCGGCCTTGTTCTTGTGAACGATGTTCAGCTTGGCCAGCTTGTCGAGCATCGAGGTTACCTTCGGCAGCAGAGCCTCGGCAGCGCTCTTCTCGGTGGTGTTGCGCAAAGCCTTCACGGCGTTGCGAGCCGTCTTGTGGAACAGACGATTGTGGGCGCGCTTCGTCGCGGTTTGGCGGATGCGCTTCTTCGATGACTTATGGTTTGCCATAATTCGTTAAGTGTTTTTTATTTTTTATACTTTATAAGTTGCTTTTTGCGGGGGTCTTTGAGCCGCCTCCCTTGCTAAACAGGCCGTAGCCGTTGTCGGATAAACCTTGCGGTTCGCTCCTGAATCTCGTTTTGCACCCGTGAGAGCCTCCTCCAAGCAAAGACCGTCCTAAACTGCCGCCGCCTCCAAGCACGAACTGCCTTACACAGCTGCCGCCTCCAAGTACGAACCGCTTTACACGGCCTCCCCTCATCGTCAGCCCCCTCGTTGTAGCCCATAGGAGAGTCGAACTCCTCTTTCAAGAATGAAAATCTTGCGTCCTAACCGATAGACGAATGGGCCTTACCGCTATTTCGCACGGGTAGTGCGCTACTTTAGCGGTGCAAAGGTAAACAAAAAAAAGAATTTCACAAAAAAACCGAATGAAAAATGAGCCTGATCTCGAGGAACAGGCTCATTTTTCGATCATTGACTGCCGGCGGCTACTTTTTGGCCATCTTGGCCTCGATGCACTCCGTCGCGTGGGGCACCTTCATCAGGCGCTCTTTCGGAATCAGTTTGCCGGAGGTTTTGCAGATGCCGTAGGTCTTGTTCTCGATGCGGATCAGTGCGTTCTCCAAGTTGCGGATGAACTTCATCTGATGCATTGCCAAACGGCCGTTCTCCTCCTTCGAGAGCGTGGCAGCACCCTCTTCGAGCACCTTGTAGGTGGGCGAAGTATCCTCGATGTCGTTCCCCGAGGTGTGGGTGATGGTAGCGTGCAACAACTCGTAGTCGGCGCGTGCGCTCTCCAGCTTCTGTAGAATCAGCTCTCGGAACTCCGCGAGTTCCGCGTCGCTATAACGGGTCTTCTCCTCTGCCATATCGGTTCGTGTATAAAGTTCGTTTTGGTTCTTTTTGTAAAATTAAATCTTTTTTACGAAAGTACCAAATAATATCGCAAAAATAACGCAAAACGACCCGCTTTATTGTAAAATCGGATCGTCGCCCGCGCGTTATACGCGGGTGACGGCGATCTTCAGCGGCTCCTCGTCCAGCTCCGAATCGACCACTACCTCGCCGGCGGGTGCGGCGGCGCACTTCACCTCGAGCGCCAAGGTCTGCTGCCCGATATAGGCGGCGAACTCCTCGACGGCGGCCTCTACGGCCTCCTTCTGCTCGATCTCGACGCGGATCTTGTCCGTCACCTCGAAGCCCGACTCCTTGCGGATGTTTTGGATGCGGTTCACCAACTCGCGGGCGACACCCTCGCGGCGCAGCTCCTCCGTAACGGTGATGTCGAGCGCGACGGTCAGCTTCCCTTCGGTTGCCACCAACCACCCGGGCATATCCTCCGAGGTGATGATGAAGTCGGCGGGCGTGACGGTGAGCTGCTCGCCATCGAGCGTGAGGGTGCTCTCCTCGGCCGTCTCGATCGCGGTGATCTGCTCCTGCGTGAAGGTCGCCAGAAAAGCGGCCATCTGCTTCGAGTACTTCGCGTAGCGCGTGCAGAAGTTCTTGAAGTTGAGTTTGATGTGCTTCGTGATTAGACCCGTCGTTTCGTGCAGCAGCTCGATCGACTTCACATTCACTTCGTTCATCACAAGCCCCTTGACGGCCTCGATGTGGGCTGCCATCGCCGTATCGAGCACCGGAATCATAATCTTGGTCAGCGGCTGGCGCACCTTGATCGACACCTTGCGGCGCAGTGCCAAGACCATCGACGAGAGCTGCTGGGCGATGCCCATCATCGCCTCCAAATCGGCGTTGATCAGCCCCTCGTCGGCCTTCGGGAAGTCGGCGATGTGTACCGAGCAGGCCGTGTGGCGACCGCTTACAGCGTTCAGATCCGTGAAGATGCGATCCGAGATGAAGGGTGCGAAGGGTGCCGAGAGCATCACGACCGTCTCCAAGCAGGTGTAGAGGGTCTGATAGGCGGCCAGCTTATCCTCGCTCATCTCACCGCCCCAAAAACGCTTGCGGTTGAGGCGGACATACCAGTTCGAGAGGTTCTCGCCCACGAACTCCTGAATGGCGCGGGCGGCAGGGGTCGGATCGTAATCCTCCAAATAGCCGGTGACGCGCTTCGTCAGCGTGTTCAGCTCCGAGAGGATCCAACGGTCGATCTCGGGACGACGCTCGACGGCAACCTCCTCCTCACGGCCCGTGAAACCGTCGATGTTGGCGTAGAGGGCGAAGAACGAGTAGGTGTTGTAGAGCGTACCGAAGAATTTGCGGCGCACCTCATCGACACCCTCGCGGTCGAACTTGAGGTTGTCCCACGGCTGCGAGTTCGAGATCATATACCAGCGCGTAGCGTCGGCACCGTAGCTCTTCAGTACATCGAACGGATCGACGGCGTTGCCCAAGCGTTTCGACATCTTGTTGCCGTTTTTGTCGAGTACCAAGCCGTTCGAGATGATGTTCTTGAAGGCTACCGAGTCGAAGAGCATCGTGGCGAGTGCGTGGAGCGTGAAGAACCAGCCGCGCGTCTGATCGACACCCTCGGCGACGAAGTCGGCGGGGTAACGCTCCGAGAAGTTTGCGCTGTTCTCGAACGGATAGTGCGCCTGTGCATAGGGCATCGCACCCGAGTCGAACCACACATCAATCAGGTCGCTCTCGCGGCGCATCGGCTCACCCTTCGACGAGCAGAGCACGATCTGATCGACATAGGGACGGTGCAGGTCGATACGGTCGGTCGAGTAGTTCTCCTTCGACATATCGCCCACGACAAAGTTTTTGAAGGGGTTTTCGCTCATCAGACCCGCTGCGATCGACCGCTCGATCTCGGCCATCAGCTCCTCGATCGAACCGATGCAGCGCATCTCCGAGCGATCCTCCGTTGCCCAGATTGGCAGCGGCGTACCCCAGAAGCGCGAACGCGAGAGGTTCCAGTCGTTCAGATTCTCTAACCACTTACCAAAGCGACCCGTACCAGTCGATTCGGGCTTCCACTTGATCGTGCGGTTCAGCTCCATCATCCGCTCCTTGAGGGCGGTCGAACGGATGAACCACGAATCGAGCGGGTAGTAGAGCACGGGCTTGTCCGTACGCCAGCAGTGGGGGTAGTTGTGGATATGCTTCTCAATCTTGAAGGCCTTGAGCTGCTCCTTGAGACGGATAGCGATATAGACATCGAGCGTCTCGGCGGCAGCGGCGGCCTGCTCGTCGTATTTGCCATCGACGGTGAACTGCGGATCGTAGGCGTTCTTTACATAGCGACCGGCGTAGTCGTTGTAGAGCGCCGTATCGACACACGCCTCGACAAAGGCCTCGTCCAACTCCTCCGTGAGGTAGAACTTACCCTGCAGATCGACCATCGGGCGCGTCTCGCCGCGCTTGTTGATCATATAGAGGGCGGGAACGCCTGCTTGGCGTGCCACGAAGGCATCATCGGCACCAAAAGTGGGGGCGATGTGGACGATACCCGTACCATCCTCGGTCGTCACATAGTCGCCGGCAATCACGCGGAAGGCCTTTGCGGAGGCATCCTGCCACTGCTTATCGCCAACCATCTCGACGGGCTTCACCCACGGAATCAGCTGCTCGTAGTGCATCCCCACGAGATCCGAACCCTTGTACTCGCCAACGACACGGAACGGCACGAGTTTGTCGCCCGCCTTGTAATCCTCGAGGGCGATCCCCTCGGCCTTCTTGTTGAAGTGGTTGTAGAGGAGTGCTTTGGCCAGTACGACCGTGATCTTCTCGCCCGAGTAGGCGTTGTAGCTCTCGACGGCCACATAGTCGATCTTCGGCCCTACGCAGAGCGCGGTGTTCGAGGGGAGCGTCCACGGGGTGGTCGTCCACGCGATGAAGTAGGGGGTACCCCAAGCCGCCATCTCAGGCTTCGGATCGACCATCTTGAACTGCGCCACCATCGTCGTATCCTTCACATCGCGGTAGCACCCGGGCTGGTTCAGCTCGTGGGTCGAAAGCCCCGTACCGGCTGCGGGCGAGTAGGGCTGAATCGTGTAGCCCTTATAGAGCAACCCTTTGTCGTAGAGCTGCTTGAGCATCCACCACAGTGTTTCGATGTACTTGTTGTCGTAGGTGATGTAGGGATCCTGCATATTGACCCAGTAGCCCATCTTGCGCGTGAGATCCTCCCACACGCCCGTAAACTCCATCACCGCCTCGCGGCAGGCGCGGTTGTACTCCTCGATCGAGATCTTCTTGCCGATATCCTCCTTCGTGATGCCGAGCTTCTTCTCGACACCCAGCTCGACGGGCAGACCGTGCGTGTCCCAACCCGCCTTGCGGTGAACTTGGAAGCCCTGCTGCGTCTTGTAGCGGCAGAAGACATCCTTGATCGTGCGGGCCATCACATGGTGGATACCCGGCATACCGTTTGCCGAGGGAGGGCCCTCGAAAAAGACAAACGAAGGGTGCCCCTCGCGGGTCGAGAGGCTCTTCTCGAAGGTGTTGTCGCTATCCCATTGCGTCAACACCTCGTCGGCGATCTTGGCCAAATCAAGGCCTTTGTACTCCTTGAATTTCATATCGTTGTTTTTGCATATAAATTCCCAATAAGCCACAAAGATAGCAAAAAAATAGCACAACCAATCCTTTGGTTGTGCCAATTTTGATTTTTGCATTCTAAATTATGCATTGCCGTCAGGCGAAGCTCTGCATCTCGATCAGGTGGGCATAGATGCCGTTCTTGGCCAAGAGCTCCTCGTGGGTGCCCTGCTCGGCGATCTTGCCCTCCGAAACGACCAAGATCTGATCGGCGCCCTGAATCGTCGAGAGGCGGTGGGCGATGATGACCGAGGTGCGCCCCTTGAGCAGCTTGTTCAGTGCATCCTGCACGAGCTTCTCGCTCTCGGTGTCGAGTGCCGAGGTGGCCTCGTCGAGGATCAGAATCTCGGGGTTCTTCAACACGGCGCGTGCGATCGAGAGTCGCTGTCGCTGACCGCCCGAGAGCTTCGCACCGCGATCGCCGATATTTGTTTCATACCCCTCGGGGGATTGGATGATGAACTCCTCGGCGTTGGCCACACGGGCGGCGCGTTGCAGCTCCTCGTCCGTCGCATCGGACTTACCCATACGGAGGTTGGCCGCGATCGTGTCGTTGAACAGCACGGTCTCCTGCGCCACGATGCTCATCCGGTCGCGCAGGCTCTGCTGCGTGTAGTCCGAGAGGGGGACGCCGTCGATCAGAATCTCGCCCTGCTGCGGGTCGTAGAAGCGCGGAATCAGCTCCGAGAGGGTCGATTTACCGCCGCCCGAGGGGCCGACAAGGGCAACCGTCTGCCCGCGACGAATCTCGAACGAAACGCCGTCGATCACCTCGCGGCGCCCATCGTAGCTGAAGTGCACATCGCGGAACTCGATCTTCTCCTTCAGTCCGTCGAAGTGCTTGGCATCGGGCTTGTCGTTGATCTCGGGGCGCGTGTCGATGATCTGGAAGATGCGCTCGCCGGCGGCAATACCCTGATTGATGTTGGCAAACTGATCGACGAAGTGGCGCACGGGGCGAGTGATCTGCGAGAAGATCGCCACGAAGGCGATGAAACTGCCCGGGTCGAGCGAACCGTTGCCGACCAAGATGCCGCCAAAGACGAGCACTACGCCGACGGCCGAGATGCCGAGGAACTCGCTCATCGGCGAGGCCAGCTGCTGACGGCGTGCCATCGAGAGCGTGAGGCGTGCTACATCTGCGTTGATGCCGAAGAAGTTACGCTTGACATAGGGGGTGGCGTTGTAGCTCTTGATCACCTTCACGCCGGCCAGCGACTCGTCGAGTGCCGAGACCATCTCGCCCAGTCGCTTCTGATTCGTGCGGGCGGGGTGGCGGAGGCGTTTGACGATGCTGCCGATCAGCAGTGCGACGAGCGGCAGGAAGAGGATCGAGAAGATCGACAACTCCCACGAGAGCATCACCATCATCGCAATATAACCGACGATGAGGAACGGCTCGCGAAAGGCGACGAGGAGCGTGTTGGTGATGCAGAACTGCACGACATTGACATCGGCGGTGATGCGCGAGATGATGTCGCCCTTCTGCTGATCGCTGAAATAGCCCACATTCATATCCATCACGCGCGAGAACATCTCGTCGCGCATACGCTGCAAGGTGCGGGCACGCATCGACTCGACCGTCCACGCACCGAGGTAGCGGAACAGATTGCTGAGGAAACTGATGAAGATCGTGAACAGGGCGAGCATAATGAGCACCTTCTGACGGTCGTACTCGGCATAGATGAGCGAGTACATATAGTTGAAGAAGGTGGTCAGGTACTCCGTATTCAGCTCGACGGGCGGCAGCTCCGTGACACGCTCGAAGGTGTAGTCCGGATCGAACATCGTGTTCATGATCGGGACGATCAGCACGAAGGTCAGCGAGTTGAAGATCGCGTAGAAGAGCGAATAGAAGAAGTAGGGTATCGCGTATCGCTCGATCGGTCGGGCGAAGCCGAGCAGTCGTAAGTAGGTCTTGAACATAGTGCTTCTTGGATGTTTCAAACAGACAAAAATAGCAATATCTTTCGATATTGCCAAATTTGTCGTGTTATTCAGGCTGAGGGTAGATTCAACGAGCAAGTGCAAAATTAATCTAAGTAACTGTTTAAATTTTATTGAAAAATATTTTTATGTAAACATATAATTT
>CAZVNR010000082.1:0-7182 GCA_964628945.1 uncultured Alistipes sp. | reverse complement strand
CCGTACTTCGTTTCGCTGCTCGGCGTGGCGTCGGAGCAGGGCTCATAGGGATTCGAGGTCGAGGTGAGCGGCGTGAGCCAGCAATTCTCCTTGCTCAACGCACCCAAGATGCGGCGAACCCCCTCGGCCGAGCAGTCGATCGGCGGCTCGTTCCAACGGCGGCTCGGCAGCTTGAAGTACTTGGGCAGCTCGACCAGCCCCGTGTGGAGCAGGGGCGAATTACGCCTGAGCGAGTCGCTCGGGATGCGCTTCACGGCCTCGAACTGCTCGCGCATCAGCTGCGTATTGACCTGCACGAACGATCCGTAGTGGGTGATCGTCTCCTCGGGCACCTGATTGATCACATAACGGCCGTTATAGACATTCGAGCCGATGCGGTGCACATAGAGCGGCGTACCCGTCTCGGGGTCGATAAAGAGCGGCGCGAGGAAGCTCCCCTCCATCAGCGGGCGGCGCGCCTCGTAGCCGCTGCGGCGCACCACATCGGCGGGCAGGCGTTGCGTATCGAGGAAGTCGATCGCGGCGGGAATACCGTTCAAGAAGCGCGTGTCACCCGTCAGCTGATAGTAGTGCATCAGGAGGCGAATGCAGCGCATCGTCGAGCCGAGGTTGATGCTGCGCGGTTCGTAGGTGCGGGCGTGGGCAGGACGGAGATCGCTCACCGTGTATTGGTCGGCCCAACCGGCGTAGGGTGCGCCCTGTTGCAGCGTGATGATCAGATACATTGCGCGGTAGATCGGCTCTTTCAGCTCCTGCATGCCGAGTGCTTGGTAGCAGTGGGTCAGGAACTCGATGTTCGCGGGGATCACATCGTCGTTCAGCGTAATGAACGAGGTATAGTCGGCTCCCATGGCCGTCGGATGGTCTTCGCGCAAGGGGTAACGCTGCGGCCAACCGCCGATCGCATACTGGCTCTCGAGCACAAAGCGAATCACCTTATCGAGTGCCGGCCGCCACTTCGGGTCGCGCTTCTCGACATAGATGCGCAGCAGGAAGTTGGCCGCCTCCATCGTACCGCCGTCGTCGAAGGTGGCGTTGCCGTAGTAGTGTTGGAACTCCTCCAGTCGCCAACCGGCTCTGCCAACCGTTGCGTACCACTCCTTGAGCGAGTTCTCGCCCGCAAAGTCAAACAGATAATTCCAACCGCCACACGCGAGCTGTCCCCACACGAGGGTCGCCGCTACGCGCTCGGCCTGCTCGTAGTAGTACTCGTCGCCCGTGGCGTGGTAGGCATCGAGCAGCAGGTGGCCGACCGACGGCGTACCCGGGGGTTGAATCCACACCATCGTCCGTTTCGCCTCCATCTCGCCCCACTGGCGCGAGAAGTCGGGCAGGTAACTCCAAACAAAGCCGCCGTTGTAGCTCACCTTGTCCATCATAAACTCCGTTGCGGCACGCATCTTTTGGCGTACCTCGTCCGGAAGCGACTGTTTCGGTTTGGCGGTTGCACCGATCGCGGCGATCAACGCTGCGGCGAGGAGCAACCGGCGGGTGTAATTCTTCATAGGTTGGTCGTTTTTGATTAGGTTGATAGGGTAAATATAGTGATTTTCTTTCGATTTTAACACGCTGCATACAAATAAATTGGTTCAACGGGTCGCTTTGTGCGGTGAAGAGCCAAAAAATCGCTATCTTTGTCCTATCATAAACACCCTTATAACGGAGAGAAACTACTATGGCAAAGAAAATCCTACTGCTTGGTTCGGGTGAGCTGGGCAAAGAGTTCGTCATCGCCGCACAGCGTCTGGGACAGACCGTCATCGCGTGCGATAAGTATGCCGGTGCGCCGGCGATGCAGATGGCCGACGGCTGCGAGGTCTTCGAGATGCTCGACGGCGATGCACTGGCCGCTGCAGTTGAGAAGCATCGACCCGACCTGATCGTTCCCGAGATCGAGGCGATCCGTACCGAGCGGCTCTACGACTTCGAGCAGCAGGGGATCACGGTCGTACCGAGTGCCCGCGCCGTCAATTTCACGATGAACCGCAAGGCGATCCGCGATCTGGCAGCCAAGGAGCTGGGGCTGAAGACGGCCAACTACTTCTATGCCAAATCGTTCGACGAGCTGAAGGAGGCCGCCGAGAAGATCGGCTATCCGTGCGTCGTGAAGCCCTTGATGTCCTCGTCGGGCAAGGGGCAGTCGGTCGTTCGTTCGGCCGATGAGCTGGAGCACGCTTGGCAGTATGGTTGCGAGGGCTCGCGCGGCGATATTATGGAGCTGATCATCGAGGAGTTCATCCACTTCGACAGCGAGATCACGCTCCTCACCGTCACGCAGCAGAACGGCCCTACCCTCTTCTGCCCGCCGATCGGCCATGTACAGAAGAGCGGCGACTACCGCGAGAGCTTCCAGATGCCGGCCATCTCGGAGGAGCATCTGAAGGAGGCACAACGGATGGCTGCCGCCGTGACCGAGGCGCTGACCGGCGCCGGTATTTGGGGTGTGGAGTTCTTCCTCAGCCACGACAAGGGGGTCTATTTCTCGGAGCTTTCACCCCGTCCGCACGATACGGGTATGGTGACATTGGCCGGCACGCAGAACTTGAGCGAGTTCGAGCTGCACGCCCGCGCCGTCTTGGGGTTGCCGATTCCGGAGATCACCTTCGAGCGAATGGGTGCGAGTGCCGTGATCTTGGCCGACGAGGCCTCACAGTTGGAGCCCGATTACGAGGGTATTGAGGCCGCTTTGGCCGACGACCCGCGCACCGATATCCGCATCTTCGGCAAGCCGACGGCACGCAAGAACCGCCGTATGGGTGTCGTGGTGGGCTATGCACCGCACGGATCGAACCTCGACGAGCTGCGCAACCGCGTGAAGGCCGCCGCCGCCAAGGTGAAGGTGATCAGCCGAAACGAGTAGAACAAAAGTCAGCAACAGCGTTGCGGAGCAGATGGGCCGACTGGTGCGTTTTCTGAAGGAGTGGACACTGCCGATTGCGATGGGCATCGGTGTCGCCTCCTACTTTATCTACACCTCCATTCCGTGGCTCGACTGCACGCACCGCTTCGTCAGTGAAGCAGTGGCGGTCGTCCAACCGTCGCTGCTCTTTTTGATGCTCTTTCTCACCTTCTGCCGCATCGAGCCGCGCGACCTGCGCCTGCGCGGGTGGCATCTGCGCCTTGCCGCGCTGCAACTGCTGCTCTTCGCCGCGACGGCCGGCGTGTTGATCTGCTTCCCTGCGACCGAGCACCGCGTACTGATTGAGAGTGCGATGTTGTGCCTACTCTGCCCGACGGCTACAGCGGCGGCAGTCGTGACGGCACGCCTGAAGGGGAGTGCCGCATCGATTACGAGCTACACGCTGCTGATGAATCTCGTGGTGGCCGTTGCCGCCCCGATCCTGCTGCCACTGGCCCATCCGCAGGAGGGAATGAGTTTCCTGCCCGCCTTTCAGGCGATTCTTGCGCGGGTCTTTCCGCTCTTGATCTGCCCGTTGGCGGCGGCGTGGATCGTGCGGCACCTGCTGCCGAAGTTCCACCGCGCCTGCGCCAATGCAGCGGGGGCGGCCTTCTATCTGTGGGCCTGCTCGCTCTCGTTGGCAATCGCCGTGACGACCAAGGCGATGGTACACGAACAGACCCAAGCGTGGTTGCAGATCGGGATCGCCGTGGTGGCACTCGCCTGCTGCGTGGGGCAGTTCGCCTTCGGTTGGTGGTACGGCGCCCGCCACAACGAACGCATCGAGGGCGGCCAAGCCCTCGGGCAGAAGAACACGATCTTCATCATTTGGCTCGGCTACACCTTCCTCTCGCCCATCGCCACGCTCGCCGGCGGCTTCTACTGCATCTGCCAAACGGTCGTCAACGGCTGGCAGCTGCATAGAAATTCAAAATGCAAAATTTAGAATTCAAAATTAGCTGTCGGCGATCAGCAGTCAGCGTTCAGCTTTAGGCTAATGCGACCTATTCTAATTCTAAGCAACAAAAAAGCCGGCGCAACAGAGATGCGCCGGCTTCATTTTGGATTCTAAACTGCCACTGGTGCGATAAATTCAGTAAGACAGCCGATATGACATTGAACTTGAATCAATTGCAGGTGTTTGTTGGTTTTATGATTTGAATCAAAATGTCATCCCGACGGAGCCGAAGGCGACGAGGGATCCTCCTTATTCCATTGAAAAGCAAGCGTGGACAGAGGAAGATTCCTCCGCTTGCCGCGTTCGGAATGACACGATGATTTTTTTATCGCACCAGTAGTAATTCTAAACTTTGAATTAGAAGAGTGCTTTGCGTTTTGCACCGACGGTCGGGATGACCATAATCGGCGCAGGCTCCTCGGCGGGGATGATATCCTTGTACTCGGCCGAGATGCCCGACTCCTCCTGAATCGCTACCGCCTCGGGGCCGAAAGGTACATTGCGATAGACCTTCGTGCCCTCGATCGTCGTACCGTTACCGCTGTTGCAGAGGCGATTATCCTTCACATGGTTGTTCACCATACGAATATCGTAGTTGCGATCCGAATCCAGATGCAGCCACAGCTGATAGAGGCTCACGATGAAGTTCTCCTCGATCAACCAACCCGACGAACCGTCATCGGGATAGATGCAGCGCGGACCGTCGAAGAGGTAGTTGCGGCGTGCCACCGAGTTCGGCTGGCGACCGAGCATATAGATCATACCGCCGTCGGTCAGCATCGTGTGCGTGTGGCCGATGCGGTTGTAGCTGATCGAGTTGTCGCCGGCGTTCTTCGACTCGGGGATGCGGGCATTCCCCCACCACCAACCGAGTGCGATGGCGCCGTAGGGCGTACCGTAAATGTCGTTGCGCTCGTAGCGAACCTTCTTGCAGAAGAAGCCGAGCAGCGCCTCCACCTGACGGAAATCGAGGCTCACATTGCGGATGTAGTTGTTCGTGATGGCGATGTCGCTGCACAACCCCTCGATACCGGCCGGATAGACACAACCCTCGTCGTTGTCGCCGATCTCGTAGTGCTGCGGGTGACCCACCGAAACGGCGTTACCCAGCAGGTCGTTGAAGTAGCAGCCCGTCACCTCGGCCGTCGTCACATCATTAACCAAATTGACCGCCACGGCTGAGCCGAGGTGCTCGAAACGGTTGCGGACGAAGCGGATGTTGCGGGCATTCGACACCTCGATCGTACCCTCGGGGACATCGACGCTGTTGTACTTCGTCGGGTGCCAGTTGCCGCTCGGGATGTACTTCATCGCCAAGCCGAGCGTCTGAATACCGCCGAAGCCGTGCGAGCCCTCCAGCTCCACCAAATTCCACGCATCGTAGGCGAAGGTGATCCCCTCGAACGAGATGTTCTCAACCGGCGAAGCGCAGCTCGAGCCCACGATGCGCACCAGACCCTCGGTCATCGGGGCGATCACCTCCACCTCGGCGGGGTTCTCGCCGTGACTCATATAATATATGGTCTGCTCGGCGCGGTCGAAGTAGAACTCGCCCGCCTCATCCAACAGCTCGAAGGCGTTGCGGATCAAGAAGGCACCCTCGTACTTCGTGCGGCCGGCCCACGCCAGCGAGTTCAGGATCGCCGAGTAGGGCTGCTGAAACTCGATGGCGATCTCCTTACCCCACTTCTCGACCTTCGAGGCACAGAGGATCTTCTCGGTCCATACATTATTCTGAATCAGCTCGATATCCTCGGCGTTGCGGTAGGGCATCACCTCGGCACTCTGCTCGAAGCGCAGCCCCTTGACCGTCTTACCGGCACCGAAGGCCCACGCCTCCTCACCCGTGATCTCGATCTCGCCGTAGCTGCCGAGCGCCTTCACCGGCTCGTTCATACCCGCCATACGGGCACGCTTGCCGCCAACGATCAGCGTGCGGAGTTTGCGGTCGGACTTGAAGGGGGCTTTGTAGAGGTTGCCCTGCACCTGCTCCCAGCCCTCGACGCGCACACCGCCGCTCAAGACGGGTTGCTCGCCCTCGGCCGCCACGAAACGGACTGCGTGGCCGTTCTTGCCGCTCAGCGACTCGTCGATTACGAGCGGTTTCGTCAGATGGTAAACGCCGCCGTGCAGCACCACCTCCACATCGCTCTTTTGGCGTTTGGTGGTCGCTTTGCGGAGGGTTTTGATCGCCTCCGTAAAGGTCTCGGGGGTCGCATCGATACGCTGTTGTGCCTCGCTCTTTGTGATGCCGAGCAGGCCGCAGGCAAGCAGCAGAAGAAGTGTTTTTTTCATAGATATACAGTTTTAAGTTATTTCGACAATCTCTACAAAGATACGACAGGCGGATGAAATTCCCAACTATTTCCCCGCTTTTTTCTGCCGAAACAGCCCATCGTGCGATTTTATCGGGTAAAATGCGGCGAGGAGTAGGTATTCTCACACTTTTTTCCTATATTTGTTCACGAAAACCAACCTCCCCGATCGCCGATGCGATGACGGGGCGTATGAATATGCAATTATTAACACAAAAAAAACTACAACACAATGACCACAATCAGACACCTTTTCTCGCTGATCGCGGCCGTGGGTCTGACACTCTCCGCCTCGGCCGCCAGCCATTTGAAAGCCGTCGCCGTCAAGGGTGACAAGAGCTTCCGCACGACCACCTACGCCAACCCCTTCTCGGGTTCGGATCGCAGCGTGCTCTCCATCGCCTCCGAGCTCGACGGGTTGCAGGGCATCCGCCTGCCGCTCGATAAGCAGGGCGCGATGCAGGCCGGCGAGATACACTTCACGCTCGACCGCTCGGCCAACCTGCTCGTTGCTGCCACCTCCGCAGAGGTCGTAAAGCAGCTCGGCGTGGGTGCAGGCCGTCTGAACGCAAAGCCCGCCTTGAAGCGTGCGATCGCCGTGACGGAGGTGACCGATCTGGATATCTACGCCATCCGCTATCCGCGCGGAAAGCATACGCTGACGATCCCCGCAGGGGTCGAGGGACACCTCCTCGTCGTAGGTGCTACGAGCGCGACGAAGTTCACGGGGCGCGATGCCGAGTTGGCCTCGGGTGCCGACTACCCCGCCTTCGTGATCGAGGGTTTCTCGGAGAAGCCCGCCCTGTTTGAGATCATCGGCGGCGAGGATGACCCCGTCGTGAACGAGGGAATGCCCGGTACCGAAGGGATTCAAGGTGGTTTCGAGGGTGGTCAGATGATCAAACTCGGCGACACCTACCACATGTTCCCCACCGAGCGTGCCGGCGAGGAGGGGATGCCCGCCTACTACGACCGCATCAAGACCCGCATCGGCCACTGGACGAGTAAGG
>CAZVNR010000081.1:0-7220 GCA_964628945.1 uncultured Alistipes sp. | reverse complement strand
GTATCCCGACGATCCGCTTGGGAGCCGACGAGCACTTCGCCAACCTGTTGTATGTGATCTTCCCGGGGAATGTCGGCTCGGCCGAAACGCTCCGTGAGGTGGTCGATCGCCTGCGCAGGGGGTAAACCGATTGTTCCTATCAAACAGAAAGGGGCTGTCCAACAAGTTTAGTTGCGACAGCCCCAAGTTTTAGAAGTTGTATCACAAGAGGGATTTCAAGGCTTGCGAAGCCCGAGAAACCGCAGCATACTAAAGCGTATGTGAGGATTTCGAGGGCGAGTATAACGCAGAAATTACCTTTTTAGTCGTGTTCTTATCGAATTATTTCATCGTCGTACGGAACCAATCGACATCAATCCAACCACCATCATTCTTTAGGATCGAGGCATCGGTGTAGTAACCGATCTTGGCTCCGATCCAGTGGCCGGCCTGTGCCTCGAACTGCTCACCCAGTTCCTTAAAGCGTTTGCCGTCGGTGCTATAGGAGAAGCGGCAGAACATACGGGGCTGTTCGCCCTTCGTCCACTCCTGCTCGATGCGGCAGCGCAGATAGACATCGACCACCTCGCCGTTCTCCTTATAGGGCAGCGAAGCGACGATCTCCTCGGCCGAGTCCTTCTTGATCGCATCCTTGCAACGGATCTGCTCGATGACGATCTTACCCTCCGTGTAGCGCAGGCCGATCGTTGCGTAGTCGTGACCCATCACGATCAGACCGGCACGATCACCCTCATACGCGGGACGGAACGAGAGTTTCGTCGTAGCCGTGTAGTTTGGTGCATTGACCTTTTGCAGCAGGAGGTTACCATTATCGGCGAGGTTCTTCCAATCCGCATCGTGAGCGCGGCAGTAGAGGCGCAACTCACCCTTCGAGGGGTTCGTGAACATCCAACGCACCTCGGGATTGGCGTGCCACTGCCACTGCAGGCCGAGCCGGTAGCTCTCGAACTCGTCGCTGTCGGCCGGTGTCTTCACCGCCGAGCGCGTGCGCGAGAAGGGCTTTTTGTGGGTCAGCACCGGCTCACCGACGCCGTTCTTGTCGTAATCGACACCCATTGTGCACCAATCATCCTCGGTCCACTTCATCGGCTGCAGGTGGCAGACACGACCATAGGCGTACATATCGACAAAGTGCATAAACCAGCACTGGCCGGCAAGGTCATCGACCCAGCCGCCCTGATGCGGACCCGGGATACCGGTCGAGCCCTCCTCCAAGACGGTCTTGATCTCGTAGGGGCCATAGGGCGAACGCGAGCGCAGCACCACCTGCCACCCCGTCTTCACGCCACCGGCCGGAGCAAATACATAGTACCAACCGTTGCGTTTGTAGAACTTCGGACCCTCGATGGTCGGGTGCTCACCGTGACCGTCGAAGATCATCACCTCGGGGCCGATCAGTCGCTCACCGTCGGGCGACATCTCCGTCACGGTCAAAACACTCTTCAGACCGGCACGCGAACCTGCCCAGCCGTGTACGAGGTAGGCCTTGCCATCCTCATCCCACAGCGGCGAAGTGTCGATGATACCCTTGGCAGCCTTCACCAAGAGGGGCTTGGTCCACTCACCGCGCGGATCCTCCGTCTTCGACATCATCACACCGCGATCGGGATCACCCCAATAGATGTAGTACCAACCGTCGTGGAAACGGATGCAGGGGGCCCACACACCGTCGCCATGACGCGGTTTATCGAACCAGTCGTAGGGCGGCTGGTCGGTAAATACATAGTTTACGATCTCCCAGTTCACCAAATCGGTCGAGTGGAGGATCGGCAGACCCGGGGCGCAATTGAACGACGAGGCGGTCATCCAGTAGTCCTCGCCCGTACGGATTACATCGGGATCCGAATAGTCGGCGTAGAGCACCGGATTCTTGTAGGCACCGTTACCCAAATCGGGTGTCCAAACCGTCTGAGCCGAGGCTGAAACTGCCAGCACAAGGCTTGTTAAAATAGTCAGTAGTCGTTTCATGGTTAGTTCATCGGATTTTCTTTGTTAAATGTCCCATTCCACTCGTAGCGGTACTGTTCCGAGCCCACCTTGAGAGCAAAGATCTTCTCCAAGGTGTACTCTGTGGCAACCTGTTCTTCGGTCAGTTCGTGCGACCACTTCACACGCTTCGAGCGATCGGCACCCGGGCCGTAGCACTTATATTCGGCGTAGAACGAACGCTCCTCGCGATCCTTCGCGCCCCAGTTATGCCACCCCTCGGGGCGAATCTCTTCGGGCATATAGCACTCGATCCAAACCGTACGACCGGTCGATTTCCACGGACGACCCAGATACATCGCCGTCACTTCGGGAGCCGTCGTAATGCGGCAGTTGCGGAAGATGTAGCCATAGATCGTGCGCTCGGCCGTCGAGGCTGCCGTGATGTAGCTGTTCTGTTTGCAGTGGATCTCGCAGTTATCAAAAACCGTCGTCGAAGCACCGAAAATAAAGTCGGTCGTACCCTCAATGTAGCAGTTCTTGACATAGACACGCGCCACATAATCCTTCGTGAAGAAGGTATCCTGATTACCCAAGAGGCGGCAGTTCTCGATGATGATGCGGTCACCCTGCGTTTCGAGGGCTACGCCCTGCCCCTTGCGGCCCGAGTCGTTCTCGATCGTGAGGTTCACCAGATGTACCTCATCCGCCAGCACGGTCATCGTCCAGCAGTCGTAGGTCGTCATCTTGTAGCCATCGACCACCTTGCCCGAGTGGTCGTCCCAAACGATCTTCACATCGCCCTCGCCGATCAGGGTCAGCTTATCCTTATAGTAGTCGATCGACACCTTTTCACGATAGACACCCTCTTTGATCGTCACCGTGCGCCACACGGTCGATTTAGAAGGGAGAGCGTCCAGACAGGCCTGAACGCTCGTAAAATCTCCCTTACCATTGCAATCGACTACATACTCCGTCTTGGGTTGCTGCTCACACCCCACAAGGAAGAGCAACAATACAGCGAGCAGTCGTTTCATCGTTGCGGCCGATTAGAGGGTTACACCCGTTTTGAAGATGGCGATCTCCTTGAAGCCCGTCTTCTCGTGCTTCAGCGGCTCACCGTTCACCGTTGCGATGATCTTCTCGACCAAACGCTCCAAAACCACCTGCGGCTCCTCGTCCTCGACCATCGTACCGGCGTTGAAGTCGATCCAGTTGGCCTTGAACTTCGAGAGTTGCGTGTTGGTCGAAATCTTCATTGTCGGAACAAATGCGCCAAACGGCGTACCGCGACCGGTCGTGAAGAGGACGATCTGGCAACCTGAGAGCGCCAGCGACGAAGCGGCCACGAGGTCGTTACCCGGTGCCTGCAAGAGGTTCAAGCCCTCCTTCAGGATCGGCTGGCAGTAGTTCAACACATCCACTACCTGCTGCGCACCACCCTTCTGGACGCAGCCGAGCGACTTCTCCTCCAAGGTCGTGATACCGCCCTTCTTGTTACCCGGCGAGGGGTTCTCGTAGATCGGCTGATCGTACTTGCGGAAGTAGCCCTTGAAGTCGTTAATCAGGCAGACCGTATTCTCAAAGACCTCCTTGTTGATGGCGCGATCCATCAGGATCGTCTCGGCACCAAACATCTCCGGCACCTCCGTCAGAACGGTCGTACCGCCCTGTGCGATGAGCCAATCCGAGAAGAGACCCACCAGCGGGTTGGCCGTGATGCCCGAGAAACCGTCCGAGCCACCGCACTTCAGCCCCACGCGCAGGTAGCTCAACGGCAGCGGCTCGCGCTTATCCTCGCGCGTCTTCTCGACCAGCTCCTTGCAGATCTCGAAGCCCGTCGCGATCTCATCCTCGACCTCCTGTGCGATCAGGAACTTCACGCGCTCCTCATCCCACTCGCCGATCACCTCCTTGAACGAGGCGATCTGATTGTTCTCGCAA
The DNA here is from genome assembly GCA_964628945.1 of uncultured Alistipes sp. Classification (GTDB taxonomy): domain Bacteria; phylum Bacteroidota; class Bacteroidia; order Bacteroidales; family Rikenellaceae; genus Alistipes. The sequence goes on along the minus strand of CAZVNR010000081.1, from coordinate 3,350 downwards.
CCAAGACCCAGCACCAAGACGGCACCGGCGTTGGGGTGCTTCACGAGAGCCGCCAACGCCTTCTGCGTATTGGCGTGGTCCTCGCCGAGCTGCGAGCAGCCGTAGTTGTGCGTATAGACGCGCACATCGTCCAAATGCGAGCAGTCGCACTCGCGTTTCACGCGCTCGGCGATTGCCTGCGCCTGCCCGTTCACGCAACCCACCGACGGTACGATCCACAACTCGTTGCGGATACCCATCGTATTGTTCTTACGCAGATAGCCCATCACCTTCAGCTCGTCGTTTTTCGGGTAGGCGATCTCGTAGCTCTTGTGGTCGTAGGTGTACTCGAGGTTGTCGTGTAGGTTCGTCTTGAGGTTGTGCGAGTGGATCCAGCCGCCCACCTCGACAGTCGCCGTTGCGTGACCGATCGGATAGCCGTACTTGATCACATTTTCGCCCTCGGCGATCGGCACGATCGCAAACTTATGACCGCGACCAATATCCTCCTTCAGCGTGATCTCGCGGCCGTCAATCTCCAACACTTCCCCCTGTTTCAGGTCATCGGCGATCGCTACGGCCACATTATCCGCTGCGTTGATTTTCAGAAATCGTTTCATTGTATCCTTGTGTAAAAAAAGATTCGGGCGGGCGGCACTTGCGGTCGCTCCGCCCGAATCGGTTAGTTGATGTTCGACTTATGCGAGAAACTTCTTCAGCGTAGCTGCCATACCGATCGACTCGATGTCGGCCAGATAGGCGGCAACCGTCGGAACAAACTCGGGAACCTCCGAGAAGTCCACCGTGAAGATGCCGCTCTCCTTGACGATCTTCGCAACCGTACCCTCCAAATCGGCGGCGTTCCAGTTGTTGCGAATATAGGCTACGAACTCGGCCGTATCGTCGGGCTCGAAGCCGCTGTTCGGACCGTAGTAAGCCATCAAGGCAGCGAAGGTCAGGCACTCGTGCTTGGCGATCTTGCCGGCCTTGAACCAGTTGTCCTTCACCGTCGGATAGTTGCGAGCCTCCCACTTCGAAAGCGAGTTGAGCGAAATCGACTTCAACATATGCTTGATGTAGGGGTTGTAGAAACGCTCCAAGATACTCGAAGCGAACTCCTGCAGCTCGGCCTGATCCTCCTCGATCATCGGGATCACCTCCTCGGCAACCATATCGTTCACGAACTTCTCGATCTCGGGCGTGTTGAAGGCATCCATCACCGTCTCGCAGCCCATCATCAGTGCCATCGTGACCATACCCGTATGCGAACCGTTCAGGATGCGCACCTTCTTGTCACGGAACTGCTTGATCGAGGGCATAAAGATCACATGCAGACCTGCCTTATCGAGCGGCAGCTCCTCCATCACCTTCTTGTAGCCCGGGCCGCCGATTGCCCACAGGTGGTACAGCTCGGCCTTCACGACGAGGTTATCGTCGAAGCCGACCTCCTCCTTGATCTCGTTGATCGTATCACGCGGGAAGCCCGGAACGATGCGATCGACCAGCGTATCGCAGAAGTGGCAGTTCTGCTCCACCCAGTCGATGAAGTCCTGACCCAGCTTGTGGTACTCTGCGTGCTTGATCACATACTCGTGGAGCGTCGAGCCGTTGTTCTCGATCAGCTCGCAGCAGATGATCACCAAACCCTTCTCCGGATCACCGTTGAAGTGCTTGAAACGCTTATAGAGCAGCGCGGTCATCTTGGCGGGGTACGACTTCGGCGGGCAAGCCGTCAGATCGTCACCCTCCTCGTAGCGGATACCGGCCTCGGTCGTGTTCGAGATCGTGATCTTCAACTCCGGCGAGAGGAAGTACTGCTCATACTTGGCATACTCCTCGTAGGGGTTGAACGAATCCATCACACTCTTTACGAGGCGAACATCTTTCTTGGGCTGCTTGTTCTCGATACCCTCGAGGTACACATGGTACATATTGTCCTGCTCGTTGAGCATCTCAACCATCTTCAGCACCTTCTTCTCGGGGTCGATGATCGGCTGGCAGATAGCCACACCCGAATTCATCACACCCTTCTCGTTGGCGATGTCGATCTGCCAATCTACGAATGCACGCAGGAAATTACCCTCACCGAACTGGAGGATCTTAACGGGACGCTCGACCTTCTCGACCGTCGTTTTATTCAGTTTCTTAATCATTGGTTTGTGTTATTAAAATCTTTTCTCTGAATTACTTAACAACGATGGGCTTGTACTTCGGAACAAGCGTCTTCATAATCGACCAAGCCACGATGTAGGCCACGGCGCAGAAGCAGAAGACGATGAAGTAACCGGCCGGCTTACCCTCGTAACCAAGGAAGGTGAAGGCGGCACCCTGCTGCTCGGCATAGGTGAAGAGCATACCCGAGCACTTGTTGATGGCGAACGAGCCCAAACCACCGGCCATGGCACCGATACCCGTGATCGTTGCGATGGTCGATTTGGGGAACATATCACCTACGGTCGAGAAGAGGTTGGCCGACCAAGCCTGATGGCCTGCACCTGCCAAACCGATGATGATCGCGGGATACCAAATCGAGTACTCCTGCAGCGGCTGTGCAAAGAGGGCGAAGAGCGGGAAGGCCGTGAAGATCAACATGGCACGCATACGACCGGCATACGGCTCCATGCCCTTCTTCTCGACGAAGAACTTGGGCAGCCAACCACCACCGATCGAGAGGATCGTCACGATCAGATAGAGCACGAAGACGAGCATCTTACCCATCGTCGTATCCATACCGTAGCCCATATCCGAGAAGTAAGCCGGAGCCCAGAAGAGATAGAACCACCAAACACCGTCCGTGAAGATCTTACCCAAGATGAACGACCATGTCTGACGGTAGGTCAAGCACTTGATCATCGGGATCGAAGGCTCGTCAGCGGCGGCAGCAGCAGCTTTGGCGGCAGCCTCTGCCTCGGCAGCGTTATCCTGCTGGATATACTCCAACTCGGCAGCGTTTACCTTCTTCGACTTCTCCGGTTTCTCGTACATCGACTGCCAGAAGAACATCCAAAGGAAACCGAGGGCACCGATGATGATGAAGGCCATCTCCCAACCCCACTTCTGCGCGAGGATCGGAATCGTCAGCGGAGCAACGAGTGCACCGACCGAAGCACCTGCATTGAAGAGCGAGGTAGCGAAGGCGCGGTCCTTCTTCGGGAAGTACTCGGCCGTAACCTTAATGGCTGCGGGGAAGTTACCGGCCTCACCCAACGCCAAGATACCACGGCAGGCAAGGAAGAGCCATACGCTGACCGAAGCAATCGCCAAGGCGGCAGCCGATCCCTGTTCTACCAGACGCATCGCCTCGATCGACTCCAAGCCCTCGATGTGCATCGTGACCCAGCCGCAACCGGCGTGTAAGCAGGCACCCAGCG
>CAZVNR010000080.1:0-7347 GCA_964628945.1 uncultured Alistipes sp. | reverse complement strand
CACTCGATCAACGCTCGGCTGCATTGCAGATGCTCTTCTGCGTGGTGATGATCATTTCGTTGGCCGTTGATTCGTGGGCACTATGAGAAGGTTGTGTTTCTCGCTTGCGGTCGCCTTCATATTGTGGGGACTGATGTTCTTCCCGCTCACCGCCCCGCACTTCGATTTTTGGCAACTGATGGCCGGTTCGGCGTTGATCCTCACGGGGTTGGCAACGCTCTTTGCGAAGGCGTGGTGGACGCGGCTGCACTTCACGCGCGAGAACCTGCTGTGGGGCATCTCGATCGCCGTCGTCCTGTGGGTCATCTTTTGGATCGGCGAGCAGGTTGCCTCGTGGCTCTTCGACTTCGCGCGCAATCAGGTCGATGCGATCTACACGATCAAGGAGGGCTCCTCGCCCGTCGTGCTGTCGCTCTTGTTGCTGCTCTTGATCGGCCCCGCCGAGGAGATCTACTGGCGTGGTTATGTGCAGGAGCAACTCATGCGCAAATTCGGCGCCGATCGCGGTTTTCTCCTCGCCACGGCAGCCTATACGCTCGTCCATATCCCCTCGCTGAACTTTATGCTGATCATGTCGGCACTTGTCTGCGGCACCGTTTGGGGGATGCTCTATCGCCTCTACCCCGACCGCTTCACGGCGATCATCCTCTCCCACGCGCTGTGGGATGCGGCGGTGTTTGTGTGGTTCCCGATTATGTAGATGCAAAATTTAGAATTTAGAATTCAAAATGGGGCTGATATAGACGAAAGAAAGGGGCTGTCCAACAAGTTGAGTTGCGACAGCCCCGCTCCATTTTACATTTTGAATTGGCTAAAGCGTTTTTGCCAGCTCCTCTGCGCGGCGGATCGCCTTGTGGATGTGGTCGAGGACATTCTCCTTGCCGACACGATCGACAATGCCGGCTCGCTCGATCTCACGATAGACATCCGGATTGACACCCGAGAGAATCACGCGCTGCCCCTGTTTCAAGGCCGCCTCGACGAAGATCTCGAGGTTGTGCAGACCCGTTGCATCAACAAACGACACCTTGCGCATACGCACAATGCGGATCGGTTCGGCATCGCGCATCCGCGCCAGCTCCTCGAACTTCGTCGCAATACCGAAGAAGAAGGGGCCGTCGATCTCGTACACCTCCGTATGGGCGGGGATCACCAGTCGCTCGTCGCGTTCGCCGTCGTGGTGGACATCCATCTCGTTGTGGAGCACCGAGATATGGGTGCTCTCCATGATGCGCTTCATAAAGAGGACGATGGCGAGCACCAACCCCACCTCGATCGCGATGGTCAGGTCGAAGATCACCGTGAGGAAGAGGGTCGTGAAGAGGACGACGACATTCGACTTCTCCTGACGGCACATCGAACGGATCGTACGCCAACCACTCATGTTATACGACACCATAATCAGCACACCCGCCAAGCAGGGCATCGGGATCGCCCCCACCAAGCCGCCCAAGAGGAGCAGCACCAAGAGCAGCACCACCGTATGCACCACACCGGCGATCGGCGTGCGACCACCGTTGTTGATGTTGGCCATCGTGCGGGCAATGGCACCCGTTGCGGGGATACCGCCGAAGAAGGGAACCACGATGTTGGCGATACCCTGACCGATCAGCTCCGTGTTGGAGTTGTGGCGGTCGCCGATCACACCGTCGGCCACCATCGCCGAGAGCAGCGACTCGATCGCACCGAGCATCGCAATCGTAAAGGCGACGGGCAACAGCTGCTGCACCGTCTCGAAGAGCGACTGCTCACCGAGCGAGGGCATTCGGAACGAGGGCAGCCCCGAGGGCAGTTCGTAGAGGTCGCCGATCGTCGAAATCGAGCTGACCCCCGCAAAACGCTCCAACACCCAGCAGAGAGCCGTCATCAGCACGATCGCCGCCAACGACCCGGGGATCTTCTTCGAGAGGCGTGACATATAGCAGATGATCAGAATGCTCGCCAAGCCCACGCCGAGCGACCACCAGTTGATTTGGCCGATGTGTTGGAAGTAGCAGATCCACTTGTCGATGAAATTGGCCGGCACATCCTCGATCCCCAGCCCGAACAGATCGTTCATCTGGGTCGAGAAGATCGTAATGGCAATACCGCCCGTAAAGCCGACGATGATCGGATAGGGCATAAATTTGATGATCGTACCGAGCTTAAACAAGCCCATCACCACCAACATAATACCCGCCATGACGGTTGCCAAGGCGAGGCCGCCGAGGCCGTATTGCTGGATGATACCGTAGATGATGACGATGAAGGCACCCGTCGGGCCGCCGATCTGCACCTTCGAGCCGCCAAAGACCGAGATCAACAGACCGGCGATGATCGCCGTCACCAGACCCTCGGTGGGGCCGACGCCCGATGCGATACCAAAGGCGATCGCCAACGGAATGGCGACGATACCGACGATGATGCCGGCCATCACATCGCGCGTAAAGAGCTCTTTATTATAGGAGCGCATCGTGCTCCACAACTTGGGGCGAAAATCAATCGTGTTGCGTAATTGCATAGCGGGTTAGAAATTAAAAAATTTTATTAAATCCCAATTTTGCGGCAAAAGTAATAGATTGAACTCAAATTCGGAAGAAAAATCGCACATTTTTTCACTTGCACGGCAGTAGCGGTAGAGAAAAACAATTCAAAATGTAGCATGCAAAATTTAGAATTACGCGGTAATGCGGTAACGCTGGTAACGCAGTAACGGGGCACCCACCCCGCGTTACTGCGTTACCGCGTTACTCGTGCAGGGGAGGGTTGGGATTAGGGAGATTAGGGAGGTTAGAGAGGTTAGGGAATTTAGCGACGACACCCCCCCCAAAAAAAAATCCCTAAACTCACTAAATTCACTAAACTCCCAAAATTCCCTAATCATCCTGCAAGCCAAAAGCTGACAACTGATCGCTCATTTTGAATTTTGAATTTTGCATTCTAAATTTTGAATTTCTTGTCCGTTTCGGCTTTTTTTGCTACTTTCGCGGCCGTTATGTTGCATTATAAGCTCTTCAAGAAGCACGAAAACGGCGCGTGGATCGTCCTGTTACACGGGGCGGGCGGCAGCAGCGAGGTGTGGTATCGTCAGGTTAGTGCCTACTCGCAGTACTTCAATCTGCTGCTGATCGATCTGGTCGGCCACGGCGAGTCGTCGGTGTTGCAGATCCTCCAAAAGCGGTTCAACTTCGAGACCGCAGCCGAACAGGTGATGGAGGTGGTCGATCACCTCGGCATCGGGCGGGCACACTTTATGGGGTTGTCGCTCGGGGCAATCATCGTGCGCGTCTTGGCCGAGCACTACCCCGAACGGGTCGAGTCGATGGTTTTGGCCGGCGCCGTAACCGAGCTTGGCTGGGAGTCGCGCGTGCTGCTGCGCATCGCCGACACGGTGAAACATATCGTTCCCTATCGCTTGTTGAAGTGGTTTATCGCCAAGGCGATCATCCCGCAACGCCGCTACGGCCACTCGATGCACCTCTTCCTGCGCAACGCCAAGCGGCTCTCGTTCGACAACTTTTTGCGGTGGCTCACGCTCGGCGATCAGCTCAACAACCACATCAAACGCCTCTTTTCGGAGAAGATCGCCATTCCGACCCTCTACCTGATGGGGCAGGACGACTACCTCTTTCTGCCGCAGGTGCAGGCCATCGCCGCCAACTGCCGCGAATGGGCTTCGCTCGTGATCGTACCCCAAGCGGGGCATGTCTGCAATGTCGATAACCGCACCTTCTTCAACCGTGTATCGCTCGATTTCTTGCGTAAATTTTAACGCCGCATCACTATGGCCAAGCTCTTCAATACTCGCGAGATCGGCGGTGCGATCGCCTTTTTGGCAGTAGTGGGCGTAGTAGCTGCCGCCGTGCTGCTCACACGCCGCCAAGCGGATCGCCTGCCGGCCGCTGTGATCGAGGCGGAGGTGTGCGACTCGGTGCAGCTGCGTCCGTTCGACCCCAACACGGCGACCTACGAGGAGCTGCGCTCGTTGGGTATGAGCCGCTACGAGGCGGTGTCGCTCTTGAAGTTCCGCGCTGCGGGCAAGGTCTTTCGCATCGCAGAGGATGTCGCGCTCTGCTACGGCATCAGCGATTCGGCCTTCACCGCCCTGCGCCCCTACATCGAAATCGGCGAGGAGTTCCGTATCCGTCCGCACCACGAGGCAGACTACCCCACCCGCGCCCGCACGGTACGCATCGCCCCCGAACCCTTTCTGATTGACACCGTCTCGGCCGCCTATCTGCGTGCCATCGGTGCCTTTACGAAGCGGCAGGCCGAGGTCTTCATCCGTTGGCGCGACCGAAGCGGATTCCGCGATATGGAGGAGGTGCGTGCCTGCTATGTCGTCGATGACTCGGTAGCTGCGGCACTCGAGCCGTATATCCGCTTTGCAGCCCGCGATGCTTCGCCCTACGACTACCCCGTCGAGCTGAATCGCGCCGATACGGCTGCCCTGCTGCGCATTGTCGGCATCGGCGAAAAGAGTGCCTCGGCGATCATCGCCTACCGCACACGGCTCGGCGGATTCCACCGCGTAGAGCAGTTGGCCGAGGTAAAAGGGGTCACGGAGCAGAATTATGAAAAAATTTTGCAACAAATTTGGTGCGATAGCTGTGAAATTCAAAAAATTGATATTAACTTTGCAGCCCCGATGCGTTTGAAGGAGCATCCCTACTTGGAGCCGCGAACGCTGAGGCGATTATTAAAACAAAGACAGTTGAAAGGAGGTTGGAGTAGCACCCAAGAGATGATTGATGATCACATACTGAACCACGAGGAGGCCGCACGCTTGCGTCCCTACTTGGTTTTTGGTGCCAACACCCCGAACAACTGACACTTTTACGGGATTGACTCGCGCTCGGCGAGCAAGGTCGATCCAAAGGAGGCGGGCCCTTTGAAGCAGCCGCAACACAAAACAACAAAAGAAAACACAATTTAGCAACAACAAAAATTTTATACAACTATGATTATTACCACGGTAAAAGAGGGCGAGAACATCGAGCGTGCCCTGAAGAAGTTTAAGCGTAAGTATGAGCGTACGGGCGTGCTGAAGGAGGTTCGTCGTCGTCAGTTCTTCGCAAAGCCTTCGGTGATCAAGCGCGAGGCCAAGAACCACGCCATCTATGTTCAGCACACCTACCACTTGGACGACTAAACACACACTTCATCAAAAAATATGTGGGAATACCCCCAATCTCGCGAGAGATCGGGGGTATTTTTTATTGGCAGCAGATCACAAACTCCGCAAAGCGAAAATTCAGCGGAGCGATGCTTGGTCGTTTCCCGTTTTTGTTGTACCTTCGTATAACTAAAATTAACAGATCATTGCAATTTATGGATACCATGCAACAAAAAGTGAGCGAATCATTCGCTGCACGATACGGCGCAGGGGCTACGCTCTTCGCCTCGCCCGGGCGCATCAACCTCATCGGCGAACACACCGACTACAACGGGGGCTATGTCTTCCCGGGTGCAGTCGATAAGGGGATCGTGGCGGCCGTCCGCCCCAACGGGTCGGCGCAGTGCCGTGTCTATTCGGTCGATATGGACGAGGAGGTGACCTTCGGTCTGCAGGAGGAGGATAAACCCGCCGCATCGTGGGCGCACTACATCTTCGGCGTGAGCCGCGAGGTACAGAAGCGCGGCTGCGTGATCGGCGGTTTCGACGCCGTCTTTGCCGGCAATGTGCCCCTCGGCGCGGGGATGTCGTCGTCGGCAGCCCTCGAATCGACCTTTGCCTACGCCCTCAACGACCTCTTCCAATGCGGCATCGACCGTTTCGAGCTGGCGCGGATCGGCCAATCGACCGAGCACAACTACTGCGGTGTGAAGTGCGGCATCATGGATCAGTTCGCCTCGGTATTCGGTAAGCAGGGGTGCCTGATGCGCCTCGACTGCCGTTCGATGGAGTTCACCTACCACCCCTTCGACCCGACCGCCAACGGCTATCGTCTCGTCTTGATCAACTCGCGCGTGAAGCACCAGCTGACCGGCTCGCCCTACAACGATCGTCGTCTCTCGTGCGAGCGCGTGGCCAAGACGCTCGGCGTAGAGTTCCTGCGCGGCCTGCGGATGGAGCAGCTCGATGCTGTCAAGGAGCAGATCACCGAGGAGGACTACAAGCGTGCCCGCTATGTGATTGGCGAGGAGCAGCGCGTGCTGGATGTCTGCGACGCCCTCGAAAAGGGGGATTACACGACCGTCGGTGCACGGATGTACGCCACGCACTGGGGGCTTTCGCGCGACTATGAGGTGTCGTGCGAGGAGCTGGACTGCTTGGTCGAGGTGGCCGAGGAGTGCGGCGTGACCGGTTCGCGTATGATGGGCGGCGGCTTCGGCGGCTGCACGATCAACCTCGTCAAGGAGGAGCTCTTCGATCGCTTTATCGCCACCGCCACCGAGCGTTTCAAGCGTACCTACGGCATCGAACCGCTCGTCTATGATGTGGTGATCTCTGAGGGCGCCCGACGGCTGTAAACAAATCCGCCATTTTAGCCTTTCAGTTGCTTTCAGCAACACTAAAAAGCACTGTCTGTGACCCTTTGTGCAAGCTCAAGGAATCACAGACAGTGCTTTTTACCCTCGCAGAGGAGAAAGGCTAAAATTGGATATCCTGCATGAATAGAAAAAAAATACTTACATTCCCTCCCAAACCCTCCCTTTGAAAAAGGGCGGGCTTAGTCGCGGTGATACTCACCGCTCCTTTATCTCTTCGAGGACGGTCTATTTGCCAAAGATAAACCTCAACCTACACAACAATCTAAAAAAACAGGAGGTTTTATGCGAAAATACGACGATTTTTATTAAATTTGCATTTAGATAGGGGTTCTCTATCTAAGATACAGAACATACAAAAGAGGCGTTATGCTTATCTTACGAATGAAAACCTGAGAAATTTTCAACAGTGAGCGAAGATTGCATAGTGGCTTCTCACGCTTGGCGTGGGCTGCTATTCTACATCTGCTCATTAGGTTTTCTCAGGACCTTCATTCGGGATGTGGTATACAGTTCCACGCCTCTTTATTTGCTAAAATTCTCTTGGAACTGGAGATTAAAAACATTTTACATTATGAAAAATTTAATCCTTTCATGTGCATTTACCGCAATGGTATGCACAATCTCCGCACAAACGGGAACGGAGCACCTCACATTTAAGGGTGTTCCGATCGACGGAACGCTCAGTGAATATGTAGCCAAGATGAAGAATGCCGGTTTCCGCTATATTGGAGCAGAAGAAGGCACAGCCATTCTACAGGGTGATTTTGCCGGATTTAAGGATTGCACCATCGGTGTTTCAACACTTAAATCACTCAATATCACTACTGTCCACTAAAAATTGTGGACGATTAAAAATTAAATAAACTTGGTTCA
>CAZVNR010000079.1:0-7451 GCA_964628945.1 uncultured Alistipes sp. | reverse complement strand
GGTCGAGGTTCTCCTCCACCGAGCGGTCACGCCACGGCGAGGGGGTACCCGGTACCGAGACCGTACCGCGGTTCTCGCGGATCTGCTCTTGGGTCTGATCATCGACATACGCCAAGCCCTTCTTGATCAGCTCGACCGCCCAGTCGTAGAGCTGGTCGAAGTAGTCCGAGGCGTAACGCTCCAGTGCCCAGTCGAAGCCGAGCCATTGGATGTCGCGCTTGATCGAATCGACATACTCGGTGTCCTCCTTGACGGGGTTCGTGTCGTCGAAACGCAGGTTGCACTTGCCGCCATACTTTTTGGCCATACCGAAGTTGATGCAGATGCTCTTCGCGTGGCCGATGTGCAGGTAGCCGTTCGGCTCGGGCGGGAAGCGGGTCTGTATCTCCTTTACGCCGTTGGCGATGGATGTTTCGATGATCTCTTCAATGAAATTGAGCGATTTCTCGCGTGTTTCGGTGGTTTCGATTGCCATATTGTAGTTGAATTTTTTGCGTTCGTAGCTCTTCGACCGACAAAAATAGGGAAAAGATTTTAATTTTGATTACTTTTGCAGCCAAGAATCTGTTTTCTTATGCGAAAAATTAGCAACGAAGAGTTACGCCGCCCCTCGGTCGAGGAGTTCAAGGCGATGGAGAAACTGCCCGTCGTGGTGGTGTTGGATAATGTGCGCTCGATGCAGAATGTGGGAGCCTTCTTCCGCACGGGCGATGCCTTTGCCGTCGAGCAGATCTTCCTCTGCGGCATCACGGCCACGCCACCTGCACGCGACATCCACAAAACGGCACTCGGTGCCGAGCGGACCGTGCGCTGGACCTATGCGCCGACCACCGTCGAAGCGGTCGAGCGGCTGAAGGCGGAGGGGTATCGCATCCTTGCCGTCGAACAGGTCGAGGAGGCTGTGATGCTCGATCGGTTCTGCGTGGAGGAGGGGGTGAAGTATGCCCTTGTCTTTGGGAACGAGGTTGCAGGGGTCGATCAGGAGGTGGTCGATCGGTGCGACGGCGCGATCGAGATCCCGCAGATCGGCACGAAACACTCGATCAATGTCTCGGTCTCGGGCGGCGTGGTGCTGTGGGAGATCTTTAAGCAGAGAGGAAAGAGCAAAGAGTAAAGAGGAAAATATTTTGGGCGTACTCGCAGTACTCCCAGTATTCCCAGCATTCCCAGCCCTCCCAAAAAAAACTGAAAACTCATTTTGAATTTGTAATACTATGTCCGTAGAGAGTAAAGTACGCGCCGTGACAACCGCGACGCTGGCAAAGATGAAACACGACGGCGAGAAGATAGCCATGCTCACCGCCTACGATTTTACGATGGCAAAGATCGTCGATGGGGCAGGAATCGACCTGATCTTGGTGGGTGACTCGGCCGCCAATGTGATGGCGGGGCACTCGACCACGCTCCCCATTACCCTCGATCAGATTATCTACCACGCCGCATCGGTCGTGCGGGGCGTTGAGCGCGCCTTTGTGGTGGTCGATATGCCCTTTGGTACCTGCAGCGGTGACGAGCAGGTGGCGTTGGCCGCTGCGATCCGTATTATGAAGGAGACGGGTGCCGACGGCGTGAAGATCGAGGGCGGCGAGGAGCTGCTGCCCTGCATTAAGAAGATCCTTGCGGCGGGTATCCCCGTGATGGGTCACCTCGGGCTGACCCCGCAGTCGATCCACCAGCTCGGCGGCTACGGGCTGCGTGCCAAGGAGGAGGCCGAGGCCGAGAAGCTGCTGCGCGATGCGCAACTCTTGGCCGAGGCGGGCTGCTTTGCACTGGTGATGGAGAAGATCCCCGCGGCGTTGGCCGAGCGGGTGACGAAGGCGATCGCGATCCCGACGATCGGTATCGGTGCCGGTGCGGGGTGCGACGGGCAGGTGCTCGTGGTGCACGATATGCTCGGGATGAACAAGGGCTTCAAGCCGAAGTTCCTGCGCCAATATGCCGACCTGCACGCGGTGATGACCGATGCCGTCGGCCGCTATGTCGAGGATGTGAAGGCGTGCAACTTCCCCAACGAAAACGAGCAGTACTAATCCGCTTTCGGGTTAAATAACCAAAATAGGAGGTAAACGAACGATGTTTATCTCCTATTTTTTCTATCTTTGTCTTTTCAAGCACACAAACCGAACGCATTATGAACCTTTATCGCAAAGGACGCATCGTGGCCGCCTGCTTTGTCGTGGCCGCCGTGACGCTCCTCTTTCTCGACTTCACGGGGACGGCGCACCGCTTTTTAGGGTGGTTGGCCGAGGTGCAACTGCTCCCCGCGCTGCTTGCGCTGCATGTAGGCGTGGTGGCCGTACTGCTGCTCGCTACGCTCCTCTTTGGTCGCCTCTACTGCTCGGTGATCTGCCCGCTCGGCATCCTCCAAGACGGCTTCGCGCGGCTCGGTCGGCGTGCCAAAAAGAACCGCTACGGCTACTCCCGCCCGAAAACCGCGCTGCGCGTGGGGCTCTTCGTGCTCTTTGTCGCCCTGCTCGTGGGCGGGGTGGGGTCGCTCTTCGTGCTCCTCGCCCCGTACAGTGCCTTCGGACGCATCGCCTCGAACCTCCTGCAACCGCTTTGGATATGGGGGAACAACCTCTTGGCATGGGTGGCTGCCCGCTTCGACAGCTACGCCTTCTACGCGGTCGAGGTGTGGTGGAAGGGGGCGGCTTCGCTCCTCACGGCCCTCGCAACGCTCGCGGTGGTGGGGTGGTTGGCGTGGCGCAACGGCCGCACTTGGTGCAATACGGTCTGCCCCGTAGGAACCCTCTTGGGCTTCGTGTCGCGCTTCTCGCTGCTGCGCCCCACGATCGACAGGGCGAAGTGCAACGGCTGCTCGCGCTGTGCCCGCAACTGCAAGGCGGCCTGCATCGACCCTCGCACCCATACGGTCGATATGAGCCGCTGCGTGGTCTGCTTCGACTGCCTCGACAGCTGCAAAAAGGGGGCGATCGCCTACCGTCTGCGCAGCCGCAAGACAACCGCCGCAGCTACTGCGACCCCTGCAACCGCTGCCGAGAAGGCGGGGATGTCGCGCCGCGCCTTCCTCACGGTGACGGCTGCCGCCATCGGCTCGACGGTCGTGGCGCAGGAGAAGAAGAAGGTCGATGGCGGTGTGGCCACGATCATCGACAAGAAGATCCCCGCCCGCAAAACGCCGATTGCCCCTGCCGGTGCGCTCTCGGCACGCCATTTGGCGCAACACTGCACGGCTTGTCAGCTCTGCGTGGTCGCCTGCCCGAACGGGGTGCTTCGCCCCTCGAAGGGGGTGATGACCCTGATGCAGCCCGAACTCTCGTATGAGCGCGGCTACTGCCGTCCGGAGTGTACGCGTTGCGCCGAGGTCTGCCCGACGGATGCCATCCGCCCGATCTCGCGCGAGGAGAAGTCCTCGATCCGCATCGGTCACGCCGTATGGGTACGCGAAAACTGCTTGGCCGCCACCGAGGAGGTGCAGTGTGACAACTGCGCCCGCCACTGCCCGACGGGGGCGATCCTGATGGTCGATAACCCCGACGGCAAACGAAAGATCCCCGCCATCGACACCACGCGCTGCATCGGTTGCGGTGCCTGCGAGCACCTCTGCCCTGCACGCCCCTTCAGTGCGATCTACATCGAAGGCAACAGCGTTCATCAAACCCTCTAAATCCCCCGCGCCAATGAATACGAACGAACAGAAAGGGCTTACACGCCGCGAATTTCTCAAACGCCTCGGCTTGGGCGGGGTCGTGACCACCGCCGCCTTGGTCGGCTGCTCGTCGCCCGTGCGCCGCACCGAACCGGCCGCCTCGCGCGAACCCGATGCCGCACGGATGACCTACCGAACGACCCCTACGACCGGTGACAGCGTATCGCTCTTGGGCTACGGCTGTATGCGCTGGCCGCTCACCGACCCCTCGAATCGCAACTCGCCGATCGATCAGGAGGAGGTCAATCGCTTGGTCGATTACGCCATCGAACACGGTGTCAACTACTTCGATACGGCACCCGTCTATGGCCGAGGCCTCTCGGAGCGCGTGACGGGCATCGCCCTGAAACGCCACCCGCGCGACCGCTTCTTCATCGCCACGAAGCTCTCGAATATGCGCGACTTCTCGCGGGAGGCCGCCCTTGCGATGTACCGCAAATCGTTCGAGGAGCTGCAGGTCGATTACATCGACTACTACCTCCTTCACTCGATCGGCGGCGGTGACGGCATCCCGACCGTCCGCAAGCGTTTCTTCGACAACGGGGTGCTCGATTTCTTGTTGGCGGAGCGCAAGGCGGGTCGCATCCGCAACCTCGGCTTCTCGTACCACGGCGACATCCGCGCCTTCGACTACCTGCTCTCGCTGCACGACGAGATTCGTTGGGACTTCGTGCAGATTCAGCTCAACTATGTCGATTGGCGACACGCCTCCGAACAGAGCTCGCGCAATACGGATGCCGAGTACCTCTACGCCGAACTCTCGAAACGCAACATCCCGTCGGTGATTATGGAGCCGCTCTTGGGTGGTCGCCTCGCCTCGCTCAACGAGCACCTGACGGCGCGTATGAAACGCCTCCGCCCCGAGGAGAGCGTCGCTTCGTGGGCCTTCCGCTTTGCCGGCACGCCGCCGCAGGTGCTGACCGTATTGAGCGGGATGACCTATCAGGAGCATTTGGAGGACAACCTGCGCACCTACTCGCCGCTCGAACCCTGCTCGGAGGAGGAGCTTGCGATGCTGGAGGATACGGCGCAACGCTACCTGCGCTATCCGCTTATCAACTGCACCGAGTGCCAATACTGTATGCCGTGCCCCTACGGACTGGATATTCCGGCCATCTTCCTCCACTACAACAAGTGCATCAACGAGGGGAATGTCTCGACCTCGTCGGGCGATGCCGATTATCGTCGTGCCCGCCGTGCCTTTTTGGTGGGGTATGACCGCTCGGTGCCCAAGCTGCGCCAAGCGGCACACTGCATCGGTTGTCGTGCCTGCGTCGAGCACTGCCCCCAGTCGATCGACATCCCGAAACAGCTGCGGAAGATCGACGCCTATGTCGAGGTACTCAAACAGGAGAAGGCGTTTTAAGGCACCGACCAAGCCCCGCGTACGGGCGAAGAAACGCCTGATGAAAAAATGTTTATAAAAAGCGTTATTGACGGGGCGGAAATTAGGTTATTTCAGAAAAAATGCCTACTTTTGCAGGCAACAAAAAATGATTCATTATGTCCTTTATTAATGAAAGGGTACAGCCCGAAGGCTTGACTTTCGACGATGTGCTGTTGGTGCCCGCCTATTCCGAAGTGTTGCCGCGAGAGGTTTTGCTCAAGACCCGTTTCTCGCGAAATATCAGTTTGAATATCCCCATCGTCTCGGCGGCGATGGATACCGTCACGGAGGCTCCGATGGCTATCGCCTTGGCGCGTGAGGGAGGTATCGGTGTGATCCACAAGAATATGTCGATCGCCGATCAGGCCGCCCAAGTGCGCCGCGTAAAGCGTGCCGAGAACGGTATGATCTACGATCCGGTGACTATCTCGAAGGAGGAGAGCGTGGGGGATGCCCTTGCGCTGATGCACGAGAACAAGATCGGCGGTATTCCCGTCGTCGATGGCGATCAGAAGTTGATCGGTATCGTGACGAACCGCGACCTACGCTTCCAGCGCGATATGAACCGTCTGATCGGTGATGTGATGACCCCGCGCGAGCGACTCGTGACGACCCACTCGACCGATCTGGAGAATGCCAAGGATGTGCTGCTCAATGCGAAGATCGAGAAGCTGCCCGTCATCGACGAGGAGGGTCGCTTGGTCGGTCTGATCACCTACAAAGATATCACAAAGATTCAAGACCACCCGAACGCCTGCAAGGACGATAAGGGTCGCCTGCGCGTTGCGGCCGGTGTGGGTATCACGGACGATGCGATCCTGCGCGTGCGTGCCCTCGTAGCCGAGGGGGTCGATGCCGTTGTGCTCGACTCGGCACACGGTCACTCGGCCAACATCGCCAAGAAGCTGCGCGAGATCAAGGCCGAGTTCCCGACGCTCGAGGTGGTAGCCGGTAACATCGCCACGGCCGAGGCAGCCAAGTATCTCATCGAGGCGGGTGCCGACGGTATCAAGGTAGGTATCGGCCCGGGTTCGATCTGTACGACCCGCATCATTGCCGGTGTGGGTGTTCCGCAGCTCTCGGCCATCTATGCCGCCGCACAGGAGGCAAAGAAGGCGGGCGTTCCGGTGATCGCCGACGGTGGTCTGCGCTACTCGGGCGACATCGTGAAGGCGTTGGCTGCCGGTGGTGACTCGGTGATGGTTGGTTCGATGTTTGCAGGTACGGAGGAGGCCCCGGGCGAGACGATCATCTTCAACGGCCGTAAGTTTAAGTCGTATCGCGGTATGGGTTCGATCGACGCAATGAAGGCCGGTTCGGCCGACCGCTACTTCCAGAAGGGTTGCGAGGGGAACATCAACAAGCTCGTTCCCGAGGGCATCGTGGCGCGTGTCCCCTACAAGGGTACTTTGAGCGAGACGGTCTTCCAGTTGATCGGCGGTCTGCGTTCGGGTATGGGCTACTGCGGTGCGAAGGATATCCCGACGCTCCAAACCGCACAGTTCATTCGCATCACCGCCTCGGGTATGCAGGAGAGCCACCCGCACGATGTGGCCATCACGCGCGAGGCTCCGAACTACTCGAGCGAGCGATAAACCGACGAACTACTATGAGAAACACCGCAATCAGCTCACCAAACGCCTTTTACGAGGTGCGCCGTGAGCTGATCGCGTTTTAAGCAAGAGAGATACACATTTTAATTAATAAGTAGCAATATGAAGCAAGATATGATTGTGATCCTCGATCTGGGCAGCCACGAGAACACCACGCTGGCGCGTGCCATTCGTGATTTGGGGGTCTATAGCGAGATCTATCCGCACGACATTACGGCCGAGGAGCTGAAGGCGTTGCCCAATGTGAAGGGTATCGTGATCAACGGCGGCCCGAACAATGTGATCGACGGCGTAGCGATTGATGTGCTGCCGGCGATCTACGAGGCGGGTGTTCCGGTGATGGCAGCCGGCCACGACAAGGCGCAGTGCGCCGTGAAGCTGCCCGCCTTCGGGAACGATATGGAGGCGATCAAGGAGGCCGTGAAGTCGTTTGTATTTGACGAGTGCAAGGCCGAGGCGAACTGGAATATGAAGAACTTTATCGACGATCAGGTGGAGCTGGTACGCCGTCAGGTGGGCGATAAGAAGGTGCTGCTGGCCCTCTCGGGCGGTGTCGATTCGTCGGTGCTGGCTGCGCTGCTGCTGAAGGCGATCGGCGACAAGCTGGTCTGCGTCCATGTCAACCACGGTCTGATGCGCAAGGGCGAGTCGGAGGATGTGGTCGAGGTGTTCCGCAATCAGCTCAACGCCAACCTCGTCTATGTCGATGCAGCGGAGCGATTCCTCACGAAGTTGGAGGGTGTCGAGGATCCCGAGCAGAAGCGCAAGATCATCGGTGGCG
>CAZVNR010000078.1:0-7512 GCA_964628945.1 uncultured Alistipes sp. | reverse complement strand
GGTACGGCCAAGACGGGTCGTGACCGCAACTTCCAAGCGATTATGCCCCTTCGCGGTAAGATCCTGAACATCGAGAAGGCGCAAGAGCACCGTATGTGGGAGAACGAGGAGATCAAGAATATGTTTATTGCGCTGGGTGTCAAGATCGGCACCGAGGAGGACTCAAAGGCGTTGAACCTCGAGGGTCTGCGCTACGATAAGATCATCATCATGACCGATGCCGATGTCGATGGCAGCCACATCGCTACGCTGATGCTCACCTTCTTCTTCCGCAAGATGAAGGCGCTGATCGAGAACGGCCACATCTACATCGCCACGCCGCCCCTCTACCTCGTCAAGAAGGGCAAGCAGCAGCGTTACTGCTGGGACGATCAGCAGCGCGATGCCGCCACGGCCGAGTTTGGCAAGGGTGCGCATGTACAGCGTTACAAAGGTCTTGGTGAGATGAACGCCGAGCAGCTGTGGGATACGACGATGAACCCCGAGACGCGCACGCTGCGTCAGGTGAATATCGAGAACGCCGCCGAGGCCGATCGCATCTTCTCGATGCTGATGGGCGACGAGGTGCCGCCGCGCCGTGAGTTCATCGAGCAGAATGCGCACTACGCAAATATTGATGCTTAATTTGGCTTGAAAAATGCGCCTCATTGTGGGGCGCTTTTTTCATAAACAACAGAAAAACAAACGAGCTATGAATGTAACCGTCATTGGTGTTGCCGGCGGTACGGGTTCGGGAAAATCGACCCTCGTCAAGCGGCTGCAGGAGGCCTTCAAGGGGGATGATGTGGTGACCCTGTGCCACGACTACTACTACAAGGCGCACCCCGAACTGAGCTATGAGGAGCGCACGAAACTCAACTACGACCACCCGCAGTCGTTCGATACCGATATGTTGGTCGAGCACATCAAGGCCTTGAAAAACAATGTGCCGATCGAGCACCCCGTCTATTCGTTTGTCGATCACAACCGCACGAGTGAAACGGTGCCCGTCAAGCCCTCAAAGGTGATCATCGTGGATGGTATTCTGATCTTCGAGCATCGGGAGTTGCGCGAACTGATGGATATCAAGGTTTTTGTCGATACGGATGCCGACATTCGTCTGGCACGCAGAATCTTACGCGATGTACGCGAGCGCGGTCGTTCGATGGAGTCGGTGATCACGCAGTACACCACGACCGTCAAGCCGATGCACGAGGAGTTCGTCGAGCCGTCGAAGAGGTACGCCGATGTGATCATCCCCGAGGGCGGTTTCAATTCGGTCGCCGTTGCGATGCTGATTCAGAACATCCGGTCGATTATCGGATAGCGATCAGGAGAAATTAAAAATTGGGCTGCACGGTAAAATCATCATCATCGTGCAGCCCAATTTTCAATTTTATTTACTGTTTACAATCCGGTTATCTTCTTGATCTCGTTGAGCTTATTGAGTGCCTCGAGGGGTGTCAGGGCGTTGATGTCCAACCCCTTGATCTGATCGCGCACCTGAATCAGCACGGGATCGTCCAGCTGGAACATCGAGAGTTGCATCGTCGGTGCGGCGGCCTGCTCGGTCGCTTCGCGCACGACCTGTGCAGCGCGTTTCGATCGCTCTTTGAGGCTCTTCGAGGGGACGATCTCGTTCTGTCCATAGACCGTTTCGAGGTTCTGCAGGATCGCCTCGGCGCGGCTGACAATCGATGCGGGCATACCCGCCAAGCGTGCCACATGGATACCAAACGAGTGCTCCGTACCACCGCGCTCCAATTTACGCAGAAAGACGATCTGCCCGTTCACCTCGCGCACCGCCACATGGTAGTTCTTCACACGCGGGCACATCCGCTCCATCTCGTTCAGTTCGTGGTAGTGGGTGGCAAAGAGGGTCTTGGCGTGCGCCGTCGGATGGTTGTGGAGGTACTCGACCATCGCCCACGCAATCGAGATGCCGTCGTAGGTACTCGTTCCGCGCCCGATCTCGTCGAGCAGGACGAGCGAGCGATCCGAGATGTTGTTCAGAATACCGGCCGACTCCAACATCTCGACCATAAAGGTCGATTCGCCCTGCGAGATATTGTCCGATGCGCCGACACGCGTAAAGATCTTATCCACCACACCGATATGTGCCCGACGGGCGGGGACAAACGAACCCATCTGCGCCATCAGCACGATGAGTGCCGTCTGCCGCAGCAGTGCCGATTTACCCGACATATTGGGTCCCGTGATCATCATGATCTGCTGATCCTTGTCGTCGAGTAGCAGATCGTTGGGGATATACTCCTCCCCCACGGCCATCATCGTTTCGAGGACGGGGTGACGCCCCTCCTTGATCTCGATGCGGCTTCCCTCGTCCAGCACGGGACGCGTATAGCGGCGTTCGCGTGCCAGTCGGGCGAAGGATTGCAGGCAGTCGAGGCGGGCAACGGCGGCGGCGTTCCGCAACATCGGTTGCAGCGACCGCGCAACGAAGGCGATCAGCTCGTTATAGACGCGCAACTCGATCTGCAACATCTTCTCCTCGGCACCCAAGATCTTCTCCTCGTACTCCTTCAGCTCCTCGGTGATGTAGCGTTCGGCGTTCGTGAGGGTCTGTTTACGGATCCAACTCTCGGGGACTTTATCTTTATGGGCGTTCGTCACCTCGATATAGTAGCCAAAGACATTGTTATAGCTCAATTTCAGGCTCGTGATGCCCGTCACCTCGCGTTCGCGCTGCTGGATGTGTGCCAAATACTCCTTGCCGTGCAGAGCAATGCGGCGCAGGTCGTCCAGTTCGGGATCGACCCCGTCGGCGATGATGCCGCCCTTTTGAATTTGGTTGGTCGAGGGATCGGGATAGATATCGCGGGCGATGCGTTCGCGCACCTCCGTCATCGGGTCGATCGCCTCGGCCATACGGTGCAGAGGGAGGCAGTCGGTCGATTCGAGGGCCGCCTTGAGCACCTCAACCGCCTGCAACGAGTTCTTCAGCTGCACCAACTCGCGCGGCAGGACACGCCCTGCGGCAATACGCGAGGCGATGCGCTCCAAATCGCCCACCTGCTCCATCTCGTCGCGCAACGCATCCGTCAGATCGAGGTTCGTATGAAGTGCCTCGACCACATCCAGACGGGCGTTGATCTGCTCGACATCGCGCAGCGGCATCGCAATCCATCGCTTGAGCTGACGGCCGCCCATCGGGGTCAGCGTGCGGTCGATCACCTCTGCGAACGAGGTGCGGCGACCCGAGCCGTTGTTCGAGGCGAAGAGTTCGAGGTTGGCAATCGTAAATTTATCGACCCACACGGCATCCTGCTGATCGAGGCGGGCGATCGAACGGATGTGCGCCGTATCGCGGTGCTCGGTCATCTCGAGGTAGTGCAGAATGGCACCCGCCGCCGAGAGGCCGCTCGTGAGGTGGTCCACACCGAAGCCCTTGAGGGTCGGCGTACCGAACTGACGGCAGAGTTTCTCACGATTGACCTCCTCCGCAAAGACCCACTCATCGAGGCGGTAGGTGTAGTAGCCGGCACCAAAGGTCGCCTTGAAACGATCCTCGGCGATGCGTTGATAGACCACCTCCTTCGGTGCGAGGTTCGAGAGGAGCTTATCGACATAGCTGTCCGAGCCCTCGGCAGCGTAAAACTCGCCCGTCGAGATGTCGAGGAAGGCAACACCCGTCGTCTTGCGGCCGAAATAGACCGCCGCGAGGTAGGTATTCTCCTTGTTGGCAAGGATATTCTCCTGCAGCACCACGCCGGGTGTAATCAGTTCCGTCACGCCGCGCTTGACCAGTCCTTTGGCCAGTTTCGGATCCTCCAACTGCTCGCAGATCGCCACGCGCTCACCGGCACGCACCAACTTCGGCAGGTAGCTGTCGATGGCGTGGTGTGGGAAGCCGGCCAATTCGACCTCCGAAGCGGCTCCGTTGGCACGGCGCGTGAGGGTGATCCCCAAGATACGGCTCGCCTTGATGGCATCTTCGCCGAAAGTTTCGTAGAAGTCGCCCATCCGAAAGAGCATAATCGTATCGGGATATTTGGCCTTGGCATCGTAATACTGCCTCATCAGCGGGGTTACACCCTTCGCCTTCTCTTTTTTATCGCTCGGCTCGCGTTTCACTTCTGGTTCCTGTATGGGTAAAGTTTATAATGGAGCAAAGATACATTTTTTAGTGCAATTTTCCGTCTCCTCGCACCCGAAAAAAAATCCGCCGTTCACGATTCGGCAAAGAAGTCATCGTCGAAATTGACCAGATAGAGCCGCTCGGTGGCGCGCGTCAGTGCCGTATAGAGCCAGCGCATCATATCGCGCGTCATCGATTCGTCGCCAAACAGGCAGCGATCGACAAAGACGGCCCGCCACTGACCGCCCTGCGCCTTGTGGCAGGTGACGGCATAGGCGAATTTGATCTGTACGGCGTTGAAGTGGGGATTCTCGCGTATCTCCTTGAATCGCTTGATCTTACTCTTGATGTCGAGGTAGTCTTTCTCGACCTCGTAGAAGAGCCGCGACTGCTCTTCTCGTGTCAGCGAAGGGGACTCCGAAGTGAGCGTATCGAGCAGGATCTTGCACTCCAGCTCCATCCCCTCGTAGTCGGGAAATTCCAGCACGGCATTGGCAAAGCGGAAGCCGTAGAACTCCTCCAGACGACGCAGGCGTTTGAGGCGGGCAATATCGCCGTTGGCCACAAAGTGCATCGGGCAATCCTCGATCCGCTCCGTATAGTGGTAGTTGTTCTTGACCACCATCAGCATATCGCCGCTCTCCAGCTCCTCCTCGGCCGAGAGGACATTGCGCCGAATACCCTCGTTGTAGCGGTTGGCGCGTTTGTTCGAGCGCGTGACGACGATCACCTCGTCGCGACCGTATTTATAGTAGGCATCTTGCAACTTCTCCAAGAACTCGCCTCCCGAGAGCGATTCGATGTCGGGAAAGTTCAGCTCGAAGCGCGGAATCTCGATGATCCCCCGCTCCAACATACAGCGCACGAGCGTCGCATTGAACAGGATACCCGACTCGGCCTCCTGTCGTACCACCTCGTCAAGCGTGGCGTACTCCACCTCACCGAAGCGTTCGAGCGACTGCGGATCGAGTGCCGGACTGCGATCCAACCCGACGGGCGGCAGCTGCGCACTATCCCCCACCAAGATCAACCGGCACGCGCGACCGGCGCGGACATAGCTCACCAGATCCTCCAAGAGCGAGCCGCTGCCGAAAATCGCTCCATCGCCGCTGCGATCCGAGAGCATCGAGGCCTCATCGACAATAAAGACCGCCCCCTGTTCGCGGTTCAGGTTGAGCGAGAACTTCGATTCATAGTCGGCGGTGGTGCGTTCACGGTAGATGCGCTTGTGAATCGTGAGTGCCTTTTCGCCCGAATAGCGCGCCAAGACTTTGGCCGCCCGACCCGTCGGAGCGAGCAGCACGGTACGGATGCCCAACGCCTTCAATGCGGACACCGTTGCGGCAATCAGGGTGGTCTTTCCGGTACCCGCATAGCCGTTTAGAACAAAAATTTTAGAGAAATCGTCATCCACCAAGTAGGCAGACAACTTTTCTATGATTTTTTTTTGTCCAAAAGTTGGTTCAAAACAAATTTTAGCGTAAATTTGGGCTGCAATATGTGTACTATTCATGGTTGCGCTATTTGGTAGGACAAAATTAATAACAAAAACCTAAATACAAAATGAAAAAAATTGCACAAATCATTCTCGCGGTAGTGATCGTAGGCTTGGTCTATGTCATCTACCAGCAAATTTCGACGCCGCTCCGTTTTGAGAACGAGCTGAAGGTAAAGCGCACGCAGGTAATCGAGCGCATCAAGGACATCCGTGCCGCACAGCGCGCCTACAAGACGAAGTACCGTAAGTTCACGGCCGATTTCGACACGCTGGCCAACTTTATTCTGCACGATTCGCTCGAGTTGGAGCGCAAGCTCGTCGATGAGGATGATTCGGTAGGTATGGCTATGCTGAAGAAGCTGCGCAAGAAGAATGTCGAGAAGTACAACATCGCTGTAATCGACACGATCTTCTCGCCCAAGAAGCTCACGGCCGAGGATGTACACAACCTGCGCTACATTCCGGGTACGAACAATCAGGCCCAGTTCATCATGGAGGCCGGTATCATCACGACCGAGTCGAAGGTGGTGATCCCCGTAGTTGAGTGCCGCGCCCCCTACAAGGCGTTCCTCGATACGATTAACTTCCGTCAGGAGATCATCAACAAGATCGACGACGATGTGAATAACTTCAACCGCTACCCGGGCATTAAGTTCGGTTCAATGGATGCCGGTAACAATGAGGCAGGTAACTGGGAGGACTAATCCCACACAACAAACACAAAAGGTGTCCATCCGGCTCTCGTTGGATGGACACTCTTTTTCGATGCCCGAGGGTTGCGATCTGAAGCAGGTGCGTACGGTCGAGTGGCTTACCCCCTATACGGTGCTGGTGCCCAAAGAGCTCTTCGTCTTCGACGAAGCTCTCGCCTACCTCAACGCCGCAGGTCAGCCCCCTTTGGCCGGTTATTCGGCCGTGTGGAGTTCGACCGATGAGGCTGTTGTCGCGGTGATGGCCGTGCCGAGCAAGGCGTTATGGCAGTTCGAGCAGGAGATCGAGCACACCTCGCCCCTGCTGCACATCCCCACCGTGCTGCAACCCACACTCTGGATTGCCGACTACGGACACCTTATATATATAAAGGTGTATAACCCGCAACTGCAGCTGGCCGAGGTGGTGCGCATCACAACCGAAGCCGATCGCAGCTGCCTTGTCGAGCGACTGGCCGAGCGGCTGGAGCTGGATCGTTATGTGCTGATGCTCGACGATCGCGCCGGCAAGCTCCCCTTCTACAAAAAACAGTTCAAAAAGGTGATATGCGAATAATCAGCGGCCAATACAAAGGGCGTGCGATCAACCCGCCCAAGAATCTGCGCGCACGACCGACGACCGATTTTGCCAAAGAGAACCTCTTCAATGTCCTGCAAAATCTGATTGACTTCGAGGAGTGTGAGGTGCTCGACCTCTTTGCGGGCACCGGCTCGATCAGCTATGAGTTCGCCTCGCGCGGCGTAAAGAGCGTCACCTCGGTCGAGATCAACGCCGTGCACCACAACTTCATCCGCCGAACGGCCGCCGAACTGGGGATCCGCAACCTCTACGCCGTGAAGGCCAATGCGTTCCTCTATCTGAAGAGCTGCCCCAAGCAGTTCGACCTCATTTTTTCGGATGCCCCCTACGATTTGGAACAGAGCGAGGAGATCATTCCGCTCGTTTTGGAAGGCGATTTGCTGCGCGAGGGGGGAATTTTCATCTTCGAGCACTCGAAAGAGAAAAATTTTTCCGATCACCCTCTCTTTTGGCAATTAAGGAGTTACGGCAGCGTGCACTTCTCCTTTTTCAAAAAATGAAAAAAAAATCAAAAAAAACGCTTGCAGGTTCAAAAATTTGTACTACCTTTGCAATCGCAATCAGGGAACAACACCACGGTTGCAAGGTTCTAAAATGGTGCGTTAGTTCAGCTGGTTAGAATACGTGCCTGTCACGCACGGGGTCA
>CAZVNR010000077.1:0-7592 GCA_964628945.1 uncultured Alistipes sp. | reverse complement strand
GGCACCGCTCGTGCTGACCCGCGTCGTGACGAGCTGTTCGTGCCTCAAGGTGCACTTCTCGAAACGCCCCGTCGCTCCG
Organism: uncultured Alistipes sp.; assembly: GCA_964628945.1. Classification (GTDB taxonomy): domain Bacteria; phylum Bacteroidota; class Bacteroidia; order Bacteroidales; family Rikenellaceae; genus Alistipes. The sequence goes on along the minus strand of CAZVNR010000077.1, from coordinate 7,513 downwards.
AACGAGGAGGGTCGCCTGAAGATCATCTACGAACCGCACAAGAGCGAGGCGGGCACCTTCAACAAGGTGATCCAGATCTACTCGAACGCCGAGGGCGGCCGCGAGATCATCACCGTACAGGGCAACTCGATCGAAATGCCCAAGATCAAGGTGAAGAACGAGAAGGTGAAAGTGAAGTGAATTAAAGATTAAAAATTGGGCTGTGCAACCCGATTTGCCGAATACTGTTTTCAAGATGAACACCCTGTTCCGAAATGCAACGATCCTTCCGATGACCGTCGAAGGGGATGCCCCGAAGAGTTTTTGTGGCTCGGTGGGCGTGGTGGGGAACCGCATCGCGCTCCTCACGAGTGACGAAGAGCGCATTGCTCGCTTCTTGGCCGAGGAGGCCGACTGCCGTGTGATCGACTGCACGGGGAGGCTCCTGATGCCCGGCCTGATCAACACGCACTGCCACGCGGCGATGACCCTGCAGCGTTGTGCTGCCGACGATATCGCCCTGATGGCGTGGCTCAACGACCATATTTGGCCCTTCGAGGCGAAACAGACGGCCGACGATATTGCCCTCGGAATGACCCTCGGCGTGGTCGAGATGCTTATGGGCGGTACGACCTCGTTTGTCGATATGTACTTCCACGAGAGCCGCTGCGTGGAGGTGGTGCGCCGCTTGGGCATTCGCGCCCTGCTCGGCAGCAGCTACTTCGACCATACGATCGAATCGGCCAAGCGCGACATCGAGCGGGCACTCGCGGCGGCCGAGGGGTGCGACCGCATTCGCATCGCCATCGCTCCGCACGCCCCCTACACCGTATCGAAGGAGCGGCTTGTGGAGGGCAAACGCTTCGCCGAGGAGCACGACCTCCCGCTGATGATCCACCTCGCCGAGACACAGGACGAAATGCGCCAAATCGCCGAAAAAGAGGGCTGTACGCCGGTGCAACTGCTCGATCGGCTGGGGCTGCTCGACGAGCGGACGATCGCAGCCCACTGCGTGTGGGTCGATGCGGCCGACCGTGCGATCCTCAAGGAGCGCGGGGTCGTCGTGTCGCACAATGTGCAGAGCAATATGAAGATTGCGAGCGGTACGGCTCCCATCGCCGCGATGGCGGAGGAGGGCTTGTGTGTCACTTTGGCCACCGACGGGCCCTGCTCGAACAACGACCTCGATCTGTGGGAGGAGTTGCGCACGGCGGCATTCCTGCAGAAACTCTCAACGGCCGATCCGCTCACCCTGCCCGCCTACGAGGTGCTGAAGATGGCCACCGTAAACGGCGCGCGTGCGATGGGTTGCAAGGAGGGCGAGCTGGGCGTGATCCGCGAGGGGGCGTTGGCCGATCTGATCCTGCTCGATCTGCAAAACCCCCACCTGCAACCGCTCAATGACCCTGTCGCCGCGTTGGTCTATTGCGCCAAGGCATCGGATGTCGAGTCGGTGATGGTCGATGGTCGTCTGGTGGTCGAAAATCGCCGCATCGAGGGGCTCGATCTGGCCGACCTTTACGCCCGAATCAATGCCGCCGTAAAGCGCATAAAGGGAATAGAGGGATAGTAGCATGCAGCTTTTGGCCGGTGCGACGAAACCTGTGAACGCTGGGAGAACTGGGAGTTCTGCGAGATAGATCAAAAAAATAATTTTGAATTTAACCAAACAACAAGGGAGGAATCCGCAATGGAATCCTCCCTTGTTGTTTGGTTAACAGATTGTTAGATCATCGCATCGACCGTCCACGCGAAGGCACGGATGCCTTGGTTGTGGTTCTCCTCGTCGAGCTTGTGCAGCCGCTCCAAGAAGGCGGCGGCCTTGTCGTCCTCCATCACGGCGATCAGAGCCGAGTTCATGGCGGGCCAAGCGTGGTCGCCCAAGTGGGGCTCTCCGTCCTTCGAACCGCAGCCGGTCAGCTCCTCCCAACCGGTGAAGCCGCGCAGACCCAGCTCCTTCATCAGTTTGTGTACGGCATCGTACATCGACTGGTTGCAAGACATAAATACAGCTTTCATAGTGCTTTCAGTTGTTTTTAGATGTTTTGAGCTTGAGCCTTGAGGGCCTTGCGTTGTTGGCGACGCTCGCCGTTGTGGGCGAACCAAGCGTAGAGCGTCGGGATCAGGAAGAGCGTGATGAGCGTCGAGAACGACAGACCCCAAGCCACCGACATACCGAGCGAATTCCACATCTCGGCACCGACACCGTCACCGACAGCCATCGGGACCATACCCAAGACGGTGGTCAGCGTGGTCATCAAGATCGGGCGCAGACGGCTTCGACCGGCCGTTACGACGGCGTCGTGGATCGACATACCGCGCTCGCGGCAGAGGATCGTGTAGTCCACCAGCACGATACCGTTGTTCACCACGATACCGATCAGCATCAGGATACCCAACAGCGACATGATATTCATCGGTGTACCCGTCAGTGCCAAACCGATCACGACACCCACGACGGCAAACGGCAGTGAGAACATAATCACGAAGGGGTAGGTGAGCGACTCGAACTGCGAGGCCATGATCACGAACACCAACACAACCATCAATGCCATCAGAAGGAAGAGGTCTCCAAAGGTATCCTGCTGATCCTCGTAGGTACCACCAATCTGCCAAGTAAAGCCTGCCGGCATCGGGAGCTCATTCAGCTCGGCCTGTACCGACTCTACCAGCTCACTCAAGGCGTAGCCGTCGGCCACGGCACCCGAGATCGTCACATAACGCTCGCGGTCCTTGCGCGTGATGGCCGGAGGCGTTGCCGACTCCTTCACCACGCCGACATCACGAATCTTGATGCCCTGACCCATCTGGTTGTAGATCACAATGTTCTCGATATCCTCCAACGACTCGCGGAACTTACGGGCGTAGCGGACACGAATATCGTACTCGTCACCATCTTCGCGGTAGTACGAGGTGACCGAACCGTTGATGCGGTTGCGCAGATAGGTCGAGGCGGTCGTTACATCCAAACCGCTGCGAGCCAGCTTCTCGAGGTCGAAATCGACATGGTACTCGGGCGTGTACTCGTCGCGCGAGATCGTCACCTCGGAGCAACCATCCTGTTGGCGGAAGATGCCGGCGATCTGCTCGGCCAAGGCATCCGAAGTGTTCATGTCGTAACCGTAAAGCTCGATATCGACGGTCGATTTACCGGCCATACTGCCGCCACCGCCCTCGTTTACGGTGAAGGTGCGGATGGCCGTGTACTCGTTCAGAATGCGACGCAGACCATCTCCAATCTGACGCAGTGTCAGATCACGCTCGGTCTTCTGCGTCAGCGAAAGGTTCATCGAGATAATGTGCGTACCGTTCTCCTGCAACGAGGCGAAGGTGTTGTCCGTATCGGCCTGACCCTCACGCAGGTTCACCATCAGGATCTCCTCGGGGTAGGCGGCACGGAAACGATCCGAAAGCTCCAACGCCAAATCGCGCGTAATCTCTTGGCGCGTACCGGCCGGCAACTCGATCTCGATGCTGATACGGGCGCTATCCTGTACGGGGAAGAACTCCGACTTCATCATCGGACCCAAGATACCCATCACGGCGATAAAGAGCAGAATCATACCGCCGATCGTGCGCTTGCGGTGCATGACACACCACGACAGCACCTTACCGTAGGCGTTGTTCAAGTGCTCCATCGCGTTGTCGATGTGGTGCTGGAAGAAGGCTTTTTTCGGGGTCTGCTTCAGCATCAGCGAACAGAGAACCGGCGTAAAGGTGATGGCGGCAATCGTCGAGACGGTCAGCGTGATCGTCACCATCCAACCCATAGAGTTGAAGAGAATACCGGCCAAACCCGTCACCATCGTCAGCGGCAGGAACACGGCGATCGTCGTCAGCGTACCACCCATTACCGAGATACCCACCTCCTTCGTTGCGAAGATCGAGGCCTGCTTCGGCCAAGCACCGCGGTCGATGTGCGTGGTGATGTTCTCCAACACCACAATCGCGTTATCGACGACCATACCGATTGCAATCGAGAGCGACGACATCGTGATGATGTTGAGCGTCTCGCCCGTCGCCAAGATGTAGATCACGGCCGAGAGCAGCGAGATCGGGATCGTCAGCACGACGATAATCGTCGAACGCCAGCGACCGAGGAAGAGGAATACGACGATCATCACCAGCGCGAGGGTCGTAATGATCGTGTCGCGCAGCGAGTTTACGGTCGAGATGATGTTGTCCGAAGTATCGACAATCGTGAAGATCTCGACATCCGAAGGCAGTGTCTTTTTGATCTGCTCCATGTGTTTCTTCACCTCGGCCGAGATCTTTACGGCGTTGGCACCCGACTTCTTCTGGACGATGATCATACCGCCCTTCTCGCCGTTGTTGTAGGTCTCCTGAATACGCTCTTGGATCGTATCGTTGATCTCGGCGACATCCTTCAGCAGAATCGGCGCACCGTTGCGGTAGCCCACCACGAGGTCGAGCATCTCGCTCGGATCCTCGAACTCGTGATCGACACGCAGCGAGTAGGCGTTCGAGCCGAGGTCGAACGAACCGGCGGGGGTGTTGCGGTTGGCGGCGGCGATGACATTCGAGATCGTCTCGATCGACAAGCCGTAAGCCTCCAGTTTATTGGGGTCGCAATAGACCTGAATCTCGCGCTCGGGGATACCGGCGATCGAGATCGTACCCACACCACCGACACGCGCAAGCGGCGTGGCCACCTGATCGTCGAGGATCTTGTACAGACCGTTCATGCTCTCGTCGGCCGTCACACCCATCATCAAGATCGGGATCATGTCGGCCGTGAACTTGAAGATGATCGGCTGACTTACATCGTCAGGCAGCGTGGACAACATATCCAATTTATCACGCACATCGTTGACCAAGACATCAATGTCGTAGCCGTACTGGAACTCCAGAGAAACGATCGAGATGTTCTCCTTCGACTGCGAGGTCATGTGCTTCAGGTGATCCACACCGTTCAATACATTCTCGATCGGGCGGGTCACATTGTTCTCAATATCCTCGGCGCTTGCGCCCGGATAGGTGGTCATCACCATCATCGCATTCGACTCGATATCGGGGAAGAGGTCGATACCCAGTCGCGTGAACGAGGCGGTACCCATAATCGCAATGGCCACAAACAGAATGATGGTCGTTACGGGGTTATTGACCGATGATTTATAGATATTCATTGTTTAATGCTTTCGTTTTCGTGTTTTGTTCGCTTCTTCTCAACTACTCGGCTACGCGCTCGACGGCCACACCGTTCTTCAGTGCAACCTGACCCGTAACGACTACCTGCTCACCGTCGGCAAGGCCGCCGAGGATCTCGTAGCGGTCGTTCATGCGGCGACCCAGCTCCACCTTGCGGAAATCAACCGTGCCGTCGGCCTTATAGACATAGACGAAACGGTCGCCCGAACCGAGCTGCTTCACGACGGCACGGTCGGGAACGACGATGCCCTGACGCTGGCCATAGACCATCGTGACGCGGGCGAACATACCCGGCTTGATCTCCTCCTGCTGGTTTGCAATCGCCACCTCGACAGCGAAGGTACGCGTAGCGGCATCAATAGCGGGGGTGATGCGCGATACCTTGCCCGAGAAACTTTTCGCGGGCAGCGCATCCAGCTCTACCGTGACGGGCATCCCCTTGCGGATGTAGGAGTAGAGCGACTCCGATACATTGACCATGATCTTCACGGGGTTGATCTGCTGCACAACGAAGATCGGCTGACCGCCCACCATATCGCCGTCGTCGTAGTTACGCGCCGTAACAACACCCGAAATGGGGGTCTGCAGGGTCGTGTTCTCCAACAGGTTCTCGTAGGTGAGCTTTGCCACCTCGTAGGCCGTCTTCGACGACTCCCAGTTGGCCTTCGACTCGCCGCCGAACTTATACAGCTCATCGGCACGCTCGAAAGCGGCCTTTGTGTTCTCGTACTGTGCCTTGGCCTGTGCTACGGCCGAGTTGTCCATCTCGGCGACCTGCTGGCCGGCCTTTACATGGTCACCCACATCGACCAGCAGACGCTTGATACGGCGTGCCTGCTGCGGGGTGATATTGTTCACGGCAAAACCCTCGACATTACCCATCAAGGTGTTCTGCATCTCTACCTGCTCCATACGGGCGACGGCGGTCGTCACCTTGGGCTTTGCAACCTCTGTTGCAACCTCGGTCGTCTTTGCGCTCTCGTTCGAGCCGCAAGCCACGCTTGCCAAACATACGCCGCCAACGAGCAGCGTGCGGATCATTCCCTTCATTTTCATCGTATTTCTCATTTTTTTAGTTTTCCTCTGCATAGTGTGCGAAATTGTTTGCACCGATAATCTTCTCGATCGCCACGCGATTCAACAGGTAGTTGAAGATGGCCGTCGAACGCGACAGCTCGGCCTGCGTGTAGGCCAACTGCGAGTTATCGACATCGACCAGCGTGCCGCCACCCACTTCGTAACGCTTCACGGCGATCTCGTAACCGCGCTTGGCCTGCGAAATGTTCTGCGACGAGGCGTAGTACTCCTTGACATTGGTGCGCATATTGCTCTCGTACTGCATCAGCGCGGTGCGCAACTGACGCTCGGCGTTCTCGCGCTGGAGCTGCAGGTTCTTTAGGTTGATCTCCGCCTGCTTCACCTCGGCGCGACGCTTACCACCCGCAAAGATCGGTACATCGAGGCTCAAGACGGCCACCGAGTAGGGATTCCAACGGTAGTGGCCGATCTTCATTGTCTCGTCCATCGCCGTATAGTTGTAGTTCATCGAAAAGCTCAGCGTGGGCAGGTTGGCGGCACGCTGCAGCTCGATCGTCTTCTCGAGCATCCCCTCCTGAATATCGATCTGTCGCAGGGTCGTGTTGTTGGCCAGATCGCCCTCGGCCGTGTAGCCGCTCTTCATCATGCGCTCGAAGTCGGCCAGCGAACCGGCGCAATCAATATCGAGCGAGAGATCCATACCGAGCAGCGCCTTGAGCTGCCACAGCCCCACGACGATCGAGTTCTCGGCGTTGAGCACATTCGGCTCGGCGTTCGAGACGGTCACCTGCGAGCGCACGAAGTCATATTCCGATACGGCGCCGACGGCGTACTTTTTCTCGACGATCTTGTGGTTCTCGACGGCGTTGTCATAGACGCGCTTATATACATCGTACGAATCCTTGGCCAGCAGAATGCGGTAGAACGAGGTCGAAACCTGCTCGATCATATCGATACGCGACTGGCGAGCCTGCTCGACGGCCAGCTCGACATCCTGCGCCGAGAGTTTGAGCGACTTCCATAACTGTACATTGACGAGCGGCATCGCGGCCTGTACACCGGCCGAGTAGTTGTTGGTCGTACCGACCTCCATCGTTTGATCCATAATGTGGAACTGCTGCTTCTTGACATAACGCTGCCAAGTAGCCGAGGCCGAGATCGTCGGCCAAAGAGCGGCGTAGGTGCCCTTCTTGGCGTACTGCTTGATCTCGACGGTCTGATCGGCGATCTGCACCGACGGGTTCTCCGAGAGTGCGATCTCGAGTGCCTGCTCGAGCGTCAGGGTGAGCGTTTGCGAAGCCGTGGCGGCCTCTGTGCTCACCTCCTG
>CAZVNR010000076.1:0-7629 GCA_964628945.1 uncultured Alistipes sp. | reverse complement strand
ACCCCCTGCTGGTGCTACGGTACCGAGACGATTGATATGGATCCGCTGATGCCGAAGGCGATTTGGGGCTTCAACGGTACGGAGCGCCCGGGTGCGGTCTATCTGGCTGCTGCGCTGGCTGCCCACTCGCAGAAGGGGTTGCCCGCATTCGGTATCTACGGCCACGATGTGCAGGATGTCGAGGATATGTCGATCCCCGAGGATGTACAGGAGAAGCTGCTTCTGTTCGGTCGCGCTGCGCTGGCCGTGATGCAGATGAAGGGCAAGTCGTACCTCTCGGTCGGCTCGGTCTCGATGGGTATTGCCGGTTCGATCTGCAACCCCGACTTCTTCCAAGAGTACCTCGGTATGCGCAACGAGTATGTCGATGAGACGGAGATCTTGCGCCGTATGGAGCAGGGCATCTACGACAAGGCGGAGTTCGAGAAGGCGATGGCTTGGGTCGAGCAGTACTGCAAGCCCAACGAGGGCAAGGATTGGAACCGTGAGGACCTCGTCTATAACCGCGAGGAGAAGGATCAAAATTGGGAGTTCGTGGTGAAGATGATGCTCATCATCCGCGACCTGATGGTTGGTAACGAGGAGCTGAAGAAGATGGGCTTCGAGGAGGAGGGCTGCGGCCACAACGCCATCGTGGGCGGCTTCCAAGGCCAGCGTCAGTGGACCGACTGGAAACCCAACGGCGACTTCGCCGAGGCGATGCTCAACTCGTCGTTCGACTGGAACGGTATCCGTGAACCGATGGTAGTGGCTACCGAGAACGATACGCTGAACGGTGTTTCGATGCTGATGATGAAGCTCCTGACGAACCGCTCGCAGATGTTTGCCGATGTGCGTACCTACTGGTCGCCCGAGGCCGTTGAGCGCGTGTCGGGTATGAAGCTCGAGGGCAAAGCTGCCGGCGGTATCATCCACCTGATCAACTCGGGTGCCTGCACGCTCGATGCGACGGGTCAGCAGTCGGACGAGGAGGGCAACCCGACGATGAAGCCCTTCTGGGAGATCACCGAGGAGGAGAAGACGAAGTGCTTGGAGGCAACGACATGGTTCCCCGCCGATCGCGGCTACTTCCGTGGCGGTGGCTACTCGTCGCACTTCCTCACGCGCGGCGAGATGCCGATGACGATGTGCCGTCTGAACCTCGTGAAAGGGGTCGGTCCCGTGCTGCAGATCGCCGAGGGCTGGGCCGTGAATACCGATCCGCACATCTTCGAGGTGATCAACAACCGCACCGACCGCACTTGGCCGACGACATGGTTCGCGCCGCGCCTGACGGGCAAGGGCTTCTTCAAGGATGTCTATTCGGTGATGAACAACTGGGGTGCCAACCACGGTGCCATCAGCTACGGTCACATCGGCGCCGAGCTGATCACGCTCTGCTCGATGCTGCGCATCCCCGTATGTATGCACAATGTCGATGAGGAGAAGATCTTCCGTCCCTCGTCGTGGGCTGCTCACGGGATGGATCTGGAGGGTGCCGACTATCGCGCCTGCCAGAACTATGGGCCGATCTACAAGTAAATTTAGAATTCAGAATTTAGAATTCAAAATTTAGAATTGAGGGCTGGCGCGACCTAAAGAGGCGGCCGGCGATCAGTGGGGTTGCACGGGTGTTGTGCAGCCCCTTTTTGTTGTAAATTTTCTAAATCCGAAATTTTGAATTTCGGATTGTTCTTCGTACCTTTGTAGAGGTATAGCACCCTTTCGTAAAAGGGGTGCGTGCTTTTATAATGTAACTGGTTGGAATATAATAAGTTAAATAAGATAGAGCAAAATTTCGGCTATGGGAATTTTTTCATTGACACAAGAGTTGGCGATTGACCTCGGAACGGCCAATACGCTGATCATCTATAACGGCAAGGTTGTCGTGGACGAGCCGTCGATCGTGGCGCTCGATGTGCACACGAGTCGTCTGATCGCTGTCGGCGAGCAGGCACAGAAGATGCACGAGCGCACGAACCCCAACATCAAGACGATCCGTCCGCTCAAGAACGGCGTGATCGCCGACTTCAACGCCACGGAGCTGATGCTGCGCGGTCTGATCAAGAAGGTGAAGATCTCGGGCTCGTTGTTTGCCCCGTCGCTGCGTATGGTGATCTGCATCCCGTCGGGTTCGACCAATGTCGAGATTCGCGCCGTGCGTGACTCGGCCGAGCACGCCGGCGGTCGAGAGGTCTATATGATCTACGAGCCGATGGCGGCTGCGCTGGGTGCGGGTATGGATGTCGAGGCACCCGAAGGTCACCTCGTGATCGACATCGGTGGCGGTACCTCGGAGATCGCCTGTATCTCGTTGGGCGGTATTGTCTGCTCGGAGTCGATCAATGTGGCAGGCGATGTCTTTACGACCGATATTCAGGCCTATGTGCGCCAGCAGCACAGCATCCGTATCGGTGAGCGTACGGCCGAGGCGATCAAGCACGCGATCGGTGCCGCTATCTCGGATTTGGAGGAGGAACCGGAGGATTATGTCGTAACGGCACCCAATATGCTCACCGCCCTGCCGCAGACCGTGAAACTCTCGTACAGCGAGGTGGCACACGCCCTTGAGAAGTCGCTCGTCAAGCTCGACGATGCCTTGATGAAGGTGCTTGAGTCTATGCCGCCCGAGTTGTACACCGATATCGTCAAGAACGGCATCTACCTCACGGGTGGTGGTGCTCTGATCAAGGGGTTGGATACGCGCCTCTACAAGAAGACGGGTATTCCGGTTCACATCGCCGAGGATCCGCTCCGTGCCATCGTGCGCGGTACGGGAATCGCGCTGAAGAACATCAACCGCTTCTCGTTCCTGATGAAATAGTAACCAAACCGATTGCGGGCGTTCAGCTCGCAATTTGTTTCTCGAACTATGCTTAAACTCATCGAGTTCATCCGCAGCGTCTATGTCGCCGTGCTCTTTGTTCTGCTGGAGCTGGTGGCCCTGCACTACTATGCCCACTCGACGGCCTACACCGAGGCGCGGCTGTTAGCGCAGTCGAACCGCCTCTTCGGGGGGCTGTACGACACGGCGACCGACATCCGCCACTTCTTCGGTTTGGGGCGCGAGAACCGCGCCCTCACGGCACGCATCGCGCAGCTCGAGGAGCAGCTCTCCCGCTACGAGGAGGCGGCCACCGAGGCGCGACTGCATGAGGAGCTGGCTGCACTCGGCCCCTCGAAGTATCGGATGGTGGTCGCCTCGGTCGTGAGCAACTCGATCGGCAACAAGCGGAACTACATCACGGTCAATCGCGGTCGCGGTGACGATGTATTGAGCGGTATGGCCGTCACAACGCCCGAGGGGGCGATCGCCGGCTATGTGATCGACTGCTCGGAGCGGTACGCCGTCGCCGTGTCGATCCTCAACGAACACTTCCGCGCCAGCGGTACGATCGAGGGGAGCAGCTACTACGGCTCGATCCATTGGGATGGCCGCAACCCCCGCGAGGTGGTCTTGAGCGAGCTGCCGAAGTATGCCGAACCGCAGGTGGGTCAGCGGGTCGTGACGACCGGTTTTGAGCCCTACTTCCCGCAGGGAATGCTGATCGGTACGGTCGAGCGTGCCGAGCTGGATGCCGTCGGCACCTCCTACACGGTGCGTGTCAGACTGGCTGCCGATCTGCGGACGATGACCAACTTGGTTCTGATCGAGAATTTGGATCAAAACGAGATCGAGTCGCTGCGCAACAGTGAGGCGATCCGCGAACTGGAACACAACTAACACACAACTAACACACAACTAACACGCAACTGCATCGACTATGCACCGCACACTGCCCTACATACTGCTCTTCTTGGTACTTTCGTTGTTGCAGATTTTCCTCTTCAACAACCTCGCCGTTGGTGCCTACTTCTCGCCGCTCGTCTATCTGACCTTCCTGCTGCTTCTGCCGCTCGAGATGCCCGCGATTGCGATGCTCGGCACGGGGTTGCTGATGGGGCTTCTGATGGACTACACGATGGGGGTTGCGGGGCTGAACTGCATCACGACCCTTGCCGTCGCCTTCTTCCGCCCGAAGCTGATCCACCTGCTCTCGAGCCGCGAGGATCTGCGCGATGACGGCATCCCCTCGCCCGAACGAATGGGACAGCAGCTCTTTTGGAGCTATGTGGTGCTGGTTGTCGTGCTGCACCACGCGCTCTTCTTCTCGCTCGAGGCGCTCTCGTGGCAGCACGCTTGGCGTACGCTGCTGCGCATCCTCTTGAGCAGTGCGGGGACGATCCTTGTTGTGGCCGTCACCGAGCGGTTGTTCACCACTAAAATCGCTACCCGCGTATGATCGATCGTGCCGAGGGTTTCGTGCGGATGCGCACGCTGCAGATCGTTGTGCTCATGATCTTTCTGCTGCTCGGGGGGCGTATTGCCTACCTGCAACTCTTCGATACGCGCTATAAACAGCTCGCCCGCTCGAATGTGATGCGCCGCGAGGTGCAGTATCCGCCGCGCGGTGAGGTCTTCGATCGCCACGGCGAGTACCTTGCGCAGAGCCGCGAGTGCTACGACCTGATGGTGGTCTATCGTGAGATGGATCGGCGCGGGTTCGATACGGCGCGCCTGTGCAACATCGTAAACATCACCCCGAAACGCCTGAAACAACGCCTTGCCGATGCGCGGATGTCGCCCCGTGCGCCGATGTTGGTGACCAACTATGTCTCGAAGGAGGATAAACTGCGCCTCGATGCGGCGGGTTTCCGCGGCTTCCGCACGGTCAATCGCACCGTGCGCCACTATCCGCTCCATGTCGGCGGCAACCTGCTCGGCCACTTGAGCGAGGCATCGCCCACCTACCTCAAACAACACCCTGAGTACAAGGCGGGTGACTATGTGGGGATCGGCGGCGTGGAGTCGGCCTACGAAGAGGAGCTGAAGGGGCGCAAGGGGGTGAAGATCTTGGAGCGCGATACGCACGGCGCGATCAAGGGCTCCTATATGGACGGTATCTACGATACGCTGCCCGTTGCCGGCCGCAACCTGATCAGCACGATTGATGCCCGCCTGCAACTCTTGGGCGAGGAGCTGATGGCGGGCAAGGTGGGGGCCGCCGTGGCGATCGAACCCGCGACGGGTGAGATCCTGATGATGGTCTCGTCGCCGACATTCGATCCCGACCAGCTGGTGGGGCGCGAGCGCGGCAACCACTATATGGAGCTGCTGCACAACAAGCGCAACCCGATGTTCAACCGCGCCGTGAAGGGAAAGTACCCCCCGGGCTCAACCTTTAAGTTGGTGCAGGCACTGATCGGTCTGCAGGAGGGTGTGCTGCGCCCGACCGACCGCCACTCGTGCAATATGGGCTACTCGGTGGGTCGCCTGCATGTGGGGTGCCACGCCCACGCCTCGCCGGCCGATCTGCACTTTGCCATCGCCACCTCGTGCAACGCCTACTTCTGCTATGTCTTCCGCGACATTTTGGAGAAACAGGAGTACGGCAGCGTGAAGAAGGGCTACGAGGTGTGGCGCGACTATGTCGAGAGCTTCGGCTTCGGTCGAAAACTCGGCTCGGACTTCTTGGACGAGGGGAGCGGCAACCTCCCCGAACGCAGCTACTACGACAAACGCTACCGCAACTCGTGGAATGCGCTGACGGTGCTCTCGCTCTCGATCGGACAGGGCGAGTTGGGCTGTACGCCGTTGCAGCTGGCCAACCTCGCCGCCACGATCGCCAATCGCGGCTACTACTACATCCCGCACATCGTCAAGCAGGTCGAGGGGGCCGATTCGCTCGATGCCCGCTTCTATGAGCGACACTATACGAAGGTCGATCCGAAACACTTCGAGCCGATCATCGAGGGTATGTGGCAGGGTGTGAATGTGGTCGGAACCTCGACGGCAGCCCGCCTCGAGGGGTACGATGTCTGCGGCAAGACGGGTACGGCCGAGAACCCGCGCGGTAAGGATCACTCGACCTTCCTCTCGTTTGCGCCGCGCAACAACCCGAAGATCGCCATCTCGGTCTATGTCGAGAACGGCGGTTTTGGTGCCTCGGTCGCCTTGCCGATCGCCTCGCTGATCGAGGAGCTCTACCTGACGGACACGATCCGCCGTCCCGAACTTGTCAAACGAATCAAGGAGATGAAGATCTCCTACGCCCGCTCCTATGACCGCTAACCACACCAATACACTCTTCGAAGGGGTCGATCGCGGCACCGTGCTCCTCTACTTGGGGATCGTGCTGTGCGGTTGGCTCTCGATCCTTGCCGCCTCGTACGACGAGACGGCCGTGAACCTCTTCTCGTTCTCGCACTTCTATATGAAGCAGATCGTCTGGGTGGGGGTGGCCTTCGTCGTGGCACTCTTCGTGCTGCTGCTCGATGCCCGCTACTACCATATGTGGGCCTATCCGGCCTACATCGGAGGCCTGTGCCTGCTGTTGGCGGCGTTGGCCTTCGGTAAGGAGGTGAACGGCGCGAAGGCGTGGTTCGAGTTCGGTTCGTTCCGCGTGCAGCCCGTCGAGTTTGCCAAGATCGCCACGGCGTTGGCGATCGCCCGCGTGATGAGCGAATACTCGTTCTCGATCTCGCGGGCGGGCGATCTCTTCAAGATCGGCTTTATCATCTGCCTGCCGCTGATGATCATCGTGTTGCAGAACGACACCGGCTCGGGCATCGTGCTCGGCTCGTTCCTCTTTGTCTTCTACCGCGAGGGACTCAATAAGTGGCTCTGCATCCCGATTCTGCTGATCGCGGCACTCTTTATCGCCTCGTTCCTCCTCTCGCCGATGGTGCTGCTCGTGCTGCTGATCCTGATCTGCGCCCTCTCGGAGGTGATGACCGGCGGCGAGGTGCGTTCGCGCGTGGTCTTTGTCGCCGCGCTCTTCCTCACAGCGATCCTGCTGACACTCGTCGTAGGGCTGATCGTGCCGCATTGGCTCGACCTCTACCACGCGCTGCTGATCGTGACGATCGTGGCGGCGGTCGGCGTGCTGATCTACGCCCTGCGGGCACGCCTCTCCTCGACGCTGATTACCGTTATGCTCTTCTTGGGTTCGATGGTCTTTCTGCCGACGACCGACTACCTCTTCGACTCGGTGCTCAAGGAGCATCAACAGAAGCGCATCTTGAGCTTCTTGGGTATCGTCAGTGACCCGTCGGGTGCCGACTTCAATGTCAATCAGGCGAAGATCGCCATCGGCTCGGGCGGCTTTGCGGGCAAGGGCTTCCTGCAGGGTACGCAGATCAAATACGGCTTCGTGCCCGAACGCCACACGGACTTCATCTTCTGCACCGTAGGCGAGGAGTGGGGCTTCTTGGGGGCGGCCGTCGTGCTGTCGATGCTCTGTATGCTGATTCTGCGTCTGATGCAGATGGGCGAACGGCAGGAGGAGCCCTTTGGCCGTATCTACTGCTACTGCGTGGCCTCGATTTTGTTGTTCCATGTCTTGGTCAATATCGGGATGACCGTCGGGCTGATGCCCGTGATGGGTATCCCGCTCCCCTTTATGAGCTACGGTGGATCGTCGCTGATCGCCTTCACGATCTTGCTCTTTATCGCGATCCGATTGGATGCCTCGACACGCCAATTCTCGTTTAGTAAATATTAAGTAACTGTTTGAATTTTATTGAAAAATATTTTCATGTAAACATATAATATTTTGTAAATCAGTAGGTTAATTAAAATATTATTCGTAACTTTATGAGTACCAATCA
>CAZVNR010000075.1:0-7638 GCA_964628945.1 uncultured Alistipes sp. | reverse complement strand
CGTATTTCGAGTCGATAAAAGTACTTGCAGAAAAAACAGCTAAAAAGAAGAAATAAGTTGCAACAAATGAACAAGGTGCCCGACAACCGCCGGGCACCTTGTCGTTTCAGTTAGTTGTTAGTTTCTTCTGTTGAGGTAATAGTGTCTCCCGCATCGCCCTCCCCACCGTTGAGGCTGAAACTCGTGCCACTCAACGTCGCCGACAACTTATCCATCTCCCTGCTGACGGTTTGATCAACGATGCGGGCGTAGATTTGGGTGGTCGCCAATTTTGTGTGTCCGAGCATTTTGCTAATCGTTTCGATGGATACACCGTTGGCATAGGTCACGGTCGTAGCAAATGTGTGGCGTGCGAGGTGCGAGGTCACTCGTTTCTGGATGCCGAGGATACCCGCAATCTCCTTCAGGTATTCGTTGTACTTCGCATTGCTGATAATCGGCAGCAGGTAGCCGCTCGTGCGTTCCTTTTCGTATTTGCGCAGGATTGAGAGCGGAATATCGAGCAATTTGACTTTTGACGCGACGCCCGTCTTCACACGGTGCGTCTCAATCCAGGTGCTACCGTCGTCCGCCTGCACAATATTTTTCGGCGTTAGCGACGACGAGGTCGAGAAATCGAAACCCGTAAAGCAACAGAAGATAAACCTATCCTTCACACGCTCCAAACGCTTATTTTCGGGCTTGTAGTTGAGGAATAGTTCCAGCTCGGCACGGGTAAGATAGCCGCGGTCCTTCTTCTCCTTTTTCAGGCGCACATCGCAGAACGGGTCGCGCTTCATCATACCGTTGCGGAAACACATCGTCGTGATACGCTTAAAGATTCGCATCAGTTTCTCCGACGAGTTGAGCGACAGCCCGTGCTCCACCTTCAAGAACGCCTCAAAATCGAGTACAAAGGTGCGGTCTACCTGTCGGATAGGAATATCCTCGCGATTGCGTTTCTTGCACAGGAACTCCTCCAAACGACGATAGGTGAGGTCAAATTTGTTAAATGTTGATTGGGTAATGTCGATGCCTATCAACTGCTCCTGCCGCTCATTAAATTCGTTAAAGATCGTCAGTAACGAGGTATTCTTCGCCCCAACACCGAGAAATTCGTCACGCAGTATCTGTGGCGTTACAATCTCGCCCGCCTCGGTGAGGTTCTGATAAATGGAGATTAGACGAGCGTTAATACTCTCCAAGTAACGATTTATGCGAGTAGCCTCTGGCGTTCGACCTTTGGCTCGGCTTGATTTGCCGTCCCAGATTGCAACGGGAACACGCATCTTAATACTGAACGCCACGTGCTCTCCATTTATTGATACACGCGCGGTGAGGGGCATTGTACCGTCTTGATTTACGGCATTTGTTCGCCCGTAGAAAAGGAAGGATTCTGAATGTACTTTTCATCTGATTGTGGTTTTAATGAGTTTTACTTGCTTTATGACGCATTTGGCGTACAGGAAAAGTATAGGTAAACCACAGACAGAAAGTTTATTAACCCCAATAACCGTTACGACTTTTCATTACAACCGTTACGACTTTTTGTTTTCGGGTTAATTCGTAACACTTCGTAACGAAATGTACACCGGAAATAGGTGTTTTCGGGGGATTTGGCTTACGGACCAAAAACAAGAAAACCTCTCTGAAACAGCGTTTCAAAGAGGTTTTTCGTTACTTTGTCCTTTTCATTTTGGACTCTTGGAGCGGAAAACGAGACTCGAACTCGCGACCCCAACCTTGGCAAGGTTGTGCTCTACCAACTGAGCTATTTCCGCAATATGCGCCACATCCTCTTTTTCGCGGAGATCGCCCTGCCAAGGTTGGATGTGTTTATCCCTTGGGGGCAAGGTTGTGCTCTACTTTCCCGAGCTATTTCCGCAATATAAACCTCGCAAAGCATCGCATTTCTGCTTGTTTGCGGATGCAAATGTAGGGCAAAAAAATGACACTGCCAAATTTTTTGCGAAAATTCTCAAAAATAGGCATGCCGTGCCCTTATTTACACCCGCCTACTGCTCCCCCTTTCCGGCACGATAGGCGGCGGGGGTTGCGCGGTAGGCTCGTTTGAAGAGCTTGATGAAGTGCGAGGTGTTGGGGAATGCGCACTCGTTTCCGATCTCGGCAATGGATTTCGAGGTGGAGATCAACAGCAGCCGCGCCTGCGTGAGGCGTTGCGCGACGAACCATTTGTGCGGCGGGGTGGCAAAGTGCCGCCGAAACTCCTTCTTAAATGAAGTGAGCGAACGGTTCGTCTTGGCGGCCAACGCCTCGATCGAGATCGCCTCGAATACATGATCATAGACCACCTGCTCGAAGCTCCCCTGCAAGCGATCAACCGATGCGAGCAGGCGGCTCTTCAGACACCCCTCCTCCTGCGATACAAGCAGATAGACCAGCTCGGTCAGCTTGAGCTGCTCGGCCATCTCATCGTTGCGAAAGAGTTGCTCACGCAGATAACCGTTCGTTCCGGCAAAGAAGTTGCGCAGTGCAGCCGATGCCTCCGCGACGACGAATCGTCCCGCACGGCACTGTTCGCAGGCGTGCGTGTTGTTGATTGTCAGGTGGTACGAGAGGTGCAGATGCGTCAGGATGTGTTGCAGATCCCGCGGCGCATAGTGGAAGATCAGCAGCTCAAAAGGAGCACTCTCCTCGGGAAGCGCCTCGATGTAGTGGCGACCGATGCCGAAGAAGACGACCTCGCCGCGCTGAACGATGCGCCGCCGCTCGCCCTCGTAGAGGTTGAGGACGCCGTGCAACAGATAGCCCACGGCACAACGGGAGAGCGTTTTGGCCTCGACACCGGTCGGCGATTTTTCGATAAACTTGACGATTCGCGGCAGCTCCTGCACCCCGCTGTTTTCAGCATTGTCCCACATAATTGATAAGGAATTGTTTTCAACGGCGCAAAGATACAATTCAATATTGTCACAACAAAACATTTTCGGCAAAAAATTCGGCCGAAAAAGTGTTCTATTTAGTCAAGCAACTGACCAACAGTGTGTTGCGGGTAAAAAAAAGAGGCTGCCTAACGAAAAAATTTGTTAGACAGGCTCGTTTGAGGGGCCGGCGCGCGACCAAAATAGGGAATTTAGAGAAGTTAGTGAATTTAGTGACCCTCCCTAACTTCCCTAATCTCCCTAATCTCTCTAAATTCACTCTCTTTGCTCTTTCCTCCCCGCCGCAAAAAAAACAGCACCCAATCTTTCGATTGCGTGCTGCTTTTTTAGCGAACCTTGCGGCGGATTCGGGGGTTACGAATGCCCCAAACGATCAACCCCGAATCGCCACAAAGTCAGTTGAAAATTACTCCTGAACGAAATCAAGAACACCGTCATTAACCTCCATCAGCTTGCCGTCAAGAGCGATCTGCGTGTACTCCTTACCGTTTACGGTTACGGGAGCACCCTCAACATACTTCTTGATACGCCACTCGCCCGAGAACGATGCCGAATAGCTGTTCTTCTCCGTCGTCAGCTTGTGAGCTACACCAACACCGCTCGTCTGCGAGTTGTCGATCTCGATGGCTGCGCACGACTGAGCGTTCATAGGAGCTGCACCTACATAACCTGCACCCGTCGAGTTGAAGCGGCAATTCTTCACGGTTACATTGTTGGCACCTGCGCCCTCGTTGTAGATCAAGATAGCCTTACCCTTCGTGTCGAACGTACAATTTCTAAAGTATGCAGTCTTGGCACCATATACCCAAATGTACTGGTCGGTACCCAACTCAAAGTCGCAATAATCGAAGGTCACACCCACACCATAGAGGCACATCTCACCCTTAATCAAGGCATTGACATACGATACAGTAATAACATGCTGTACACCGGTGCTGTAGCCCGAGCCGATCACCGTAACACCCTTGAGTGTCAGCTGCGAACCACTGAAGTTGGGCGAACCAATTGTGATCTCGGCAGCGCGGCTACCCGAAATCTCGATGATGCGATCGCTTACGCTCGGCAGCGTGTATGCACCGTCAGCGATCTCTACCGTATTGATACCGAATGCGAGAGCACCCCCCAGACCGGCCTGATCCTCGGCAACGGCCGTACCGTCAGCCTTCACCGACCAAGTTGCATCCTCGATCTTCCAGTTACCACCGGTTACGGTTACACTCTTGGCATAAGCAGCAGCATCCGAATCGATCCAAACATGGTTCTCGCTGTCGGCAGCAACGCCCTCGATATTGACATTCTCGCCGATGTTGATCACAGCACCAACCTCCGTCTTAACGAGGATAGCGGCCTTCTTCTGCGTGTTGAACGTTATGTTCGATATGTCAAGCGTTACAACCTTCTCGTCTTCAACATACTGGTTGTCGATCTTGATACCGCGATCGCCCGTCTTCGACTCGTGAGCCAAGATCGTCACCTCGTCGAGGCGTACCTTCTGACCCTCCGTGCGCGGCGAGATCCAAATTGCATAAACATCGCTGTTATCCGGATGAACATCCGAGATGATCACATCCTTCAAGGTTGCGCTGTTCTCCAATGCGATAGCCTTGTCGGTCGTTACATGGTGCATCTCTACCTCGCAAGCAAATACAAGGTCGTGACGATTCCACGGACCGTCGTTGTAACCGGTATTCGTCAGGTGAACATTGTTGAAGATCAGCTTAGCGTTACCTGCAACGATGTTGTTCCAGTCGCTGTTCGTGTTATTGAAGGTCAGCGTGTGGCCGTTACCGTTGATCGTGATGGTCTTGGTGTTCTCGCCACCCCAAGCAGCGCTATCCCAAGCCTTCAGCTCCAGCGTAGTGTCCTTCGTCAGGTCGAGAACGATGTGCTCCAAGTTCTTATCAAGAATGCCCTCGGCAGCCTCGTCGCTGCTCACCTCCGAACCCAGCGTCTCGTCCGAGAGAGCAATGTTCAGTGCCTGATTCTTGCTTTGGCGAATTGCGCGCGGGGTATTAAGCTCGAATGCGTCGGTGTATGTATAGCCATCAACCGTACGGATAGTCCATACACACTTGTCCCAAGCGGCAATAGGTGCAATTGCAGCGGTGATCATGGTCTTGTCGCCAGCCTCGAGCACCAACTCAGCACCCTCAGCAGGAACAACCTTTACCTCCGGCTTTCCATTCTCAATCGAAGTCGGAATCGACTCACCCTGTACGGCTACACCAAGCCCCGAAGCAAGATCACCAACTATAGCAATCGGCTCACTGCCGTTGTAGAACTTGATTACAGCCTCCTTGATGTTCACCTCTTTCTCAAGCGTATTAGTCAGGTGCAGTGTCACATACGAAAAAGCATGCTCGAAAGCCATGTTTACCGTGGCCTTGTTGCCTACCTTCGTAATCTTCTGCTCTCTCGACACCAACTTCACATAGCTCGACAGGTTCGAATAATCCTTGATACCTGCCATCTCCTGTACATCCTCAATCTCAAAATAGTGGTAACCGTCCCAATTGCCGAGGTTGCTCGAACGGGTTACGCTACCCTCGAAACCGGTCTCCGTTTTCGCATAGGGATAGTAGGCATATACATTGTTGCCGTTAGCAAGCAGCATCAGCTGCTCCTCCGTGGTGTAACGCACACCAGTCTCGGTCTTCTCAACAGCCGTGAACTTTACATTCTCGTGCGTCATACCGAAGTTAACAGCCTCGTTCTCGAAATTGAAGTAAACGCCGATATCGTCGCCAACCTCAAAGTCCAACTCGATAAAGCTGTTTCTGTCGTCACTACCCTCCACATATTCCACATCAGAGGTAGCACGCGATGCAGGAGCTACGGTAGCATCGATTACAACCTCAACCAGTTCGCCCTGAGCATCGTTGATCAGCGACTGCTCCTCGATCTGACTGTCGTTACAACCTACTGCAACCAAACCCATTGCAAGCAAAAATAGTTTGTTAGCTTTCATAAAATTGTTTTTTTGGTTAATAATTAAAGTAAATTGTTTGTTCTGTTTCAAATTCAAATCGCATCCGATAGATTGGTGCCGTCGGATGCGATGGAAATTGAGCCAACTCCTCCTCAACGACCATCGCACCATTTGGCACTCTTGGACTATTTGCGCTCAAATCAACAAAAAGAGTGTTCGGATGTTAATTTCCAATTATTTACAACGGATCCTCAAAACCTGAATTCGAGCCACCGCTATCACCTGATCCCTCGCCCGACGCGGCAAAACCGGCCTCAACCGTGAGCTGGATCAGCTCCAACTCGGGTGCTTCATAAAATTTCTTTACCATACCTTTAATAATTTTAGTTTTTTGCCGCCGACTCCTTTAGCGGCTGTTATTACTAACCGAAAAGCGGAGTCTTATCGCCGCAACGCAACGCCCGAAAACGCACGCCGCAACTCTAATCTTTTCTCTTGTCTTTTTATCAACCCTTATAAATAAACCTCTGTTTGCCAATCACTTACTCGGCGCATAACCATATCGCCAAAGAGAGTTCTGTCAAAGAACTCTCGCACAATCGTGATATGCTACAAATCAGCAGTTTGCAGCGAATGACGAAAGATGAAAAACTGCGAAAAACAGCGGGGAAAATCGAAGAAAATGGGCGTTATCGGAGGTGTGAGCGGTCTTTTTGGGAGCAGATTCACTAACTTCCCTAACCTCCCTAACCTCCCTGCTCGTTTTCCGCCGAAAAACCCGAATCGGTTGGCTTTTGCGGGTTTACGGGATCGCGGAAAGTAATTTTTGCAGAAAAAAATCCACAAAACATTTCCAACTTAAGAAATAATTTATTAGTTTTGCGGTTGAATTGTGAAGAGTTCTTTGACAGAACTCTCAAAATAATACAAAAACGACCGAGAATATCGGTCGTTTTTTTGTGGAATACCTTATTATACAAGAAGAGAATTTAGAGAGATTAGGGAAGTTAGGGAGGGTCACTAAACTCACTAAACTCTCTAAATTCTCTAAATTCCCTATTTTATGTCGCGCAAGCCTCTCAAAAGCCGCTTTTTAAGCGGCCGGTCGTCATCGCGAGAGCCGTTAGGCTCGTGGCGATCTACAAAAGCACCAAGACCGTCGCCGTGCTCGTTCAGATTGCCACGCACCCCTACGGATCGCTCGCAATGACGCAGCGGGGAGAACTGCGAAGACCGGAAATTCTGCATGGCAGGGTAAAAGCAATTTTGAATTCTACATTCTACATTTTGAATTTCGACCTGCCCTCCGCGCTACCGGATAAAGTGCATCGCGGCCCACTCCTCGTCGGCGGGGCGACCCGGGGCAGGGGTGCCGTCGGTGCATCGGAGCAGCCACGCCAGATTGCGTGCCAGCGTGCGCATCGTCTGCATACCCTCTGTGTCGTGTGCCGCCTCGCCCTCCGCGCGGCCGTAGGCGATGTTCCAATACTGCGAGGTCACGACCGGCATATTCATCATCTGAAAGGGCATATTGAGTGCCTCAAACGCCGCCGTGGCACCACCTCTGCGGCATACGGCAATCGCGGCGGCGGGCTTGCCGGCGATCTGTGCGCCGTTGGAGTAGAAGGCTCGCTGGATGACCGAGAGCAACGCCCCGTTGGGCTGCCCGTAATAGACCGGCGAGCCAATGACAAGGCCGTCGGCCTCGGCGAATCGCTCGGAGATGCGGTTGCAGACATCGTCGTCGAAGATGCAGCGGCCAAGCCCCTTTGTGTGGCACTGATTGCAGGCGATGCAGCCGCGAATCGCGCTGTTGCCAATCCACAC
>CAZVNR010000074.1:0-8530 GCA_964628945.1 uncultured Alistipes sp. | reverse complement strand
TCTGTTCTGTTCTGTTCTGTTCTGTTCTGTTCTGTTCTGTTCTGTTCTGTTCTGTGATCCTATCCATCGTTATTGTTGCCTCTTTATCCTTGATCAATCCGTGTGCTTTCTGTGGCACCCGATCCGAAATGCGATAATCATTGGCATTTACGATCTCAAACTGTTCGGGGCAGTATTTGTCGAGGAAGGAGATCGGGACACCCATCACGCCGTCGTAATCGGAGGGGATGGCATCGGTGTAGGGGACTTCGATTGCATCATAGTTGTCGTAGCTGTCGTAGGCCGCTTTACCGCGCAACTCTTTGTGACGGCTGTAGCGCAGGTTGTCGGCCATCGTCATCAATTGCAGCGGTTCGTGACGCCTACCGTGATCAAGGTTGGTAAACCAAACACTTGAAGAACGACCTTTTACCTTTCCTTCAACTATTCTATACTTACTCCCCTGCTTGCTGTTTGCAACCAAATCAATCGCAATCTCTTCTGGAACATCAAAAAGCAGATCAATTCCCATCGGAGTTTTTCCAATCCACATTTTATTATCCTTAATGAGCGGAAAAACCTCTTTATAGGTTAAACAATTCTTGTTTCCGATGATCAAGAATTGTTTCTCGGCCTCGACAATCCACGCCAAGAACTCCCGAAAGAGCGAAAAAGGCGGATTGGTTACAATGATGTCGGCCTCGTCGCGCAGAGCGCAAATCTCTTTGCTGCGGAAGTCGCCGTCACCCTCCAAATAGCACCACTCCAAATCCTCGACATTGATGCGCCCGTCGCCCGTATTATCGCGGTCGAGGATGAAAATCTTGCCTTTGGTCTGTGTCTTTGCGGGATCGAAATGCGGTGCATCGCTCTCAAAGAGGGTCGGTTGATAGGCCGTCTTGATCTTTTTGCTGTCGGGCGCATAACTGGTGCTGACGAGGCGTTTCAGCCCCAATCGCTCGAAGTTTTGCGCAAAGAATCGGGTAAAGTTGCTCCACTCGGGATCGTCGCAGGGGAGCAGGACGGTCTTGCCGCGAAAGACATCGGGATCGTAGTCGAGATACGCATTGACCTCCTTCTCGATGTCGGCATACTGCGTGTAGAACTCGTCGTTCTTGGCATTTTTGGCTTGGGTAAGGTTCTCGTTTGCCATAGGTCGGAGGAATTGCGAGAAACAACTCCCGATGGCAAACAAAAAGGTGTGAATCTATTCGTTTGCTTATCTATTGCGGACGGCTCTGGTAAACCTTGCTATACAAATAAGTACGAATAGCCCACACCCGAGGGTGTGAACTTCCAAAACTTATTCCCGTATAGCATTGAAAATTTACCAGATTTTACCGCAATGAGAATAAGAGCTGTTAGCTCAAATTAATTAATATGTGTGTTGTTCGTCTGTTTCTGTTTTGTCTGTGATTGTTGGTTTTGTTGTGTAAAGTTAGCAACTCTTTTCAAAAGTGCCAAATTTTCTCATCTTGAATTTCTTATCCGTCACCGCGAGAGCCGTTAGGCTCGTGGCGGTCTAAAAAAGCTCCACGGCCGTCGCTGTGCTCGTTCAGACAGCTACACGCCCCTACGGGTCGCTCGCTGTGACGACTGCATAAGAAACGGCCGCTGAGGAGCTTGTGCGACCCAAAAGCTGAAAGCTGATTGTTGACCGCTCCTTTCGTCGCGCCAGCCCGATTTTTAATTCTCTTCCGCTCCCCGGAAGGTGAAGTACTTCGCAGCGAGGTAGCTGTAAACCACCGTGATAGCCGTCGTGAGGAGCTTCGATGGGGTAGGCCAGATGTGGCACCACTCGACAAAGAACTTTAGTCCCGCATAGGTCAGAAGCAACGAACCGCCGATCGAGAGGGCGTAACGAACGAGCTGCGTGCGACCCGAGAGCGGCGAGTGGCGGAAGGCGATGTGGCGGTTGAGCCAAAAACCGTTGAAGAAGGTGATCGGAAAGACCAAGCACATCGAGGCGATGTGGGGTGAGATCACCACCACCCCCAAATCGAAGAAACGGTGCGCCACAACGAAGTTGTAGATCACGGCATACCACACCGCATCGAGCACCATATTCAACCCGCCGCACATCGCGTAGCGGTAGGTCTGCAACGGTACGACCGCCGCCACGGGACGGAGGTAGAAGGCATCAATGAGGCGGGTTATCAGCCGTGCAATTGCCATCCTAACGCGCACGATAGATCCACATCTCGGGGAAGACGGTAGCCTGCTCCCGACGGAAAGCGTTTGCCGCTGCTTGGTCGGCCGAGGTGTAGGGTGATACCATCCACTTCTGCCCGAAGTGGTAGATGCGACACGCTGCCGCGCTGCTCTTCGCTGCCGCCTCGCGCACGGCACGCGCTGCATTCTCGGGGGTCGAGAAGACGCCTAATACCACATAGTAGTTGCCCGAGATCATCCGCTCTGCCACCGGATCGCTCGTCGAGGCCGCTGTGGGTGCTGTCGTCGGGATGGGTGTTTCGATCGGAGCGGGCGTTTCGGTCACCTCGGGGGCTGCTTGTGTCGTGAGCGTGTCGGTTGAGCTTGGTGCGGGCGAAGCGGTCGCCACCTCCTGCTGCGTGCGCTCCCACGGCATCCGAACCGAGCCGTTCAGCTGCTTATAGCCATACCAACCGATCACCAACGCAGCCACGATGGCCACCGCCCCGAGGGCGATCATCCAATCGAATCCGTACCGACGACGGCGCACGGCGATCGGCGTGCGCCCCTGCGGATTGATGCGCCGATCGAATTCGGGATCGAGCGCAAAATGCTTCTGTCGCAGTGTGCCGATCCCCTCAAGGGTCAGCACCCCCTCCTGCCAAGTCTGCGCCAACCAACGCGCATAGATGTCGTCGGCCTGCTCTTTCGTACAACCGGCCGCTACGATCAGGCGTTGGGCGAGTGTCTGTCCCTGCAATTCGGACGAGAAGTCGATCTCGTGCAACGGCGGAACGACCTTGCGGCGGGCGACCTTTTGGGCCGGTCGTGTGACGGGCTTCAGCGTGCCCACTTCGGGGAAGGCGATCTGCTCACCCGCGGCGAGCAGGTTGGCAATGAGGCGATTGACCTCCGCCACCATCGGATTCTGTGCCATAACGCTTATCGTTTTTTGTTGCGCTGTTTCTGTGCCAACGGCTGCGGCTGCTTGGGCTGCGGCTTGGTCGGCTCAAGGCTCTTTGCGGGAGCCGTCAGCGCGTGATAGATCATATAGATACCCAGTGCAATGAAGGGGATACTGAGCCACTGCCCCATATCGAGTGTCCACCCCTTCTCGAAGGCCTCCTGCTCAGTCTTAATGAACTCGATCAGAAAGCGTGTGAAGAAGATACCGATCAACCCCACGCCGAAGATCAGCCCGGGGCGACGGCGACCCGCATCGCGGCCGTAGTAGAGCCACGCCACCACGACGAAGGTGATCAGATAGCACAACGCCTCGTAGATCTGGGTCGGATGCACCGCCTGCGGTGCGAACTCGCGCACCCACTTCCCCGAACGGACAAACTCGAACCCCCACGGCAGATCGGTCGCCGTACCGAAGATCTCCGAGTTGAAGAGGTTACCGAAACGGACAATCGCTCCACCGACGGCCACGCCGACCATAATGCGGTCGAGCGACCAGATGTAGGGCATCCGATTCTTCCGCGAGAAGAGCCACAGACCGGTCAGAATACCGATTGCGGCGCCGTGACTCGCCATACCGCCGTCGCGGAACTCGGTCAGAATCGTCCACGGCTGCGCCAAATAGTAGGCCGGATCGTAGAAGAGGCAGTGCCCGAGGCGTGCGCCGAGAATCGTGGCGACCGTACCATATATAAATACAGACTCCGAGAGGCGTTCGTTCAGCCCCTCGCGACGAATGAAGTTGTCGAAGAATTTGGCGGCAATCAGAATCGCCAAAGCCCACATCAACCCATAGTAGCGAATATCGAGCGATCCGATGCGAAAAAGCACCGGATCGAAATCCCATACGATCGACAGATTGGTCATCATAGTTTATCCGTTTGTTTAACGATCCAACTCGCGGATCGGTACCTTTTTGAGCGTGAACGAGAAGGTCGAACCCTGCCCCAACTCGCTGCGGACGGAAATACGCTCACCGTGCGCCTCGACGATGTGTTTCACGATCGCCAACCCCAAGCCGGTGCCGCCCTGTTCGCGCGAACGGCTCTTGTCGGTGCGGTAGAAACGCTCGAAGATGCGCGGCTGATCCTCCTTTGCGATCCCCTGCCCGTTGTCCTCGACCTCGATCAGAATCTTATCCAGCAGGTCGCGGAAGTGGACGCAGGTGCGGCCGCCCTCCTTGCCGTAGTGGATCGAATTGACGATCAGATTGACCAACACCTGCCCGACAAAGTGCTTGTCGGCCTGCACCCAGAAGGGCGACGGGAGGTTGTCGGCACCCTTGACCGTGATCGTCACCTTCCGCTTGTCGGCCTCCATCTCGGCCTGCTCGGCGATCTCGCGTGCCAATGCCACGATGTCGAAGGTCTCGCGGTTCAGACGGTTCATATTGCTCTCGAGCCGGTTGATCGTCTCCAGATCGTTGACGATGTTGATCAGACGGTCGATGCTCTTCTCCGTACGCTCGAGGTATTTACGGTTGATCAGTTCATCCTCCAAACCACCGTCCAAGAGGGTCGAGATGTAGCCCTGAATGTTGAAGATCGGGGTCTTCAGCTCGTGTGCCACATTGCCCAAATACTGCTTGCGGAAGTGCTCGGCCTCCTTCAGACGGGCGATCTCGCGGTCGTTCGTGTCGGCCCATGCCGTCAGCTCTTCGCCAAGGCTCTCGACGCGCTTGTCCTGCAACTCGTTGAAGATCTCGCTCGTGCGCACATCCCGTGCCGAGACGATCGAGTAGATCGGGCGCAGCTTGTAGGCGACATACTTACGGATCACGAAGAGCGCAGCCAACAATACCAACCCAAAGGTGATCAGGCTGACCACCAACACGGCGAGCCACGCCACCTTCACCACGACGAGGGCAACCGCCACGACGAGGGTTGTCATCAGCGCGATCAGTAGTGAAGCGAACTCTTTGGTCTTAATCTTCATAGCCTCTGTACCTGTTTTATTTGTTAAGGTAATGCTCCATCAGGCGGGCGATGTACTTACCCACAATATCAAATTCGAGATTGACGACCGTCCCCTCCTCGATCGTGCAGAAGTTCGTATGCTCGAAGGTGTAGGGGATGATTGCCACGCGGAACGACGAGGGGGTCGGGTCGCACACCGTGAGGCTCACGCCGTTGACTGCCACCGATCCCTTCTCGACCGTCGTGAGGCCGCCGCCTTGCGGCTCGTACTCGAAAGTGAAGTACCAGCTGCCGTCGGCATCCTCGCGCTTCGTGCAGCGCGCCGTCTGATCGACATGACCCTGTACGATGTGGCCGTCGAGAAGTGCCTCGGGGCGCATCGAACGCTCGACATTGACCCGATCGCCCACCTTGAGCAGCCCGAGGTTCGAGCGGTCGAGCGTCTCCTTCATCGCCGTTACGGTGTAGCAGTCACCCTCGATGCGCACCACCGTCAGGCAGACGCCGTTGTGCGATACGCTTTGGTCAATCTTCAGCTCCTCTGTGAAGGGTGAACGGAGTGTGAAATCCTTATTCTGTCTGTCTGTGTGGATGGCCACCACCTCGGCCATCGCCTCTACAATTCCCGAAAACATCGTTCTTACAGTTTTATTTGTCCAATATCAGTTTGCCTCGCACGGCGTAGATGCGCTCAACCTCCTCGTCGCGCACCACCATATCGTCTACCTTGCTGCGGTCGGCGGCCGTCAGGCGCAGATAGAGCGGGTTGGCATCGCGCCGTACGATACGCAAAGTTACCAAATTTTGTGTAATAATCACATACTCTTTGTGCGGAATAATCGCCTCTGTGGTCACTTTTTTCAGCAGAAGCACCGTTCCGGCCTGCGTGAGCGGCTCCATCTCGTGCGAATGGTACCAAATCGCCAAGTCGCACGCATCGGCAGGCGGGAGCTCCAACGCCGAAGTGGGCAGCATCTCGTCGATCGTGCGGAGGCACTTTTCGAGATTGGCCTCGTAGTAGGGGATCGTACGCGCCGCCGCCTCGGGGGCGAACATCATCCCCTCACCGGTGAGCAGCCACGCCTTGTTGATCGTGGGAAAGTGCTCGACGATGCGGTCGGCCAATGCACGCGAAATGCCGTAGGTCCCGCGCTTGATCTGGTAGAGATTCTCGCCGCGCGGAAGTCCGATATGTCGGGCAAAATAGTTGGTCGTCATATTCGCCCAGCGAATCACATCCTCGATTCGTTGCCACTGTGGATTCTGTGTATTTTCCATAAAAAAATTTTGCCGCTCTAAAAATAATTTGCATCTTTGCAAACCGATTCAATCGCACGGTCCCGTAGTTCAATGGATAGAATTTAAGATTCCGGTTCTTACGATTGGAGTTCGAATCTCCACGGGATCACTCACTTACGACGGCTGCTTCATCAGAAGTGAGCCGTTTTTTTGTGCTCTTTCCGATCCCGCTTTCTCGGCCCGAAATCGTTTGGCTACCCTTTCACACCGCAAAGATACGAAAAACTATGACTTTTTAATATACTTTGCACTGTCGATTTATCTGTTAATTTGGTCTTTTTACCCTATTTAATCTTGTATAAATCAGCCGCTTTTTCGTCCTCTTTATCCACCGTTCGGGTGCGGCTCGGTGTGTTGGTTCAATCGCCTTCCGTAAGGAGCGTTCGTCGTGGCGTTCGGGCCTCTAATCGTCCTTTTTCGATGCCGCGCAAGCCCGAGCTGGCGGTTGGTCGCTGAGTGCTGAAGGCTCGATTTTGCGTTTTGGGATTTTTGGGTTATATTTGTAGTCGGAACCAATATGCAACACGAAAATTACACTAAACCAAAATCGTATGAAGACTCGCAGTACAACCTATCAGATCGAGAATGAGATCGCTTGGGAACCGGCAGGGGAGGGCGTGACCCGTCAAGTGATGGCCTACGACGGGCAGCTGATGCTCGTGAAGGTGAAGTTTGAAACGGGTGCCGTCGGTGCGACGCACACCCACTACCACTCGCAGGCATCGTACATCGTCAGCGGCAAGTTCGAGCTGACGATCGGTGACGAGAAGCGGATCTTGGTGGCCGGCGACGGCTACTATGTCGAGCCGGATCAGCTGCACGGTGCCGTCTGCTTGGAGGCGGGCGTGCTGATCGACACCTTCTCGCCGATGCGTGCCGACTTCCTGAAGAAGTAGTCGGAAGGGAGCAATCAACCGTCGATTCGGTGCTGCAAACGATTTGCGGCACCGAATTTGTTTTATTGGGTCGTGTAGAAAAAGCAAAATCAAACGACTATGAAACGAATCTTGATGGTATGTGCCGGCCTGCTGTTGTTGGTCGGTGTGGCTGCGGTGATCGGCCAAAAAACGGAGCTGTCGCCCAAAGAGGAGCGGCGCGAACGGCGCGAGAAACGCCGTGCACAACGGCTGGCCGAGTATGAGAAGATGATCGACTCGTTGGTGCTCTCGCGCAACTTCCAGTTCAATCCGACGACGATGCAGCGGCAGCCCGCAGGGCCGATGCGGCAGATCATGAACCCCGAGTTTGAGGTGAGCATCTGGGATACGGCGGGCGACATCTGCCTGCCCTACATCAAGGGCTACACACCGCCGTACTATGTGACGATCCTGAACTATACGCTCCCCACGCTCGACCACTACACCGTCGAACAGACCCACGAGGGGTGGATGGTGAGCTTCAGCTCGTCGCTCTTCTCGGGTTCGACCTACACCTTCACCTTCGAGATCTATTCGCGCACGGGCGGTGCTACACTGACGATCAGCAACCCGTGGTACAGCGATGTGCAATATACGGGCACGCTGTCGCAGCTCTATTAAAAAAGAGAGAGATTGGAGTATGTAAGGAATCGGGATGCGTTCTCTAAATTCCCTAAACTCCTTAAATTTGCTAAATATGCGCTGCTACTCCTTGTAGATCAGGGCGACGGCCGAGACCGAGACACCCTCTTCGCGGCCCTCGAAACCAAGATGCTCTGTGGTTGTGGCTTTGACCGACACGCGGTCATCGTCCACACCCATAGCATCGGCCAGCGTGTGGCGCATCAGGTCGATGTAGGGGCGCAACTTCGGGCGCTGCATCCGGATCGTGCAATCGACATTGCCGATCGTGTAGCCCGCCTCGGTGAGCATCGCCACCACCTTGCGGAGCAGGATCTTCGAGTCGATACCGCCCCATTCGGCGGCCGTGTCGGGGAAGTGCAACCCGATGTCGCCCATCGCCGCCGCCCCGAGCAGGGCATCGCAGATGGCGTGAATCGCCACATCGCCGTCGGAGTGGGCGACAAATCCCTTGTCGTAGGGGATTGTTACGCCCCCCAGCACCAAACGCAACCCTTCGCGCAAACAGTGCACATCGTAACCGTGTCCAATTCTGAAATTCATGTTTCGATCCGTTAGTTTTAGGCAAAGATAGATAAAATCTCTGGAAAAATCTAACGAATGAGGGGAAATAATGATGGCAGCACTGGTGTTCAATGACTTATGAGGACTTTTGATGAAAGC
>CAZVNR010000073.1:0-8554 GCA_964628945.1 uncultured Alistipes sp. | reverse complement strand
CCGAGCGTGGGGTAGATGATGCGGCTGTCGGCGGGATAGATCGCCGTTTCGAGCGCGTGCTCTTGATATTCGTTCAGTGTCATAGTGTATAAGTGTTTTATATGTATGCGTAAGTCGGGGTCACGGTAAATTGCAGAGGGACATAAGCCGTCAGCGATCAGCATTCGGCTGTCAGCCTTTTTTTCGAGGCGTCATCTTGAGCGTTAGCGAAAGATCTGTATGTTGTATCTTGTCGATATACAGATTCTTCATCCGCTTCACCTCTTCAGAATGACGCACGATTTCGGGCTGCCCCCCCCCAATTCTCAGTTCTCAATCCTCAAATGACCCGTAAGTTGGCCAAAAGTAGCGAAAAAAAACGAAAAAACAAAACGGCTCTCTTCGGGAAAGCCGTTCTGTGTTCTTTTTCAGCGTGTTAAAGTAGCGGAATTGCTCGCTCTAATCCGATTCCGCGCGACCCTTTTACGAGAATCAGGGCGTTCAGCGGCGGTGCGGTGCGAAGAGCGGTGCAAAGTGCATCGCAATCGGCAAACCACTCGGCTCGACACCCCTCGGCGGCGAGTGCCTTGCGGAACTCCTCGCCCACGAAGATCGGGCGGGCCGAGTCTGTGACGGCTTGTCGTACGATGGCGCGGTGCTCCTCCTCGGACCACGCCCCCAGTTCGCGCATATCGCCCAAGATTAAGAGCCGCTCACGCCGCTCTCCGAGCGGTTCGGCGAGGAAATTGGCTACCGAGAGCTGCATACTCGAGGGGTTGGCGTTGTAGCAATCGACGATCAGCGTATTGTGCGCGGTTACGGTGCGTTGTGAACGGTTATTGTCCGGCTCGTAGCCGGCGATGGCGCGGCGCACGGCCTCCTCTTCGACCCCGAAGTGGCGACCGATCGCGGCAGCGGCGGCGACATTGTAGCGGTTGTAGTCTCCCTCCAAACGGTGGGCGATGCCGTCGGCTGCAGCGGTGGGGTAGCGGTGGGTCTTGAGCGCGGTGCGCTCCTCGGCCATTGCGGTCAAGACGGCATCCTCTTCGCGCAGGAAGGCTGTGCCGCCGGTTGCAGCCAAGTAGTCGAACAACTCACCCTTGCCGCGACGAACCCCCTCCACGCCGCCGAACCCCTCGAGGTGGGCGCGGCCGACATTGGTAAGGATACCGTAGTTCGGCTCGGCGATCTGGCACAGCAGAGCGATCTCGCCGCAGCTGCTCGCCCCCATCTCCACGACACCGAACTGCACGCGCTCGTCCATTGCCAAGAGCGTGAGCGGAACGCCGATGTGGTTGTTGAGGTTGCCGCGCGTGGCGTAGAGCGGATAACGCTCCGCGAGGACGCGACTGATCAGCTCTTTGGTCGTGGTTTTGCCGTTCGAGCCGGCAATGGCGAGGATCGGAATCGAGAGGGCACGACGGTGTTCGCGTGCCAGCTCCTGCAGGGCGGCCAGTACATCCTCGACCACGATCATCCGCTCGTCGCACGCGACGGCCGGATCATCCACGACGGTATAGGCTGCCCCCCGTTCGAGTGCCTCGGCGGCAAAACGATTGCCGTCGAACGATGCACCGCGCAGGGCAAAGAAGAGCGACCCCTCGCTGATGCGACGGGTGTCGGTCGAGACCTTCGGGTGAGCCTTGTAGAGGTCGTAGAGCTGCGACATCGTGCGGTTAGATAAATTTGTCGCCCTTGTTGAACTTCACCTCGTCGATGAACTTCTTGATGTTCTGCTCCTCGCTGCGCGGGCAGATCATCAGCACATCCTCCGTATCGACGACGATGTACTCCTTCAGCCCGCTGATGACGGCGATCTTCTCCTTCGGCAGCGAGATGAACGAGTTGCGCGTATCGTAGAGATAGCACCCCTCCTCGGGTTTGGCGTTGGCGTAGCGATCCTTGCGCGAGTGCTGATAGACCGAACCCCAAGTGCCGACATCGCTCCAACCGAAGTCGCCGCAGCGCACATAGACATTCTCGGCCTTCTCCATCACGCCGTAGTCGATCGAGATGGCGCGACACTCGGCAAAGACCTTCTCGACGGCGTGCGCCTCCTCGTCGGTACCGAGTGCCGGCTGCAGGTCGCTGAAGAGGGTGTGGTGCTCGGGGAGGTACTTCTCGAAGGCCTCGATGATCGCGCCTACCTTCCAGATGAAGATGCCCGAATTCCACACGAACTCGCCGCACTGAATGAAGGTCTGCGCCAGCTCCAAATTGGGCTTCTCGGTGAAGCACTTCACCTTCGACATCGGTTGGTTGTCCGACACCTGAATATAGCCGTACCCCGTATCGGGGCGTGTGGGCTTGATGCCGATCGTCACGAGCGCACGGTTGGCCTCGGCGAACGACAACCCCTCGCTGATGATCGCGCAGAAATCCTCTTCGTTGAGGATCAGGTGGTCGGCCGGTGTGACGACCATCTCCGCCTCGGGATCCTTTTTCAAGAGCGTGTAGGCGGCGTAGGCGATGCAGGGTGCGGTGTTGCGTCCGATCGGCTCACACAACACCTGCTCGGGCTTCAGCTCGGGCAGATGGTCCAAGACGAGCTGCTTGTAGCGGCGGTTTGTGACGACCAAGAAGTGCTCGGCGGGGATCAACTTCTCGAAGCGCTCGTAGGTGTGGCGAATAAAGGATTTTCCCGTCCCCAAGATGTCCAAAAACTGCTTCGGCATCGCCTGACGGCTCTTCGGCCAGAAACGCGACCCGATGCCGCCGGCCATAATTACACAATATTTATTACTCTCCATAGCTGGTTGTATTTATTCGTTCTGTGGTTTAGGTAGTACAAATATAGAAAAAATTTGTAACTTTGCCATCTATTGTAGTGATGAAAATTAAGAAACGATGAAAATTCGACTCTTTACACTTCCCAACTTCGTCACCCTCGCGAACCTGCTCTGCGGTGCGATGGCGACGGTTTCGGCCCTTGTGTGGGGCGATTTGACTCTTTCGTTTTGGCTGATTGTGGCGGCTGCCGTCTGCGACTTCTTCGACGGGATGGTGGCGCGACTGATGGGGATCAGCGGCCCGCTCGGCGTGCAGCTCGACTCGCTGGCCGACGATATCTCGTTCGGTTTGGCCCCCTCGGCGATCCTCTTCGTTCTGTTCGGGCGCGTGAACGGCGGCGTACTCCCCGAGTGGGCGGGCTTCACGGTCTTCCTCTTCTCGGCCTTTGCCGCGCTGCGCTTGGCGAAGTTCAACATCGACGAGGAGCAGCACACCGAGTTTCGCGGTCTGCCGACACCGGCCGCCACGCTCTTCGTGGTGAGCGCGGGGTGGGCGGCCGAGCATGGCTGCGCGATCGAGCTGAACGGCTGGATGGTGATCGCCACGGCGTGGGTGCTGGCGTTGCTGATGGTCTGCAATCTACGGATGTTCTCGCTTAAATTCAAGGGGCTCGGCTGGCGCGGGAATGCCGTGCGCTACCTCTTCCTGCTCGCTTCGGCCGTGCTGATCGCGTTGTGGCGGGTCGAGGCGTTCCTTGTGATCATCCCCGCCTATGTGCTTGTCTCGGCTGTGACGGCTACGATAAAGGGCTCAAAATCATAAATTTTTGCATTTTGAAAATTTTTTATTAACTTTGCCCCGAATTTTGCCTTAGACGAAAACGGTTATGTTGCGAAAAATTCAGATCATCGGCTTGTGGATCGCCCTCTGCATGGTGTGGGGGTGCGGTGTGGCGGTCGCGCAGAATTTCAATGCGCGTGATCTGAATCGTGCCATGCAGCGCGGGCAGAATACGCAGCTCTACGGCTCGAACTCCTATGAGCAGAGTGAGGCGGAGGGCGACGAGCAGACCGCCAATGCTGCCGACTCGACCAAGGAGGAGCGCATCAAAAAACCGCTCGAGAGCTACTTCTTCAGCGACTCGGTGCGTGCGCTGCCCAACTTCCGTTGGAACCGCAGTACGGCCTTCAACCGCATCGATCTGATCGAGATGGACACCACGCTCGAGAATTTCCGTATCGACTACCCCTTCTACCTCGAGGATGTGGGCGATATTGCGCAGGGTGCACTGGGTCAGACCTCACTGCCGATCAACTACTTCCGTCGGCCGACCGACTTCGATTTCGGCTTCGCGCAGCCCTACTACGCCTACACCTACAACGCCGACAATGTCCCTTTCTACAATGTGAAGCAGCCGATGACGCGTATGACCTACATCGAATCGGGTCAAAAGCGTTTCCGCGAGGAGCAGTTCGGCATCCTGCATGCGCAGAACATCTCGCCCACGACGGGCTTCAATGTCGATTACAAGTCACGCGGTACGCGCGGTCAGTACGACCGTCAGCGCACCAAGAACCACAACCTCTCGGTGGCCGTCAACCACACGGGTCGCCGCTACTCGATCCACGCCGGCTACTACAACAACCACATCGAACAGCAGGAGAACGGTGGTGTAGTGGGCGAGTGGGCCATTGCCGATACGGTCTTTCAGATGCCCTCGGGTGTGCCGATGAAGTTGGCTTCGGCCACGGCCGAGAATATCTACCGCAACAACGGCTTCTATGTCGTGCAGAGCTACGGTATTCCGTTGCAGCGTATGACCGAGAGCGACTTCTCGATGGCCGACCTCTCGGCCGTCTATGTCGGCCACGCCTTCGAGTACTCGGCTTGGAGCAAGACCTACTCCGATGTGCGTGCTACCTACACCAACGAACGAGATCACCGCGACGAGCATGGCGAATTTGTTGCGGCGACAGGCGAATATTATAAAAATTGGTATATCAATCCGGAGCAGACGCGCGACTCGTTGTATGAGCGGCGCATCTCGAACCGCCTCTTCGTGCAGGCGCAGCCGTGGGATCGCAACGGCGTAGTGGGTACACTCGATGCAGGTGTGGGCATCGACCTCTACACCTACTCGCAGTTTGCGATGAACGACTTTTTGACGGGCAAGTACCGCGCGAAGAAGAAGACGGCCTACTATGTCTATGGGGCGGTGAGCGGAAAGATTAAGAAGTATGTCGATTGGGATGCGAACCTCAAGTTCTTCCCGAGCGGCTATCGAGGAGGTGATCTGCGGGTCGGCGGCCATGTCGCCCTCAAGGGATCGCTCTTCGGTGAATCGTTGGTTCTCGACGGCGGCTTCTCGCTGGAGCGTCGTTCGCCCTCGTATTGGCAGGAGAACCTATTCTCGAACCACTTTATGTGGTCCGCTCCTTTGGATAAGGAGACTGAAACCCGTTTGGAGGTGAAACTTCGGATGCCCGACCGCGCCTTCGAGGCCGGCCTGTGGCAGAGTGTCGTATCCGATCCGATCTACTACGGTACGGATGCCCACATCGCCCAGTCGGGCGGCGAGGTGAGCCTTACGGGGGTGTATCTGCGCAAAGATTTCCGCCTCGGCGGATTTCATTTGGACAACAGGGTATTGTTGCAGTGGAGCACGAACGAAGAAGTTGTACCCGTTCCGATGGCGGCGGCCTACCTCTCGTACTACTACGAGTTTTGGGTCACACGCAATGTACTGCGCCTGCAGTTGGGTGTCGATGGGCGATTCCATACGGAATACTACGCCCCGTCGTATAACCCCTCGCTGTCGGCCTACTACAACCAACGCGAGCTGGAGGTGGGAGGTTATCCCTACCTCGATGCCTTCGTGATGGCGAAATGGAAACGGATGCGGATCTTCCTCAAATACCAACACCTGAACAAGGGACTGATCGACGGTGCCTACTTCTCGGCGGCGGGTTATCCGCTCAACCCGGGAATGTTTAAGATGGGTATTTCGTGGGGCTTTTACGATTAAGCGTGCTGTTCGCAACGGGAGAGCTGCCCGTAATGATGCGATGTATGTTAAAGAAGATTTTTTTAGTCATTTCATTTTTTTCGATTCTAACCCTTTTGAGCGGTACAAACGACCGCATCGATGCAACTCCTCGCACGAGCCTCCTGCTTGAGGCCGATTTTGAGGATAATTCGCTCCTTGCGGAGGGCGAGTATCAGATCTCGACCTACGACAATCTGTTCCGCAACATCAGCGAGCGTGAAGGCAACGATTGGCGACTGATGTCGGCCATCGCCTACCACGAATCGCGCTTTATGCCCGCCCTCCAATCGAACAAAGGGGCGCGCGGTATGATGCAGATTATGCCTTCGGTGGCACGCCAATTCAAGGTTGATCCCGAGAAGCTGTGCGACCTGAAGACCAATATTTGGCTGGCCAACAAGCTCGTCACGAAGCTCTCGGAGATGATGCATCTTCCTGCCTCGTTGGGCGAGGAGGATCGTTTGAGCCTGATCTTGGCAGCCTATAACGGTGGTGTCGGCCATGTGAACGATGCACGCCGCTTGGCGCGTGTGCACGGCGAGAATCCCAACTCGTGGGAGGTTGTTTCGCGCTATTTGAAACTGAAGGCCGATCCCGAATACTACAAGCACGAGGCGGTGCGCAACGGTCGCTTTACGGGGCACGGACAGACGGCCGCCTATGTGAAAAATGTACGCAATCGCTACGCCTACTACTGCAGCCGTGTAGCACGCTGATCCGTACTGTGATAATAACGGATGCGCGGCCGGTGCTTAATTGCTCCGGCCGCGTCTTCCATCTATTCCTGCCTCTCACAACCTCGGGATTGCGGTGAGCGGCTCGTATCGTCCGTCGCGCAGCTCGTAGCAGTAGTGCGCAAGGCCGTTGGTCAGCAGCAGGTAGCGGGCACCGAGCACCGAGTTGTAGCGTGCCGCCTGATCGAAGACCGTGCGGTCGATCTCCACCTCCGGAGCCTTACACTCGGCCACAAGCAGCGGTCGCCCCTCGCCATCCATTACGACCAAATCGGCGCGTTGCGGCTGCCCGTTCATCGCCACGGGGTGCTCCTCGACCATCCGTAGCGGCAGCGCGCCGCAGTGGTTCGCCAAATAGGCGGCCAAGTAGCGGCGTACACGCTCCTCGCGGGTGAAGGCCACCCACTTTCGGCGCAGCTCATCCCACACCTCGATCCCCGTCGAACCGTGTCGAAGGCGCAGCGCGGTGTGCGGAAAATTGAGGGCGGGCAGCTTGAGCATAGGAGAATATCGAAAAAATGTGTATCTTTGCTTAAAATATCGTTCGACAAAGATACAAAACTATGCGCAAAATAGCGATCCTTCTTGCGATTTTTTCTTGCAGCAGCCTGATGGCGCAACCGCTCGCCGTGACCGAACAACGCGAACTGCCCCGCAGTGCCATTATGCCCTATGCAACGGCTGATGAGGCGGCCAAAGCCCCCGCCGCGCACCGCTACGGTACGCCGATTGAGGAGTGGACACGGGAGGGCAACACCTTCAAAGCCGCTTTTACTGTCCCCTTTGCGTGGACGAACCGCCAAGTGATGATGCGAATCGCCTCCGCCTCGGCTGACTATGAATTGTGGATCAACGGCCGTCGTGCGGCGGTCAATGCCGACGGTAACAGCGCGGCGGACTTCAACCTGACAAAGCTTGTGAAGGAGGGGCGCAACGAGGCGGAGATCCGCTTGGCCGTTCCCTCGTCGATGGCCGCCATCGAGGGGTGGAAGGAGCAACCGACCCCCGCGATCGGTGCCGTGCAGCTCTTGAGTGCCCCGACGATGGGGGTGCGCGACCTCTTGGTGCAGACCCGCCGCCACGATGCGGGCTATCAGACCGAGATCGGGGTGGTGGTGAAGAGTTACGCCCTCAATCCGCGCACGGTGCGCATCTACTACGATCTGCTGACCCCCGACGGCGAACTGCTCTCGACGGGCCATAACGACCTCACGCTCAAGATGCGCGGTGAGGATACGCTTCGTTTCTTGGCGCAGGTGCCCGATACGCTGCTCTGGAGCCGCGAACGGCCGCAGCAGTGCCTGATTCGCCTGCGCACGCAGCGCGAGGGGCGTTATATGGAGTATCATCAATATCCCGCCGGCCTTCGTACGGTCGAGGTGAAGGAGGGGGCGTTGCTAATCAACGGCGAACCGCAACCGCTCAAGACGGCCGAGGCGGCTCCGACGGTAACGGTCGAGGAACTGCAAAAGCTCTTCGCGGAGGGAGTAAACCTCCTCTATCTCCAAGCGGGCGCGGTGGCACCGCACCTCTACACGACCTGCGACGAACTGGGGCTCTGTGTCGTTGCGCAGACACCGATCGACAGCCATCGGAGCGGCACGGCACGCACGAAGGGGGGGAACCCCTCGAACGATCCCGCGTGGACGGCAAGCTACCTCGAACGGGTCGAGAACAGCTATCATACGACCAAACGCCACCCCTCAGTGGTGGGCTTTTCGATCGCCCGCCGTTCGGCCAACGGCATCGGCCTCTACGAAAGTTACCTCCGCCTGAAGCGTTTCGGCGAGCAGCGACCGGTGCTCTATCCCGAGGCCGAAGGGGAGTGGAACAACGACTCGATTCGATAGATTTACAGCTGTTTACACGGATTTCTTTGTGTGAAATTATGCTTTTCCTGATCGAGCAGGGCGCAGGGTAAATAAAAATTTTTACAATTTTTTTGCAAAAAATTTGCAGGAACGAACTTTTGTCCTTATCTTTGCAACGCAATCGGGAACAAAAGCCCGCGCGCAAATGCCTCTTTAGCTCAGTTGGTAGAGCACGACACTCTTAATGTTGGGGT
>CAZVNR010000072.1:0-8625 GCA_964628945.1 uncultured Alistipes sp. | reverse complement strand
ACGATCTAATCCGCACAGACGGAGACAAAAAAGGAGGCCGCAAGCCTCCTTTTCTTGTTGGTTATGTGCGGGTGTTGCGTTACAGATGAATCGCGCAACCCAACGCGCTCTCTGCCGCCTCCATCATCGCCTCGTTCATCGAGGGATGGGCGTGGATCGTGCGGGCGATCTGATGCGCCGTTGCACCCAACGCCTTGGCAAGGGTCGGTTCGGCCAACAGCTCCGTGACCGTTGCTCCGACCATGTGGGCACCGATCAGCTGCTCCTCTTCGTCGAAGATGAGCTTTACGAAGCCGTCGCGCTCCCCTGCTGCCGTCGCTTTGCCCGAGGCGGTGAAGGGGAAACGCCCCACCTTGATTGCGATCCCCTGCTCCACGGCCTGCTGCTCCGTAAGGCCGACCGAGGCCACCTCGGGTGAGGTGAAGATGCAGGAGGGAATGGTCGTGTAGTCGATCGGAGCCGGGCTCAGCCCGCAGATCGCCTCGACACAGCAGATCGCCTCGGCCGAGGCTACATGCGCCAACGCAGGGCCCTTTACGATGTCGCCGATGGCATAGACCCCCTCGACATTGGTGCGGTAGTAATCATCGACCACCACCTTGCCGCGCTCGACCGCTACGCCCAGCGCCTCCAAACCGATCCCTTCGATATTGGGCTGAATGCCTACGGCCGACAACACCACATCGGCCGTCAGCACTTCGGCACCCTTCTTACCCTCGATCTCGACCTCGCACTGCTCGCCTGCCACGCGGGCAGCCTTCACGGTCGTCGCCGTCAGCACATTGATACGCAGTTTACGGAAGGCACGCTCCATCGCCTTCGACACCTCCTCATCCTCGAGCGGCATCAGGCGGGGAAGGTACTCGATGATCGTCACCTTCACGCCCAACGCAGCGTAGAACCACGCCAACTCGCTCCCGATGGCACCCGAACCCACGACAACCATCGAGGCGGGCAGCTTCTCGAGCAGCAACGCCTCCTTCGACGAGAGGATGCGCTCGCCGTCGATCGGCATAAAGGGCATCACACGCGGGCGTGCACCCGTCGCAAGGATGATATGATCGGCCTCGTAGGTCACCCCCTCGACATCGAGCGTGTGGGGTGCCGTGAGCCGCCCGAATCCGTTGATCAGATCGATCGCGTTCTTCTTGAGCAGGAACTGAATCCCCTTCGACATCGTCTCGGCAACCGTGCGCGAACGCTTCACGATGGCCGCGAGGTCGGGCTTCACCTCCCCCTCGACCACCAAGCCGTAAGCAGCAGCCTCCTTGCAGTGGCGATAGACCGAGGCACTCTTGAGCAACGCCTTGGTCGGGATACACCCCCAATTGAGGCAGACACCGCCCACCTCCGAACGCTCCACGAGGGCTACCTTCTTACCCAGCTGCGCGGCGCGAATGGCGGCCACATAACCGCCCGGGCCGCTGCCGACAACGATCAGATCGTATTTCATCGCTACTTCACCACCTTTAAGATTTCACCCTTATCCTTCGCTACGGCACGCTTCCAAGCCTCCGAGTAACCCGGCTGCTCGATCTTGCCCGGGATGGCGACCCCGTTGCCGTTCTCGATAAAGCCCTGCTCGTTCTCGACCTTGACATTGCCGTCGATATATTTCACCATCAGGTACTTATCGAGCTCGACCCACTGCGCGAAGAGCTGTTGAGCCGTCGCAACGGTGAACACGGTTGCGATCTTGCGAGCCTTCTTGGGCTTGCCTGCATCGGCCATCGTTACATCGACCTGCTGCACCTGCTCAAGCAGCTGATTCTCCCACTTATCGACCTCGGCGCGGACATGCTTGCCGATGATGTTGTAGCGCAGGTAGGCGAACTGGGCGATGCGGTTCGTGATCCAGAACATCGAGCTGTCGGAGTACTCGAGCATCGAGCCGTTTCCCTCGCGCAGGCACTCGGGAACCTCCAACGAATTGACATAGATCGGGGTCAGCGGCGAAGTGGCGGCATCGTCCGTGCCAAACCACAGAATACCCACCTTCTCGGGACGAGCCTGACCGACTAACCAAAAACCGGTCTGCTGCGTAGCCGTTGCACGCTCGTTGCAGTACTCTACGCCATCGACCGTCCAGTACATCGGACGCCAACGGTAGGGCAATGCCTCGCCACCGGCACCGATATCCTGCGTCATATCCATCTTCGTACCCTCGTAGTGGTCGCGCATACAATCCATCAGCTGCTTGGGCGAAACCTTCGTGCGCGGCTTGACCCACAACGGCATCTTGTTCGCGGGGTTATGGCCGAGGGCGTAATCCTCGTAGCGATCCATATCGTCGGCTACGGTACGGAAGAAGGCCCACACGCGCGCCTCACAACCGCGCAGTGCGCCGAAGTCGGCCGGAGCGTAGGCATCCGAGAAGCTGAAATCCTTGTTCTCGCCCTCGAACCACCCGAACTTACGCGCTACATCGGCCACATCGGGGGCGTAGAGGCAGTTTTCGGGGTCATCCCACGGGAAGGTGGTGATGCGTGCTTGATTGGCGTGAGCCGATATATACCCGTCGGGAATGCGACGAGCCACCCAGACGATCCCCTTCTCCTCGGGACCCTTGCCGATCAGCTCCATGATCCACGCCTCCTCTTGGTCAATGAGCGAGAACGACTCGCCCGACGAGCAGTAGCCGTGCGTGTTGGCCAACTCGACGATCGTTTGGATCGCCTCGCGTGCCGTCTTGGCGCGTTGCAGCGTGATGTAGATCAGCGAACCGTAGTCGATCCCGCCGTTCGGGTTCTCCAACTCGGGACGACCGCCGAAGGTCGTCTCGGTGATGAAGAGCGAGTGCTCGTTCGAGTTGCCGAGCGTGCGGTAGGTCACCTTCGCCTGCGGAATCTGACCGAGGATGCGCCCCGTGTCCCACTCGCGCACCTGCATCATCGGCGTATATTTCGTCGGAATATACTGATAGAGCGACCCGTAGAGGCCGTGCGAATCGGCGGCGTAGGTCACCATGTTCGACCCGTCGGTCGATGCACCGCGCGTGACAATAAAGTTAGTACAGGCCGAAGCGGTCACATAGACCATCGTTGCCAGCACCGTTAAAAATACAGTTTTCTTCATAGTTGTTTGCATCTTGCATTGGTTGATTGAAAGCCAAATGTACAAAACAAATCCGAAACACGCAAGATTCGCAAAATTTTTGTTACTTTTGAGGGCGAAAAATGATCCGAAAACCTATGTCTGTAACCACCCAAATAGCTGCCGTGCGTGCAACCCTTCCCGAGGGCGTAACCCTTGTGGCGGTGTCGAAAACGCACCCTGCGGAGGCGATCCGCGAGGCCTACGAGGCCGGTCAACGCATCTTTGGCGAGAGCCGTCCGCAGGAGCTGAAACTCAAATACGAGGCGCTACCCCGCGACATCGAGTGGCGGATGATCGGCCACCTGCAAACGAATAAGATCAAGTACATCGCCCCCTTTGTGGCGATGATCGAGTCGGTCGATAGTGCCCGCCTTGCAGAGGCAATCGACCGCGAGGCGGCGAAGTGCGGACGGGTGATCGACCTGCTGCTGGAGGTGCATGTGGCCCGCGAGGAGTCGAAGACGGGCTGGGCCGAGGAGGAACTGATGACCTATGTTGATTCGGGGGCGTTCGATCGCCTGCCGCATGTGCGCGTGCGCGGCGTGATGGGAATCGCCTCCAATACGGACAACGAGGAGGTGGTACGCGGCGATTTTATGCGCCTGCACTCGATCTACGAGCGCCTCAAGCCCCGCTTTGGCGCGGCGTTCGATACCCTCTCGATGGGAATGTCCGACGACTACCCTACGGCTGTAGCCTGCGGCTCAACCTCGGTGCGTGTCGGGTCGCTGATTTTCGGGGCAAGAGATTACAGCAAATAATAAGGGCTATTAAGGTGAGAATCCATAATAGCCCTTTGTTGTTTTATTGTTTGATCAGTCGATCGAGCGAAGCCTCCATCGCTTTGAACTGTTCGATCGTCAGGTCGCCTTTGATGTGAACCATTCCGCACTCCTCGTCGTCGTAGAAGATACCGATCGTCTCGACGACCTCCCCCCTCTTGTTGCGTTTGATCAAGCCCCCCTCGTCGCTCTTCACGAACCCTTTGGGGCTCCAGTTGGCGGTCGCCTCTGCGAAGCGGGTGCGGTCGGCGGCCGCGCACGCCGTCAGATCGAGTATCTCCAACGATTTGGTGTGCATCAGCAGCGAGATCATCGCCATCCCGAATGCCTCATACTCCTCGGGGCTCATCTTGTCCTGTTCGGCAGCTCCTGCTCGGATGGCCTCGGCCATACCGGTCGTGTCGTCGGGAATAATCAT
Organism: uncultured Alistipes sp.; assembly: GCA_964628945.1. GTDB lineage: Bacteria > Bacteroidota > Bacteroidia > Bacteroidales > Rikenellaceae > Alistipes. The sequence goes on along the minus strand of CAZVNR010000072.1, from coordinate 4,329 downwards.
GCGCATTATCCCGAGCATCATACGCGGAATCCGCTGCCGCTCGGCACCCTCGCAGGAGTTAAAGCGATCCATCATCGCATCAACCGATTGCGCTCGTGCAGCCGGCGTAGCACCGAACAGCGCAACAAAAAGCAGTGTGATCCAAACAATTCGTTTCATTCTTCGTGCGGTTTGGTTGAAGTTGGCCTATCGTACGCGCAGCGTGCGTCCGATGCGGAGAATCGTGGTCGATTTGATGCCGTTCAGGCGGCAGATGTTGCCCACCGTCGTCCCATATTTACGCGCAATGGCACCCAGTGTGTCGCCCGAGCGAATCTTGTGGTAGCGCATCGCTTCGCGTTCGGCCTTCTCCTTCTTGTCCTGCTCTTCGTTGGCGATCTCATCCTCGAAATCCTGTCCGGCACGCGAATAGATGCTGAAGTAGCTCCGCTTGAGGAGGAAGAAGTCGCGGTTCAGATTGCCCGTCTTGAAGTCGATCAGTCGCTCGGGATCGAACGATTGGCCGTAGTAGCGCGTCTCGAAGTGGAGGTGCGGGCCTGTCGAGCGACCCGTCGAGCCGCCCAAACCGATCACCTGCCCCGCCTCGACCCACTGGTTTGGCTCGACCATGCGCTCCGAGAGGTGACCGTAGTAGGTCTCCAAGCCGTTGTCGTGGCGGATGATCACCAGATTGCCGTAGCCGCCGCGATTGTACTGCGAGATGCGCACTCGCCCGCTGAAGGTGGCATAGATCGGTTCGCCGGCCTTCAATGCCAGATCGACACCCTGATGGGCACGCCCGCGGCGCGGCCCGTAGCGACTGCGTACCGGTGCGGGTTTGTAGGGGGTGTGGTAGCCGTTCATCGAGTCGATCAACTGGATGAGCACCGTACGGGGCAACGAGTTGTAATCGACATCCTTATAAGGAAAGAGCTTCTCGGTGTCCCAGTACCGCTCGAAGATCGTGCTGTCCTTCTCGATCTCGCGGTTGCGCACATACCGCCAAGTGTTGTTCGAGAAGAGGATCACATGCACGGCATCGTCCCCCGAGGGGAGCGTATCGAGCACGGCCAAGCTGTCCGGCTCGATGCACGAGGCGATCTTCTTGCGTTGCAGGAGCAGGCGCATCTGCACGATCGAATCGACCGTGGCGGCCTGTGCCGGTGTAAGCAGCTTCGAGAGCGAGTCGATCTTTGCCTGCTCGGCGGCCAATTCGGCCTTCTGCTTTGCCTCGGCTGAGAGGTCGATCTGCTGCTCAATATCGTGGTCGGCGGTTTCGGCTGCCTGCTGCGATTCGGTCGCAACGCCGATCACCTCCTCGGCCGACTCGATCAGGTTCTGTGCCGTAAGCGGTGCGCTTATGGCTAACAGCGTGAGTATCAGTAGTGTTCGTTTCATTGTGCAGTTATTGCTTGTTGATCAGCTTTTCAGCCTCCTCCAATTGGTGGTAGAACTCCTCGCCAAAGCGGCGCGTGATGGCCTCCTTGAGCGACTTATAGACCGGTACACCGGCACGCTTGCCGCACGCACGAGCCCCGTTGCAGACGGCCCAGCGGTGGTAGTTCAACCCGACCGTGCCGTTCGAGAAGTTCACCAAACGGATCGGATAGAGGTGGCACGAGATCGGCTTGCGGAACACGGTTTTGCCCTCCATCCACGCCTTCTCGATGGCGCAGAGCGTGATGCCGTTCTCGGTGTAGGTGTAGGCGCACTCGGCATCGTTTACGAGCGGTGTGGTGTAGTCGCCATCCTCGTCGATCACCATAAAGCCCTGCTGCTCGACGGCAGCGATCCCCTCCTCGGTCATATAGGGTTTGTAGTTCGGATACTCCTCCTCGAGGAGATCCACCTCGTCGAAATCGAGCGGCGCACCGGCATTTCCCTCGACGCAACAGATGCCCTTGCACTGTTGCAGATCGCAGAGAAAGCCCTCGCGCAGCAGATCGACGCTTACGATTTTATCATCAATTTCAATCATTTACGATAGCTGTCCTCAATAATTAGTTCATATAGTTCGCCAAGCGACATCCCCATTGCTCGTGCCTGCTTCGGAACGATGCTGCCGCCGCTCATGCCCGGGATCGAATTCAGCTCGATAAAGTAGGGCGTGCCCTCCTCCGTGACGATGAAATCGACCCGCACCACGCCCGAACAACGGCACGCTTTGTAGGCTTCGAGGGTGAGGCGGTTCAGCTCCTTGCGCACCTCCTCCGAGATCGGCGCAGGGGTGATCTCCTCGGACATCCCCTCGGTGTATTTCGCTTCGTAGTCGAAAAAGTCGTTCTTGGCGACGATCTCCGTGACGGGGAAGATATACTCCTTACCGCCGACGATCATCACGCCGCAACCCATCTCGCGCCCCGTGATGCACTCCTCGATCAGCACCTCGTCGCTCTCGGTGAGTGCCAAGTCGATCGCTGCCTGCAACTCCTCCTTTGCTTTCACCTTCGTTACGCCAAACGACGAACCGCTGGCGTTGGGCTTGACAAAGAGCGGCAGCCCCAGCTGTGCGACGATCCGATCCGCATCGACCGCCTCGCCTCGGCGCAGAAAGACCTCGCGAGCAAGCGGCACGCGACCGGCCAAAGTGCGCTTCGTGGTCACCTTGTCGAAGGTGATGACCGATGAGGTCATCGAGCACGACGAGTAGGGAATCCCCATCAGATCGAGGTAGCCCTGCAGACGGCCGTCCTCGCCCGGTGTGCCGTGAATCAGGATCAGCGCGTAGTCGAAACTGTGCTTCGCGCCGTCGAGCGTGATCGAAAAATCGTTCTTGTCGATCTCGTGGTGCGTGCCGTCCGGCGCGGTGTAGCTCCAACTGCGCCCCTTGAGGTCGATCAGTCGAATGTCGTATTTCGTGTGGTCGAGTGCCGAGAGAATCTGCGCGGCACTCTGCAGGGCGATCTCGCGCTCCGACGAGTCGCCGCCCGCCATCAAGGCGATCTTCAACTTATTCATTCTTCTCTGTTTTATACAACCCTTTGCTTTGGATGTGCCACGCCACCTTTGGGTGGATCATCCCGTGTGTCTTGCCGCCTTCGGCGATCCTCTGACGGACGGTTGTTGCGGCGAAGTCGTGCAACGGAGCCCCCTCCAACAACTGCATCCCTTCGATCAACCCCTCTACGGCCTCACCGCGGCGCGGATAGACATAGATCGGATAGCGCACGATCTCCTGCCACTCGCGCCACCCCTTAAAGCCCGCCAGCTGGTCGGCACCCATCAGAATCGAGAAGCGCATCGTCCCTGCGCTCACCTGCTCCAAGTAGCGCAGCGTTTCGATCGTGTAGGAGGGCTTGGGGAGCAGAAACTCCACCACTGAAGGTTTGATCTGCTCGGGATAGCGCGAAGCGGCACACGCCAGCTCGGCCATCTCGAACCGATCCAGCTCGGGGGCGAGCTCCGCGGGCGATTTGTAGGGGCTTTGGGGCGAGATGATCAGGGTCACCAAATCGCACAGCCCCTGTTCGATGGCGTATTCGGCCAGCGCAATGTGGCCGTTGTGGATCGGGTTAAACGATCCGAAATAGAGCATAACGCGCTGCATGGTCGCCTATTTTTCAAGAAATGCATCCAACAGCGTGCAGGTCGCAGCGACCGCCTCCTCCAACCGATCGTTTACGACCGTGTGGTCAAACTCGGGAGCCTTCGTCAGCTCGAACGAAGCCTTCGCCACGCGCTTCTCGATCACCTCCGGTGCATCCGTTCCGCGCCCCTCGAGGCGACGGCGCAGCTCCTCGATCGAGGGGGGCATAATGAAGATCGAGCAGGCGTCCGCACCGAAGATGCGCTTGAGGTTGATACCCCCCAAGACATCGACATCGAAGAGGATCACATTCCCCTTTGCCCAAATGCGCTCCACCTCGCTCTTCAGCGTGCCGTAGCTCGTGCCGGCATAGACCTCCTCCCACTCGACAAAGGCATCCTCGGCCACCTTGGCCGCGAACTCCTCCTGCGAGAGAAAGTAGTAATCGACCCCGTGCTGTTCGACCCCGCGCGGTGCTCGGCTCGTGGCCGAGATCGAGAACTCGAAGCGAGGGTAACGCTGCAACAACTGCTTGACGATCGTGGTCTTGCCCGAACCGCTCGGAGCCGAGAAAATGACAACCTTACCCATTGTTACAAGATATTGAGGACCTGCTCCTTGATCTTCTCAAGCTCATCCTTCATTTTAACTACCAAAATCTGAATGTTCGTTTCGTTGGCCTTCGATCCCATTGTGTTGATCTCGCGCCCCAGCTCCTGCGCAATGAATCCCAGTTTGCGGCCGATTCCCTCCTCGCCGGCAGCCACCTCGCGGAAGTAGTTGCAGTGGTTCTTCAGGCGCACCTTCTCCTCCGTGATGTCGAG
>CAZVNR010000071.1:0-8972 GCA_964628945.1 uncultured Alistipes sp. | reverse complement strand
GAGCGATCTGAAGGCGGCCGGTGTCACCCCCACGCTGCTCCGCATCTCGGCCGGTCTGGAGCACGCCGACGACCTAATTGCCGACTTCGAGGCGGCCTTCCAAACCATCAAAGATTAAATTAAAGATTCAAAATCAAAATTGGGCTGGCGCGACATTGTATCGCGCCAGCCCAATCATTTTGAACTTTGAATGCTAAACTTTGAATTTTAATAGCGGTAGTGTTCTGCCTTATAGGGTCCCTCGACCTTCACGCCGATATAGTCGGCCTGTGCCTCACTGAGGGTGGTCAGCTCCACGCCGAGGTTATCGAGGTGGAGGCGTGCAACCTCCTCGTCGAGGTGTTTGGGCAGGCGATAGACACCCACCTCCAACTGCTCCTGCCACAGTTCCAACTGCGCAAGGCACTGGTTCGTGAAGGAGTTCGACATCACAAACGAGGGGTGACCCGTGGCGCAACCGAGGTTCACCAGACGACCCTCGGCCAAGACGAAGATCGAGTGGCCGTCGGCGAAGGTGTACTTATCGACCTGCGGCTTGATCTCGCTCTTCACGGCACCCGACTCATTGAGGCGTGCCATCTGGATCTCGTTGTCGAAGTGGCCGATGTTGCAGACAATCGCCTGATCGCGCATCTGTTGCATATGCTCGAGCGTGATGATGTCGCGGTTACCCGTGCAAGTGACATAGATGTTACCCTCGGCGAGTGCGCTCTCGACGGTCTTCACCTCGAAGCCCTCCATCGCGGCCTGCAGGGCGCAGATCGGGTCGATCTCGGTCACAATCACACGCGCACCATACGAGCGCATCGAGCGGGCGCAGCCCTTACCCACATCGCCGTAGCCGCAAACAACGACCACCTTACCGGCGATCATCACATCCGTAGCGCGTTTGATGCCGTCGGCCAACGACTCGCGGCAGCCGTAGAGGTTGTCGAACTTCGACTTCGTGCACGAGTCGTTCACATTGATCGCCGGCACAAGCAGCTCGCCCGCCTCCTGCATCTGATAGAGGCGATGAACACCCGTCGTCGTCTCCTCGCTCACGCCCTTCCACTCGGCCACCGTGCGGTGCCACTTTTGGTTGTCCTCCTCGAGGATCTTGCGCAGCGTATCGAGGATCACCTCCTCCTCGTAGGACGAGGGGGTGTAGTCGAGCGTTGCGGCATTCTTCTCGGCCTTGAAACCCTTGTGGATCAGGAGCGTGGCATCACCACCGTCATCGACGATCAGCTGCGGGCCCTTCCCGTCGGGGAACGACATCGCCATCGCCGTACACCACCAATACTCGGGCAGCGTCTCGCCCTTCCAAGCGAAGACCGCCACGCCGCGCTCGGCAATCGCCGCCGCCGCGTGGTCCTGCGTCGAGAAGATGTTGCACGAGCACCAACGCACCTCGGCACCCAGTTCAACGAGCGTTTCGATCAGCACGGCCGTCTGGATCGTCATATGCAACGATCCCATAATGCGTACCCCTTTCAGGGGCTTCTTTGGGCCATACTTGCGGCGTACCGCCATTAGGCCGGGCATCTCGTGCTCCGACACCTCGATCTCTTTGCGTCCCCACTCGGCAAGGCTCATATCGGCCACTTTGTAGGGAATAGTCGTATCCAAAAACATAACTTATCGTTTATTTAATATCACTTGCTTATCTTTTTCCAACTGCGAGCGCAGCTCCTCGAGCGAACGGAACTGCCGCTCGTCGCGGATCTTATCCACGAGGCGCACCTCGATCGCGCGGCCGTAGAGGTCGCCCGTAAAGTCGAACAGATGCGTTTCGAGCCGCCGCTCACCGCCCCCCACCGAGGGGTTACGACCCAAATTCGACATCGCCGCATAGCACCGCTCCTCCCCCGCGATCTGCACCTCGGAGCGATAGACCCCGTCGTTGAGTGCCACCTCGTCGCCGACCGCCACATTGGCCGTCGGGAAACCGAGCGTGCGCCCCAAGCGACGACCGTGCTCCACCACTCCGCGAATAACCACCTCTTTCATTAAATCTGTTTGGTCAGCTTACGCACCAAGCTGAATTGCGAGAAGAACTCCTTGGCAAAGACGCGCAGCACGGTGTAGGCCGGAATAGCCAACAGCATACCGAGGATACCCGCCGCCGAACCGGCCACGAGGATCACCAAAAAGACCTCCAACGGGTGCGCCTTAACGCGCTCCGAGTAGAGCGTAGGTTGCAATACGAAGTCGTCCACCCCCTTGATGACAAGGAGCGAGAGGATAATCACCGCCATCGTTTGGCCGATCGTCATCCCCTCGATCGGGCTGACGATGCCGATCGCCGTTGCCAGCATACCGCCGATGAGCGGGCCGGCATAGGGCACCACATTCATCACGCCCATCAACAATCCGATAAAGGCGGCATCCGAGGCCTTCATTCCAAAGGCCGACATCACGAGCGACACGGCCAGCATCACCATAAGGCTCTCGGTCAGGATGCCGCGGAAGTAGCGCGACAGGAGCACCGTCACCGAATCGAGCGCGTGGGTAATATTCTCGGCATAGCGTTCGGGGAACATCGCCGTCACCATCGCATAGAAGAGGCCGTCCTCCTTCAGGAAGAAGAAGGTGATGAACGAGATCGAGAAGATCGCCACCACCGACGACATCACGAGCGACACGATCGACGAGAAGAGCTTGTTGATCGACTCGAAATTGACCCACTCGCGCACCCATGTCGTCAGTGCCTCCCCCAACGAGAAGCTCTCCTTCGGGAGCGCGAAGAGCTCCGAGAGATAGCCTTGCGCCTGCACGATCGGCGCCTCGACCGACTGCATCACAGCAGCAAAGTCGAGGTTCGAGAATTCGTAGAGTTTATCGAAGACCAGCGGCACGAACAGCAGGCCGATCACCGCCGTCACGATCCAAATCACGAAGAGCGTGATGACAGCCGCCAGCGTGCGCGAAATGCGCAGCCGACGAAGGCGCACGCCCTCCAAACGGCGCACCATCGGTCGCCCCATCACGGCCAAGATCGCCGACACGAGGATATAGACCACGATCGACGAGAAGTACCAGACGAGGAACAGCACGGCCGCCGTAATGGCGAGGCCGGCCACTGTCTTCCAGATGGTTTGTGCGTTTAACATAGCTGTTCGGTTGTGGCAGAGCGGGGCACTACTCCTCGCTCTTCACCTTTTTCAAGCGGGCAATCGGGGTCTGCGAACCGACCACGGCATCGCCGATCTCGACCAAGAGCTGCGTATCCTTCGGCACCAAGACATCAATGCGCGAGCCAAACTTGATGAAGCCCGACACGCTGTTCTGCTCAACCGGCGCACCCACCTTCATATACGACACGATGCGGCGTGCCACCAAGCCCGCGATCTGACGGAAGAGCACCTTCTGCCCCGTCGGCATCGCGATCACGGTCGTCGTGCGCTCGTTCTCGGTCGAGGATTTCGGGTGCCAAGCCACCAAAAAGCGCCCCGGGTGGTACTTGAAGTACTCGACCACGCCACCGACGGGCACCCAGTTCATGTGGACATTCGTCACCGACATAAAGATCGAGATCTGCAGCATCTCCTGCTTCAGATGCTCCTCCTCCTTCACCACCTCGGTCACCACCACGCGACCATCGCAGGGCGAGAAGACCAAATCGGCATCGTGGATGCGCACGCGGCGCGGCTCACGGAAGAAGGCGACGATAAAGCACCAAAAACCGATCAGGAAGATCGTCGATGCCCAGATCAGCAGCGAATCCTCGCGACTGGTCAGCATCCAGTAGAAAAGGAGCCAAATCAGGAGGCAAACCAGCCCCGACACGGCGATAATCTTGTATCCCTCTTTATTGATTCTCATAGTTTTAGGAGGTTTCTTTTAGAAGACAAAAATCATATAGACATAGACAAACGGTGCCGACAACAGCAACGCATCGAAGCGATCCAACACGCCACCGTGCCCGGGGATCACCGCCCCCGAATCCTTCACATCGGCCGCACGCTTGAACATCGACTCGACCAAATCGCCCAAGACCGCCGTTACGGCCGTCACCACTGCCAAGCCGCCCCAAGCTACGGCCGAGCCACCCAACCAGTGCGCCGCCAACAGCGCCGCAACCACCGCACCGGCCACGCCGCCGAAGAAGCCCTCCCACGACTTTTTGGGCGAGAGGCGCTCAAAGAGGCGATGGCGACCGATCGACATCCCGACCAGATAGGCAAAGACATCGTTCGACCATACGATGGCGATGTAGGCCACCACCAGCCACGGATTCCACGCCGCATCCCCCATCACGGGGATATAGAGCAGCAGCGTCAGCGGCAGGGCGACATACGCCACACCCATCAGCGTTGCACCGATGTTGGCCGCCGGATTCGGCTGTTTGCGGTAGAGCTCGCAGATGAACATCAGCGGCATCAGCAGCAGCAACATCGCCACACCGCACAAGAACAACGAGTCGGTGCGCTGCAGCAACAGCGGCAACAGATCATCCGACACGATGCTGAAGCCCAATGCCAACAGCAGCAGACCGGCCAAGATACCCAACAGGCGTTGCGGTTCGATACCCTGTCGCGCCGAGAGGTTGTAAAACTCCGTCATACCGCCCACCAACATCAGCGTCAGCACGGCAATAAAGCTCCACTGCGACCAAACGATGCCGCCCAAGACGACCACGATCAGTCCGATGCCGCTCACGGCACGCACCAAGAGATTTTTCAATTTATCATTCATTTCGGTAGCTGTTTCGTTCGTTTCTATGTCAAGGTTATTCGGCAGCCACCTCGCAATCGGCCTCGCCGGCAACCGCCTGTTCCTCGCTCTCTTCGCTCTTCGCGCACACCTCGTCACGCTCTTTGCTCTCTGTTCCCTTCTCTTTGCTCTTTGCTCTCTCCTCTTTGCTCTTTCTCGCCCCGAAGATGCGCTCGACATCCTCCGTAAAGACCACCTCACGCTGAAGCAACAGCTCGGCCAGCTCGTGCAGCCCCGCCTTGTGCTCCGTAAGTACGCGCTCGGCCATCGCGTAGGCCTCGTCGATCAGCGCACGCGCCTCGCGGTCGAGCGTTTCGGCCGTCCGCTCCGAGTAGGGTTTCGTGAGCCCCATATCGCTCTGACCCGTCGAGTCGTAGAACGAGAGGTTGCCCACCTCACGGCTCATACCGTAGTAGGCGACCATCGCATAGGCCTGCTTCGTCACACGCTCCAAGTCGTTCAGCGCACCCGTCGAGATCTCGCCAAAGGTGAGCTGCTCCGATACACGGCCGCCCAAAGTCGAGGCCATCTCGTCCATCAGCTGCTCGCGCGTGGTGATCTGTCGCTCCTCGGGGAGGTACCACGCTGCGCCCAACGCCTTACCGCGCGGGATGATCGTCACCTTGATCAGCGGCGAGGCGTGCTCCAACAGCCAGCTCACCGTCGCGTGACCCGCCTCGTGGTAGGCAATCTTGCGACGCTCGGCCTCAGTGATGATCTTATTCTTACGCTCCAAACCGCCGATGATGCGGTCGATGGCGGCCAAGAAGTCCTCCTTGGCGATAAATTTCTTGTTGTGGCGTGCCGCGATCAGTGCCGCCTCGTTGCAGACATTGGCAATATCGGCACCCGAGAACCCCGGGGTCTGTCGCGCCAAGAAGGCACGATCGAGCGTGGGATCGAGCTTGAGCGGGCGTAGGTGCACCTCGAAGATCTCCTCACGCTCCTTGATGTCGGGCAGCCCCACCTCGATCTGACGATCGAAACGGCCGGCTCGCATCAGCGCCTTGTCCAAGATATCGGCACGGTTCGTCGCCGCGAGGACGATCACACCTGCGTTGGTCTGGAAGCCGTCCATCTCCGTCAGGAGCTGGTTCAGCGTATTTTCGCGCTCGTCGTTGCCCGAGAATCCGGCATTCTTGCCGCGAGCACGACCGATCGCATCAATCTCGTCGATAAAGACGATGCAGGGGGCCTTCTGCTTGGCCTGCTCGAACAGGTCGCGCACGCGCGAAGCACCCACGCCGACAAACATCTCGACAAAATCCGAACCCGAGATCGAGAGGAACGGCACATTCGCCTCGCCCGCCACGGCCTTTGCCAAGAGGGTCTTACCCGTACCCGGAGGGCCTACCAGCAGGGCACCCTTCGGGATCTTGGCTCCCAGTTCGCGGTACTTCTCGGCACGCTTCAAGAAATCGACGATCTCCATGATCTCGACCTTCGCCTCCTCCAGACCGGCGACATCCTTGAAGGTCACGCGCTTGTCGTTATCCTTGTCGAAGACCTGCGCACGCGCCTTGCCGACATTCATAATGCCCGCACCGCCGCCTGCACCGCCTCCGCGCATCGAACGCATAATGAAGAACCAAACGCCGATGATGAGCACCCACGGAAGAATGCCCCCGACGATCTGCATCCAGTCGCTCTTCTCGATGTGATAGACCACGGGGATTCGCTCGCCCGTCTCGGCCTCGATCTGCTTCAGATCCTCGCGGAAGGCATCGACCGAACCGATCGTGAACCACACACGCGCCCCCTGCTCGGGCAGACGACGCAGGCGCAGATCGGTCGTATCTTTGCGATACTTCTCCGTAGCATCCCGTTTCAGGAAGACCTCGGCACGCTCGCGGTTGATCACGCGGATCTGCTCGACATCACCCGCCTCAGCCATCTGCTCGACCATCGCCCAATCGCCCTCGATCGGCTTCGAGGTATCCTCGCCGAACATCCACCACGAAAGGATGAAGATGCCGATCATCCCGTAGATCCAAAAGATGTTGGGACGCGGCACATTCATCATCGGCGGTCGCTTACCGTTTTGTTGCTTTGCCATACGCTGCTACTCTTCGTATTCGTATCGGGTCAACGGGGCATCGGCCCACAGCTCCTCCAGCTTGTAGAACTCGCGCAGGTCGCTCTGGAAGATGTGTACCACCACATCGACATAGTCCATCGCCACCCATGCGCCGAACTGCTTACCCTCGACACGCCACGGCCACTCGCCCAGCACCTCGTGCACACGTTCCTCGATGCCGTCGGCAATGGCGCAGACCTGCGCCGTCGAATCGGCGTTGCAGACCACGAAATGCGAGCAGATCGCCCCGTCGAAACCGGTGAGGTCCAACGATACAATATTCTTACCTTTTTTATCCTCGACCGCCGAAACGATCGTATCAATGAGTTGTTGGATATTTTCCATAATTTTCCGATAAGTCCATATAACCTTGCAAAGATAAGAATTATTCTTGTAAGAAGTTGTTTGAATTTCATTTTTGATTGTGCAGTGTGTTCAAAATCGAAATAAATCGCTATATTTGTAAGAGATTATCTCGATCTTATCAAACACAAAAGAGCAGCTTCTATGAAAAACCAACTTTTGATCGCGTTTGCTTCGTTGTTGATCGGCTGTGCACCACAACCCAAGCCCTATACGGTTGTCGGAGAGGTCGATCCCTCGCTCAATGGAGAGGTCGTCCGTCTGCGCGATTACCACCGAGACAACAAGGTGGTGGCCGAAGCGCGTGTCGAGGATGGGCGTTTCTGCTTCGAGGGCAAGATGCTCGGAGATTCCATCTATCGGTTGGAGTTGGGTCGCTCCTCCGCCAATATCATTCTCGAAGGCGGCGTTGATCTGGTGGTCGATTTCAAGACGCGCGGGGCTGTCGGCAGCAAGAAGAATCAGATCAAAAACGAATATGAAGCCGCCGTCGAGGCCGCCTTCTCCGAGGCTGCCAAGGTGAATGCCCGACTGCTGGCGGACACCACCTCGTCGCAAGAGGAGCTGGATGCAAAACGGACAGCCTATTTTATGCAACTACGCCAAACGATGATGGAACAAGCCAAGACCTTCGTCGTTGCGAATGCCGATAACGCCGCAGGTGCCTACATCTTGTGGAATTACTTCACCAGCAATACGCTTTCGCCCGACGAATTTGATGCACTCTACGCATTGGCGGGTGATTATATTCGCAATTTCGCCCCCATCCAAGCGCATGTAGAGGATATGAATGCCATCAGACGAACCTCGTCAGGGAAGATGTTTACCGACTTCGCCATCGAGCAGGGCAAACCGGACGGCTCAACAGCACGACTCTCGGACTATGTCGGCAAGGGTAAATATGTTTTGGTGGACTTTTGGGCTTCGTGGTGCGTTCCCTGCCGTGAGGAGATTCCTTTCATCCGCAAAGTGTGGACAAAGTACCACGGTGAGCGTTTTGAAGTGGTGGGTGTCGCCGTACGCGATGCGCGTAAAGCCACCGAGCGAGCGATCCGCGAGCTCGATCTCCAATGGCCGCAGATCCTCAATGCGCAAGGTGTTCCGAGCGAACTCTATGGTTTTGACGGCATTCCCTTCCTGATCCTTTTTGGTCCCGACGGTACGATCATCGAGCGCAATCTGCGCGGCGACCGTATCCTCGAAGCCGTCGAAGAGGTCTTGGAAGGCAACGAATAGCACAACCAACTCCGACGACATCTGTCATTTCCCGCAATTCATACAACTCATAGCACTCCCAGTTTTCTCGAAAACAAAATAGAAACCAAAATTTGTTTCTGCAGAATAAATCGCTATATTTGTATAGTCATAAACAACAATGCCTATGGTAAAATAACAAGCAAAAGACATATAAACAGAAGGCGTTAGCTTTTATTTCGGGATTCTGAAACTTGGACACTTTCATAATCACACCCAAAGACCAAAATTTATGTTTAACTCTTAATAACCAATCCAAATGAAGAAAATTCTCATTAGTGCCACTTCTGCTCTCCTCCTCTGTAGCCTTCTGCTATGTTCGTGCGCTACCATCGTCACAAAAAGTGTTTATCCAATAGCAGTAAACAGTGCTCCTGATGGTGCACAAATAACCATTCGCAACAGTGCAGGAACCATTATTTATGTTGGAGAGACACCCGCTGTAGTACAACTAAAGTCAGCTGCAGGCTATATGTCGCGAGCAGAGTATCAAATTGAAATCAAAAAAGATGGGTATCGCACACAGGGTAATGATGCAAAAAGCGGCGCTTGGATAAAAATATAAGTGTTTGTAGATTTG
>CAZVNR010000070.1:0-9189 GCA_964628945.1 uncultured Alistipes sp. | reverse complement strand
TCGCACCGGTCATAAAGCCGACGATGTACTTACCCTTGTTCGTCTGCGCCGAGGTCACCGGATCGGTTGCCATAAAGACGGCACCGAAGGCAAAACCACCGATAATCAGATGCCACCAAGCGGGGTACTCCGTCACGCCGAGCAGTTGGAAGAGGTAACCCATCGCCAAACCGCCGACAAATACCGACACCATCGTACGCCACGAGGCTACGCCCGTGAAGAGCAGCACAGCAGCACCCAAGAGGATCGCCAGCGTCGAGGTCTCACCGAACGAACCCGGGATGAAACCGAGGAAGGCCTCCAGCGGCGACCAACCCAGATCACCCGTCGTAGCGAGCTTTTCGAGTGCCGTAGCACCCGAAACACCATCGACCTGTGCGCCCATCATCGTCCAATCCGAATACCACACCTTCTCACCCGAGATTTGGGGCGTATAGGCGAAGAATACGAATGCACGCGCCAAGAGGGCGGGGTTAAAGACATTCATACCCGTACCGCCGAAAACCTCCTTACCGAAGATCACGGCAAAGGCCGTAGCCAAGCCGACCATCCAAAGCGGGGTCGAAACGGGCATCACCATCGGGATCAGCAGACCCGAAACGAGGAAACCCTCGTTGATCTCGTGGTCGCGGATCTGTGCGAAATAGAACTCGATGGCCAGACCGACGATGTACGAAACGGCCACCATCGGCAGGATACGCACCAAACCGTAGAAGAAGGCCGTCACGCCCTCCAAGCCTACCTGTGCACCCGTCCAGTAGCAACCGAACAGAAAGGCGGGCATCAGGGCAACGATGACCATAATCATCGTGCGCTTCATATCGTTGCAGTCGCGGATATGAGCACCCTTTGTCGTCGTGGTGTTGGGGACAAACAAGAAGGTTTCAAAACCCTCGAATGTCGAGTGCAGGAAGCCCAATTTACCCCCCTTCTCGAAGGTCGGCTTCACCTTATCTACCAAGTTTCTCAATGCCTTCATCGTTATCCCTCCTTAATCATTAAGTTAATACCGTCGCGGAGCGTCTGCTGCCACTCGATCTTCGAGGGATCGACAAACTCACAGAGTGCCAAATCCTCCTCAACGACCTCATAGATACCCAAGTTCTCCATCTTGTCGATGTCACCCGCCAAGCAGGCCTTCAACAGATAGACCGGATAGATATCCATCGGCAGATACTCCTCGTAAAGACCCGTCACGACGAACGGACGCTCGCCGCCGTTGAGGTTCGTATCGAGCTTGTACTGCTTCTTCGGGCAGAGCCACGAGAAGTAGGCACGCGATACCGAGAACTTCTTAAAGCGCGGCATCATCCAACCCAGCAGCTCGTACTTATCGCCCTCGGGCAGTACGGTGAGCTGGTTGGCGTAGTAGGTCAAGAACTCCTGCTCGGTGCGCTTCACGCCCGTCAGTGCGTTACCGGCGATGATGCGAACCGAGTCACCCTCGGCCTGCTTCTTCACCTTGCCTGCGAGGATCGAATCCAAGCGTGCACCGGCTACCACGCGGTAGTACTGCGGTGCCTCGACCTCCGAACCGGCAACGGCGATCGTCTTCTTCAGATCGACCTTGCCCTCGCGTACGAAACGGCCGACGATGGCCAGATCTTGGATGTTGATCGTCCAAGCCACCTCGCCCTTGTTGATCGGGTCGATGTGGTGGATCTGCACGCCGACATTGCCGACGGGGTGCTTGCCTGCGAAGGTGTGCAGCTCGGCACCCTTCACCGCAGCCATCTTACCCTCCGAACCGGCACGCAGCGAGAGGTGTACCTTGCCCTCGGTCAGACGACCCAGCAGCTCGACACCTGCCGCGATGTTCTCCTGCTCCAAGGCCAACACGAAGTTGTAGTCGGGAGCGAGCGGAGCCGAATCAAACGCCGATACAAAGATCGCCTTCGGCTGATCCGAAGGATTGGCAATGATGCCATAGGGACGCTGCACAAACATCGGCCAGAGACCGGCCTTGAGCAGCTGCTCGACGATCTCCTCGCGTGAAGCCTTCTTCAGATCGAGTTTCGGGAACTCCTCGTAGGTCTGCTGTGCGGCGGGCGTCACCGTAACCGAGAGCACCTTGCGCTTCTCGCCACGATTGATCGCGGCCACCGTACCGCTTACAGGCGAAGTGAAGAGGATGCGTGCATCCGCCTTGCTGAAGAAGAGCGGCGTACCGGCCTTCACCTCGTCACCCACTTTAACCAACAGTTTCGGAGTAACCCCCTCGAAATCGAGCGGCGACAGACCGTACTCGGCAGCCAACGGAAGCTCCGTCACCTGCTGCGCGGCCACACCTGCGAGGTTGATGTCGAGACCCTTGCGTAAAGTAATGATTTTCGACATAGTGGTTAATGTGTTTGATTATTTGTTAGTTATGTATGTTGTCCGTTGTTATTGGGCTAACACTGTTTTTCGCGTGCGAAAATACGATTTTTTTTCCACATAATCGAGCCTGCGAGAGATTATTTTCTAAAAAAGTTAAAAAATAACAATTTGTTAAACTTCGGGCAGGTCGGTATCCGAGCGCGTTTGCATCGTCCCCGATTTTAATTTTTAATTTTTAATCTTTAATTTTGCGGAATGAATTGCATCTATGTCGATATTCACACCCACCACGCCACGGAATCGGTGACGATCCGTGCGGTCGGCGTACACCCGTGGCGGGCAGCGTGCGAGCCGTTGCCGAGCGAAGAGGAGGTGGCGGCGGCCGAGGCCGTGGGAGAGATCGGCTTGGACTTCGCCTGCGAGGTGGGTCGAGCGGCACAGGAGGTTTGTTTCACGGCGCAACTCACGCTTGCCGAACGGCTCGAGAAGCCCGTCGTGCTGCACTGCGTACGCGCCTTCGAGGAGGTGATGCGCGGTCTGCGCGGACGGCGGCTGCCGGCGGTGATCTTTCACGGTTTTATCGGCTCGAAGGAGCAGGCCGCACGCGCCCTCGCGGCGGGTTACTACCTCTCCTTGGGCGAGCGCACGCTCCACTCGCCCAAGACGATCGAGGCACTCCGTCACACGCCGCTCGAACGGCTCTTTATTGAGACTGACGAGGCGCAGATGCCGATCGAGGCGATCTACGCTTCGATTGCCGCACTGCGCGGCACGACGGTCGAGGAACTGCGGTGCGCAACACGCCAAAATTACGAACGAATATTTCAAACAGATGAACGATAACTGGTTAGAACGCACCGAGTTACTACTCGGAAGCGAAAAGCTCGAGATGCTCCGCAAGGCGCATATTTTGGTCGTCGGGCTGGGCGGTGTAGGGGCCTACGCCGCCGAGATGATCGCCCGTGCGGGTGTGGGTCGGATGACCCTTGCCGATGCCGACACGGTGGGCGTGACGAACCTCAACCGCCAGCTCATCGCCCTGCACTCCACCCTCGGCCGACCGAAGGCGGAGGTGTTGGCCGAGCGATTGCGCGACATCAACCCTGCGATCGAGCTGACGATCGTAAACGAATACATCAAGGACGAGGCGACCTACACGCTCTTGGATGCGGCGCCGTACGACTATGTGGTCGATTGCATCGACACGCTCTCGCCCAAATTGGCACTGATCTTGGCTGCACTGGAGCGCAAGCTGCCCCTCGTCAGCTCGATGGGAGCCGGTGCGAAGTTGGATCCTACGCAGCTCGAGATCAAGGACATCGCCAAGACCCACCACTGTCCGTTGGCGCACATGCTGCGCAAGCGGCTCCACAAGGCGGGCGTGTATCGCGGTTTTAAGGCGGTATTTTCGCCCGAACCGATCCGCGAGGGGGCGATGATCATCGCCGAGGAGCAGAACAAAAAATCGCAGGTCGGGACGATCTCCTACCTGCCGGCACTCTTCGGGATCGGGTGTGCCTCGGTCGTAATCAGGGATTTAATTGGAGAACGGTAAGATGATAAACGAACGCATGCAGGCGGTCTTCGACTTCCTCGACCGCCACGCGATCCGCTACGCGTGGTACGAGCACCCCGAGGCACCCACGATCGAGATCGCCCGCCAATACTGGCACGACGACGGCTCGAAACACTGCAAGAACCTCTTTTTCCGCAACCACAAGGGCAACCGCCACTACCTCGTCTGCTTCGATTGCGAGCAGTCGATGGCGATCCACGACCTCGAACAGCGGCTGCATCAGGGGAAACTCTCGTTTGCCTCCGAGCAGCGGATGGAGCGGTGGTTGGGCTTGCGCCCGGGCTCGGTGTCGCCCTTCGGGCTGATCAACGACCCCGAGCAACATGTGCACCTCTTTCTCGACAGCAACCTGCGCAACTACCCCGCCCTCTCGTTCCATCCGAACGACAACCGCGCCACGGTCGTCATCGAGCAGGCGGAGTTCCTGCGCTATCTCGAGCAGGTCGGAAACAGCTACGAGTGGATCGAGCTATATTGAGGCTGCTTGCGGGGTTTTCAACGGTCAGTACAACCAACCGATAATTAGCGATAAGTGTATTCCCGAACAGCCATTATGCACGCTGCATCTCCATCTTCGGATTTGATAAGTATTGCCTTTGTCCAATTGCCTCTTGCGTCAAACTCTTTATACCGGTAGCGGACTGTTTCTGTATATTCAGGAGTTTTCATTGTTCGTTCGACAAGTTGCCCATCTCCGTCCATCTTATTGCTTATCTCCAACACTTTACCATCCCATTGTTGATATTGACGGAGCATTTTCCCACGCTTATCAAATGTGCACTCAATCCGCACAGCCTCCTTTCCGTCAACCCGACGAATTGTCGTGCGCATCAACCCTTTTTCGATATACTCTTCCTCGTATTGTGTAGTTTGACCATCCTTAATCTCTTCGCAGCATCTTACACCATTCTCTTCAGACAAGAAACGGGTGACCACCGGTTCCTCCTGCCAACGACTATTCGAGGAGGATTTCACGCACTGATTATCTACCCATTCCGTTTCAAAACCGTACAAAAAATCGCCCTCTTCATCGTAAGTAGCTTGCTTAATCAGATGACCGTCTTCCGAGAAATCGTAGATCACGACCTCCTCCAAATCCGTCGGGATTGCCTCTCCAAACTTCTCTTCGACTTCGTAAATCGACTCTCGCACACGCTCCACATTACCATTCAAACCATCAAATTTGAGCAGAGGAATTGAAGCATCACCTCCTGCACAACCGACCAAGGCAAGCAGACAACCAATCAAGAATAATCTTTTCATACCAAACATTTTAGCTCCCACAAAGATACAAAACTTTTCATACTTTTATATTCCCGACGCTACTGGCGCAACAAAAAAATCATCTTGTCATTCCGAACGCTTGAGCGGAGGAATCTTCCTCTTTTCTAAAAGCTGACCGCTGATCGCTGAAAGCTAAATAAGGAAGATCCCTCGTCGCCTTCGGCTCCGTCGGGATGACACTTTTAATTCATATCACAAACGCCCAAAAACACTTGTAATTAATGCATATTCAATATTACATCAATCATCTAATTAATGCATATTCAATATTACATCAATCATCTTGATAAATTTATCGCACTAATGGCATATTCCTAATAAAAATTAAACGCATTGATTAGCTCCACCTCATGAGCGGTGAAACTTCACCGCGATTAAGCCCTCCCTTTTCCAAAGGGAGGGTTTGGGAGGGAATGTAAGTATTTTTATTATAAGAGATTGCTGATAACGGCTTTTGGATCGGCCATCGCAGATGGATATAAAATAGGGGACGATGGGTTGGAATTCTATTTCCGAAACCCATCGTCCCCTATTTATAGGCAACATTTGTTGCCCCAAAAGCCGCAAAAACTACTTCAGCTCAACGAGCGAATGCCCCGTCATCTCGGCAGGTTGCGGGATGCCCATCAGCTCGAGCACCGTCGGAGCGACATCGGCCAAGATACCGTTGTGCACCGCCTTCACACGATCCGAAACGACCACGATGGGCACCGGATTGAGCGAGTGCGCCGTATTGGGCGTGCCGTCGGCATTCACCGCATTGTCGGCGTTGCCGTGGTCGGCGATCTGCACCACCTCGTAGCCGTTGCGCTTGGCAGCCTCCACAACCTTCTCCACGCACCGGTCCACCGCCTTTACGGCCGTGACGATCGCCTCGTAGATACCCGTGTGACCCACCATATCGCCGTTGGCGAAGTTCAGGCAGACGAAATCGAACTTCTGCGTGTCGAGCGCCTCGACCAGCTTATCGGCCACCTCGGGAGCCGACATCTCGGGTTGTAGGTCATAGGTAGCCACCTTCGGCGAGGCAACCAAGATACGATCCTCGCCCTCGAACTTCTCCTCGCGCCCACCGTTGAGGAAGAAGGTGACATGGGCGTACTTCTCCGTCTCGGCGATGCGCAGCTGGTTCAGCCCCTGCTTCGATACCCACTCGCCAATCGTATTCTGCACATTCTCCTTGTCAAAGAGGATGTGCAACCCCGTAAACTTGGCATCGTAGGGGGTCATGCAGCAGTAGTACAGCGGCATCGTGTGCATCCCCTCGGCGGGCATATCCTCCTGCGTGAGGACGATCGTCAGCTCCTTGGCGCGGTCGTTGCGATAGTTGAAGAAGATCACCACATCGTTCGGCTTGATCAGGCCGACGGGTGCGCCCTCGCTATCGACGCGTACGATCGGCTTGATGAACTCGTCGGTCACCTCCTGATCGTACGAAGCCTGCACGGCAGCCACCATATCCGTCGCGGGCGTACCAACGCCCTCAACCAGTGCATCATAAGCCACCTTTACGCGCTCCCAACGCTTGTCGCGGTCCATCGCGTAGTAGCGACCGATGATCGTGGCGATCTGACCCGTCGTGGCGGCCATCTGCTTTTCGAGCTGCTCGATGAAGCCCTTACCGCTGCGCGGGTCGGTATCACGACCATCCATAAAGCAGTGGGCGTAGGTCTGCTTGATGCCGTACTTCGCGGCGATCTCCAACAGTTTGAAGAGGTGCTCGAGCGACGAGTGCACACCACCGTCCGAGGTCAGACCCATCAGGTGAACGGCCGACCCGTGCTCCTTGGCGTAGGCGTAGGCGGCGGCCACCTCCTTGTTCTCGAGGATCGAGTTGTCGCGGCAGGCGCGGTTGATCTTCACGAGGTCCTGATAGACCACGCGACCGGCGCCGATGTTGAGGTGACCCACCTCCGAGTTACCCATCTGACCCTCCGGCAGACCGACATTCTCGCCGTCGGTGCGCAGCTCGGCGTGGGGATACTCGTCGGTCATCTTCGAGATATAGGCCGGATGCACCGTCGAGATCACATCCGCCTTGTCTTTACGGCCGTTGCCCCAGCCGTCCAAGATCATCAATAAAACTTTGTTTGCCATATCGTTTATTAGTTTATTGCATTAGTTGAGTTGCGCAGCGATCAGTTCTACGGCCTTGTCGATCGCCGCCGTCAGCCCCTCTGCGTTCTTGCCGCCCGCCGTAGCGAAGAAGGCCTGACCGCCGCCGCCGCCCTGCATCAGCTTGGCAGCCTCGCGTACCACCGCACCGGCATTCACACCGGCCGCCGTGATCTCGTCGCCGAGCATAATCGTCAGCGAGGGCTTGTTGTCGTTCACGACACCCACCACGAAGACCAGCTTCGGTGCGCGGGGGCGCAAATTGTAGGCCAAATCCTTCACGAAGTCGGCGCGGCGCGGCAGCACGGCCTGTACGAGCTGCATCCCATTCTGCTCCTTGATGTTCGAGAAGAAGCGGTCGGCAACCTGTGCGATCTGCTCCTTGCGCATCTCATCGACCTCCTTCTGCAACTGCTCGTTGTTCTCGATCATCTTCTTCACAGCCTGCATCACCTGCGAGTTGTGCAGCGACTCGGCCAGCTGTGCCATCGTATCCTCCACGGCGTAGAGCATCTGCTCGGCACGCTCGCCCGTCACCGCCTCGATGCGGCGAACACCGGCCGAGATGGCACCCTCCGAGACGATCTTAAACAGACCGATCGT
The DNA here is from genome assembly GCA_964628945.1 of uncultured Alistipes sp. Lineage (GTDB taxonomy): Bacteria > Bacteroidota > Bacteroidia > Bacteroidales > Rikenellaceae > Alistipes. The sequence goes on along the minus strand of CAZVNR010000070.1, from coordinate 1,292 downwards.
ACCCGTCGCGCTCGTATGCGTACCGCCGCACAGCTCGACCGACGAGCCGAACTTCACCATACGCACCTTGTCGCCATACTTCTCGCCGAAGAGCATCATGGCGCCGGCTGCCTCGGCCTCCTCCTTCGTCGCCTCGCGGTTCTCCTCCAACGGGTAGTTGGCGCGGATCGCCTGATTGACCAAACGCTCCACCTGACGCAGCTCCTCAGGCGTTACCTTTTGGAAGTGCGAGAAGTCGAAACGCAGCGAGTCGGGCGTTACGAGCGAACCCTTCTGCTCGACATGCTGACCAAGCACCGTGCGCAGTGCCTCGTGCATCAGGTGCGTAGCCGAGTGGTTGTTGGCCGCCGACTGACGCTCCGCAGGGTTCACGACCGCCGTAAAGGTGGCGGCGGGATTCTCGGGCAACCGGTTGACGATGTGGATAATCAGACCGTTCTCCTTCTCGGTGGCAACCACTTCGACACGCTCGTTCGCGCTCTCGATGTAGCCCGTATCGCCGATCTGACCACCCGAGTTGCCGTAGAAGGGCGTATGGTCGAATACGAGCTGATAGGTCGTCTTGCCCTTCGAGGTAACGCGACGGTAGCGGGCGATTTTAACCGTATCGGTCAGCGTATCGTAACCCGTAAACTCGCTCTGCGGCAGGGCGAAGAGCTCCACCCAGTCGTCCGTATCGACCTGTGCGGCGTTGCGCGAACGCGCCTTCTGTGCCTGCAGCTCCTCCTCGAAGGCCTCCAAATCGACCCCCACGCCCTGCTCGCGAGCGATCAGCTCCGTTAGGTCGATCGGGAAACCGAATGTATCGTAGAGCTCGAAGGCATCCTTGCCTGCGATCAGCTCCTTGCCCTCCTTTTTCGTGCGGGCGATCACGCCGTCCAGCAGGTTGATACCCGTCGCCAGCGTGCGGAGGAACGAAGCCTCCTCCTCCTCGATCACCTTCTCGATCAAGGTCTGCTGCGCTTTGAGTTCGGGGAATTGGTCACCCATCTGTGCCACCAAGACCGGAACGAGCTTGCAGAGCATCGGCTCGTTGAAGCCGAGGTAGGTGTAGCCGTAGCGCACGGCACGGCGCAGGATGCGGCGGATCACATAGCCCGCCTTGACATTCGACGGCAGCTGGCCGTCTGCGATCGAGAACGAGATGGCGCGCAGGTGGTCGGCAATAACGCGCATCGCCACATCGCACTTCTCGTCCACGCCGTAGGGCTTGCCCGAGAGCTCGGCAATGCGGCCGATCGTCGGCTGGAAGACATCCGTGTCGTAGTTCGACTTCTTGCCCTGCATCACCA
>CAZVNR010000069.1:0-9461 GCA_964628945.1 uncultured Alistipes sp. | reverse complement strand
AAAACTTTAATTATTTTTGTATCAAATCCTGTAACGCTTTTTTAGGACGATACATACCGAAAATCTACAGTGAGCCCAAAATCCCGTAAAGATCGCGTAGTGCGACCGTTGTGTAATTAAACCAGAAAACCGCGTCAGATTCACATCTGTCGCGGTCTTCCGTACTCGGAACGGGAATCGAACCCGTACGGGCATTACTGCCCACAGGATTTTAAGTCCGGCGTGTCTACCTATTCCACCATCCGAGCCACCTATAAAACCTCTATTGTTATGAAAAAGCGTTGCAAATATAAACAAAAAGTTTAATTTGAGCAAGCATTTACGAAAGGAATTATCCGTAGCTCGTCGTCGGGGCGGAACCAGTGCACCTCCTCGTCGCGCCGGAACCATGTCAGTTGCCGCTTGGCGTAGCGGCGTGAATTGCGTTTGATCAGTTCGACGGCCTCCTCCAGCGAGATCACCCCGTCGAAGTGGGCGAAGAGCTCCTTGTAGCCCACCGTCTGCAACGAATTAAGCGCACGATGCGGATAGACAGCACGCGCCTCGGCCTCCAAACCCTCGCTCATCATCGCATCGACCCGTCGGTTGATGCGGTCGTACAGCTCCTCGCGGGGTAGATCGACACCGATTTTGATGATCTGAAAGGGACGGGCGTGGCGTTCGCCCTTGCGCAGCGACGAGTAGGGTTGCCCCGTCTGCAGGCAGACCTCCAAGGCACGCATCACGCGGGCGGGGTTCTGCCGATCGACCTCGGCGTAGTAGGCGGGATCGAGCCGCTGCAGCTCCTCGGACAAGGCTGCGACACCCTCGCGTTCGAGGCGTTCGGTCAGCGTGCGGCGCAACGCCTCGTCTGCTTCGGGCAGGTCGTCCATCCCCTCGCACAAGGCCCGCACATAGAGCCCCGAGCCGCCGACGGCGATCACCGTGTCGTGCGCTGCGAAGAGCTGCTCCAGCCGCTCCAAGGCCATCACCTCGTAGCGGCCGCAGTTGATCTCGTCCTCGAGATCGTGGCTTGCGATGAAGTGGTGCTCGGCGCGGGAGAGCTCCTCGGCCGTAGGTTGCGCCGTGCCGATCGCAAGGCCGCGATAGAATTGGCGTGAATCGGTCGAGATGATCGGTGCGCGAAAGTGCTCGGCAAGGCGGATACTCAACGCCGTCTTGCCGCACCCCGTCGGGCCGACGATCACCACCAACCGCTTAATACTCATCGTCGTAGTTGTCGTCGCCGTCGAAATCCTCGAACTCGCTCATCACATCGTCGAAGATCGAGCCGTCGTCCTCGATGACCGTCTTCGAGGGGTCGTACTGGTCGGGCACATCGGCCACGGCATAGATCTCGCGCGGGTAGTGCGCCTCGGGATCGGCTTCGCAGGCACCGGTCAGCTCCAGATAGTAGGCGCGGTCTCCGAAGAGGTCGAAGAGGTAGATCAGCCGGTCGCGCAGGCGGTGGATGATCTGCCCCAAGCGCACCTCGGCCATCGGCTCGGGTGCATCCTCGCCCCCTTCACCCATATCCATCAGGGTAAACTCGCGCAGCTTTTCCCAGCGGTTGTCGGCCGTGAAGAAGGAGGCCATGCACGGCTCATACTCGAGTGCCTCGAGCAGAAATTCGTGAAACTCGAGCAGTGTCATATCGTACAACACCTCGTAGTCGCGTAAGAAACGATCGTTCTCGTCGCTCAACATTCTGAATCGGAATACCATCGACATAGTGTTTCTTCTTTTTTGTGGGTTCAACGATGAACAAAGATACTATATTGTTTCCAAAAATGCAATGACATCGACCGCATCGGGGTAGTCGGTCAGCGCAGGGTGTTGCGCCCGACCGAAATCGACACGGCGCGGATGGGCGATCGAGCGTGCCACGACGCACTGGATCTCGCGGTCGTGTGCCGCTAACCACTGCTCGGCCTCCTCCGTCGAGCGGTAGCGAATGAGCGACAGCTCGCTCAATGCACGCGGGAAGTGCTCCTGCTCGACGACCAAAGCCCCGCCCAGATCCTGAAACCGATGGCCGTACATCGTGCGCAGGGCGCGATGCTGACGGTAGTTGTTGCGGTAGCTCGGGTGGAGTTCGGGGAGCACAAGCTGCGGAAACACGCCCCCCTCGGGGAGCATCACGAGCGATACATTGCGACACCCCAACCCGTTGTGCAACCAAATATCCTCGCTCAAACCGCGCAGCTCCTCCTCCCTCTCGTCGCCCGTGAGCACCGCCACCGACTGCCGCGAACCGCGCAGCAGGGTCGGAATGTCGTGGTATTGGGCGCGAAAGTAGCGATTCGTATTGTCGCTGCCCGTGGCGATCACGGCATCGGGTTGCGCCTCTCCGTCGTAGAGCGAAACGGGGAGCGCCGAGTTGATCGTGTGCAGCTCCTCGATGAGGTATTGGGTCAGCACGCGATCCTTCGACGAGGGCTTCACCCACGCACGGTGGCCGCTTACGACCACGCACAGCAGATCGAAAAAGCCCACAAGGGGGATGTTTCCGGCGGCGATGATCAGGATCTTTTTTGCCTGCTCAACGGGCACGGCATAGGGCGCAAGCCACGCCGCGAGCCGCTCGCGGTCGAGCAGCTCACACCGAATCGCCTCGACCGCCGCCACGATCGAGCGGGGCGTAAACCACGCATTCGCACGACACGCCGCCGCGATGACCGCTTCGGTCGCCTCGGTCGATCCGAAGGCCGTGAGCCGTCGTCCCAATTCACAAAAAGTATCCATCGCGCATTTCATCCCTACAAAGATACGCGCTTACAACAAAAAAAACACACCTCGGCAGAAAAAAAACTGTCCGAAGGTGTGTTTTTTGGTGTCGTAAAGGCTCTCGGCGGCTACTCCACACAGAGGGTGAACCAGTCGTAGGTATCGGGATCCTGCAGTTCGACGAGGGTGGGTGAGAGGGCGTTGATGTCCTCATAGATCGCCGGCGTGATGAGCTCGCCCGTGCGACGATCCAGCAGACCGTAGTATCCGCCGATGCGATACTTCATATAGTTCGACAAGGTGTAGGCCAGCGCTCCCTCTTCGTTGTAGCCGTCGGCGTAATTGAGCCAGCTGGAGGCATCGAAGAGGTCGCGGCGGATCACCTTCCCCGTGAAGTCCTCCTGCCACATGCGCCCCTCGCGCGTGAGCGTGATGCCCTCTTCCGAGATGGTGATCGTGTCGTAGATGGTCGGGTAGATCTCCTTGCCTGCGGCATCGACCACGCCATCAAGGTAGTCGTCGCTCACCACGAACCAGTCGTTCGCTGCCGATCGTGCGATCTGCGTGTAGCGCGGTTCGATCACCCAACGACCCGCCGTGTCGATTACTCCCAACAGACCGTTCTCGTCACCGACGATGCAGCGGCCGTTATGGAAGACATGGTAGGCATCATCCAAATCCGCAAGGTAGGCATCGTGGAAGTGGAGGGGAATGACGAACTCGTTTTGGCGGTTGATAAAGCCGATTCGACCCTCCTTCTTCACGGCGGCCAACCCCTCGGAGAAGATCCACGCCTTGGTGTAGCGGTTCTGCTCGGCATCGATCAGAATCTCACCCGTGCGGGCGCAGATGTAGCCGCGTCGATGGGGCAGGGCATAGACGACGATCGAGTCCGTCTTCGATACCTCCGAGATCCAATTGATTCGGCCGGTGGTGTACTGCTCGGTCAGCGTGTTGTAGATGCGCTCCGAGCCGTCGCGGAAGTGGTGCGACTCGACCGTCTCGGAGAGGATCGTGTCGTGCCAACCGATACGGCCGTAGTTGTTCTTGTAGTAGGCGTGGCCGATCGTGTAGATCATCCACACGATCCCCACCGCGACGGCTGCTTTGATCGTGCGGCGGAGCCACTTCGGACGATTGCGCCACCCCTTGCGGAGCGTGCGACAAGCCAAACGGCCGGCGGCCGCGAGCGTGGTCAGGATCAGGGCTGCTACACCGAGCAGCGCGTAGAAAATGTGCGTCAGGCGTTTCATAGTGGTATTGTTTTTTGTTGAATTATGCGTGGCTGTCGTTCTCCGCTTGTTCCTCGTTCGCGGCGGGCATTTTGTGGCTCAGCTCCTCCAAGCAACGGCGGCACTGCTCCAAGAGTTGCCCGTCGAAATTCATCTGCTCGATGTCGCGGTATTGCGCCTCCAGTTCGGGGGTGTTGAATTGTTCGGGGTGCTCGCGGTGCATACGGCGCAGGTGGTGCCATTTGCGCCACTTGATGAAGTGGAACCCGATCAGTTGGTTCAGCCACAACGGATCACCCGCGCGAACCATGTGGTCGTCCAGCTCGATCAGCTGCTGCTGTACGGCCGTGAATCCGTCGCAGAAGGCATCGTAGGAGAGCTGCCCGCGATGGAGCCGGATGAGCAGGCGGATCGCCTCCTGCTCAACGGCGGCATAGCGGGGTGTGGTCGGCCGCTCCTTGCCGAAGAGGTCGTCTAAATAGTCAAAACTCATAGGGCATTCTCTTTTTGGGTTATCAGCTTTGTTGCGTTTAGGTAGTCGTCGGCTCGCCGCATCGGGCGAAAGGGGGCGACGATCTCCAGATCGCGGTTGATGACGGCGTAGGCGATCTCCTCGTCGCAATCCTCCATCCCGTAGCCGTCGCTGTCGGCGAAGTAGCGACCGTCGGGGTAGAGCATCCACGAGATCGCACACAACCCCTCGTCGAAGTCGCTCCAACGCTCGATCGAGGCGTAGCGGATCACCTTCCGCTCGGCATTGTGCAGACCGTGCTCGCAGGCTGCGGTAATCGCTGCATAGTCGATCTCGCTGTCGTTGACCAACAACTGTCCGCCCTCGGTGGCAAATTGGCGCACCTTGCCCGTCCGTGCGTTGGCGATGTAGAGCGCGTGCCCCGCCCCGTAGATGAAGGCCATCCCCTCCTTGTCGATGCGGCCCGACCGCCCCTCCAGTGCCGGAATTCCCTCGAGTGAGAGCCGATCGCCCGCTGTGATGAATCGAATCTGTTGCTCCATAGCGTATCGTGTTTGTTATCATAGAGTGGTTGCCCGCCCGAAATCTATCAAAAGAGGTTGTCGAACAGCTCCGTTTACTACAATTCGCTCGCTGTGACGGCGGCTTACAAACAAATAGACCGATAGGGCCTATCGAAATTGGTCGCTGACAGCCAAATAAGGAAGATCCCTCGTCGCCTTCGGCTCTGTCGGGATGACAAGATTAATTTTGCATTTTGAATTTTTAATTTTGAATTTTTATTGCTGTCCTGCTCCGTTGTCGGCCGCATAGGGTGCCTCGGCGTAGCCGTTCATTTTGCCCACACCGGCACCGGCTCGCACGATGGCTGCCACCTCCGAGGCGGGGTTGTAGGCGTAGGTGTAGTCGGGGCAGAAGTCGGCATAGACATAGGGCGTTGCGATCTTCTCGCCGTTGTAGGCCTTGTACTCGACATTGGTCATCGGGTAGGGGTCGGTAGCATCGGCCGGACGGTTCAGTAGCTCGTTGTTCTCGGCGTAGAGGAAGCCCGCCACGCTGCCCGTCAGATTCGACACCCACGACGATCCGCTCGGCTTGGCGGGGTAGGTGCAGATGTCGGTCGGAAGGCGCACACCGTCGAAGCAGTTGTGTTCGACGAGCACCATCGCCTCGTAGGCACTCCCCACGCCGTAGGTCGTACAGCCGTTGAAGAAGTTGTTATAGACATGCACGCGCCCGAAACGCACGCGCGGATGGCGCGACGACGAACCGTCGAAGAAGTTGTGGTGGTAGGTCGCCGTGATCGCCTTATCCTCGGTGTTCGAGTTCGAGTGGCCGACGAGCGACGACTTCTGCGTCTTGATGAAGTGGCACCACGATACGGTCACGCCGCTCGTTGCGTGGGTGATGTCGCACGAACCATCCTCGTAGTCCTTCGTCTGATTGACCGACTCGAAGGTGCAGTGATCGACCCACACATTTTTGCTCTCCTGCATCGAGATTCCGTCGGCTCCGTTGTCGGCTTTCGGCATCACGATATAGATGTTGCGCAGGATGATGTTCTGCGCCTCGTTGAGGAAGAAGCCGACATGCTGCATCCGGAAACCGTCCGTGCCGTAGATTGTGATGTTGCTCGTGCGCTTGATGTCGAACCACGGCGAACTGCTGTCGCGCCCGTCGGCGGCGGTGAAGGTGCCGCTCAACCAGACGATGGCCGGCGTGGTCGATTTGTTCTTCTCGCGCAACTTCAGCCAGTCGCAGAAGGCGGTGCCGCTGTTGAAGTGGTGGGTGTTGGCGGCCGTTGCCCCCGTGCCACCCGTCGTGGCTGCGCCGTAGCCGTAGAGCTGTGTGACATCGACCTCACCGGCCGAGGTCGATACGGTGGTCTGAACCTTCGTCGTCACGACACGCAACAGCCCGTTGGCCGAGGCGGCGTAGAGAGTCAGCACGCCCGAGCTTGCCCGCTCGGGGGCGGTCACTTCGACGGTCGTTTCGGTCACCTGCACGCTCCAACCCGCAGGGCGTTCGATGGCGATCTCCGCCACCCCCTTCTGGTCGAGCGGGAAGCTGCGCTTCGCACCCGTCGCAAACTCCTCAATGGCCGCAAAGGTGAGCTCGAAGCGGAAATCGCCGCTGATCGGGATCGTGAGCTCTTCGCCCGTTGTGAGTGTTACGACCAGCTCTTCGCCCGATAGCTCGGCGTGGGTGAAGTATCCGACCGGCAACTTCGAGGGGTCGGCCATGACGGGATGCCCCTTCGTGTCGGTCAGGCGCACCGCTCCCGTGCCGTAGTCGATCGTCCAGTAACCGTCCGCATCGACCCCGAGCAGGGGTACTGTACCCGTCGCGCCGCGCTCGCCGTCTGTACCCGTGCTGCCCGTGCCGACGATCGGGTTGCCCTCCTCGTCGGTGATGAGCTCCCAAGTCAGGCGGTCGTAGGAGATATACCAACAGCCGTCCGTCGGGTCAATCTTCAGCAGCGGCATCTCGACCGCACCCATCGGGCCGCTGTCACCCGTATCGCCTTTGTCACCCTTGTCGCCCTTGCTGCCGGACGAGAGGGTGGTGACCGAGTGGTCGTTGTAGGTGATCGTCACCACGCCGTCGCGTTCGCTGACCGAGGTGATGTAGCGCGTTCCCTTCAGCACCTCGACCAATCGCGCATAGCTCGTGAGGTCTTGATTGATCACGACCAACGCCTGCTCTACCGCCTCGATACGGGCGGCAAGCGATGCAAGGTCGCTCTTTATCTGCGTGTCGTCGTAGCCATCCGAGCAGCTCCAAAACAGTGCGCCCGAAAGCGTTCCCAATAGAAGAAGAAATCGTTTCATAATCGTTTCGCTACGTTTGGTGCACTATTTATAGGTGATCTCGAACGATAAGACCTTGCCGTCCTGATCGCCCCCCTTGAAACAGAAGGTACCGTCGTTGCCGGCCGTGAAGGTGTAGAGATGCTCCTCGGCGGTCGTGTTGTCGTTCGACGAGAGCACGCTCTGCTCCACGCCGCCGACCCGCTCGACCATCGTGAAGACATTGCCCTTCTTCTTGCCGCTGTCGATCAGCATCAGCTTGACCGAAACGATCTCGCCCAGCGACGAGGTGTTCTTCAGGTAGGTCAGACCGGCCGTCGATTCCTTGTAGAAGTAGAAGACGGGCGTGCTCTCGTCGGCCGAGTTGTTTGTCGTCGAGTGCACCATGAAGGACTCGAATGTTACGCCGTTGAGCGTCCAGCTGTGCGGACCGGTCGCACTCTGCAAGCCGGCCTTGTTGCTCGGAATGCCCAACTCGTCGGCCGTCAGCTCCGCAGCCACCAAGCGATAGACCTTCTCTTCGCCCGTCGAGGGATTGGGGTCGGGGGTTGGTTCGGGATCGGGATTGGGCGCAGGCTCCTCGCCGTTGATCGCTACCTCGATACGGGCGACGGTCGCCATCCCGTTCTGAAGTACCACCAAGACCGAGATCTCCGACTCCGAGTCGGCCGTTGCACGCGTAGCGGCGGCGACGGTGGTGGCGGGTGCCGTTACGGTCAGCTGCTGCGCCTCCAGCACGGCCTGCCACCCCTCGGGATAACCGACGAGCGACAGATACTGCGCTGCGGCCTCGATCGTGTAGGTGCGGCTCTCACCCTTGGTGAAGGTCTGTACCCCCTCGACGGCCTTGTCGTCCAACTTAATCGTCACCAATGCCTTGCCGCCGACGGGGATCGAGATGACATCGGTCGAACCGGCCAAGACGATCTCCAAAGTCGAACCATCTGCCGAAAGCGTCACCGAAGCGAAGTGCGATTCGGTCGCTGGGGCGGTCGCCGTCCCTTCGGCTACGGCCTTTATATCGCTGCCTGATTGATCCTTCAGGCGTGCCCACGAAGCCCCCTCGTCGTAGCTGACGATCCAGTAACCCTCGTCATCGACACCGAGCTGCGGCGTGATACCCTGCGCACCGTCGGCTCCCTTGTCGCCCTCCGAGCCAAAGGCCGAGATCTGCTCGCCGTTGGGGTACTCCCATGTCGTGCCGCCGTCGTAGCTCACCTGCCAATACCCCTCGCCGTTGATGCGTAGCAGCGGGTTGCTCGGTGCGCCGCTTTCGCCCTGATCGCCCTGATCGCCCTTGTCGCCCTTCGCGCCTTTGGTGATCTCGTAGCTCTTGCCGTTCGAGAAGGTGATCTTGTAGCCGTCGGCGATCGACTCGACCTGTGTGATGGCTATGCCGTTGGCGATGGCCGACATGGCGGCGATCTCGTCGTTGATCGTCGCGGCTGCTTGGCGCAAGGCGCTGATCTGCTGCTCCAAGGCCGAAACCTTGTCCTTCAGATCATCCAGCTCGTTGCGCAGTGCGCTGTCGTCATACTTGTCGGAGCAGGCCGTGAAGAGCACGGCTGCCGTCAGAAAGAGGAAGATTTTTTTCATTTTGGTTGGTGGTTAAAATCGTTTCCCAAAATTAGGGATTTATTTCTCAAGAAACAACGAATGTAGAAAAAAAACGGTCGAAAATGTAACACATTCTCGACCGTTTTGCTGTATGAACCCGATTGCTGTCGGGCTACTTCAGATACTTATCGAGCCAGCCGAAGAACTCACGGTTCCAAACGAGCGAATTTTGCGGCTTGAAGACTTGGTGTGCCTCGTTCTCGAACTCGACCAAACGAGCCGGAATGCCGTGCAGACGGGCGGCCGTGAAGGCCTCGATCGACTGCATGTAGGAGATGCGGAAGTCGTACTCGCCCGTGAAGATCAGAATCGGCGTATCCCATTTATCGACAAACTTATGCGGCGAGTTGGCGTAGGAACGCTGCGCTACGGCGTTCTGCTTCTCCCAGTAGGCACCGCCGTAGTCGTTATTGACGAACCACAGCTCCTCGGTCTGCCCATACATCGCCTCGAAGTTGAAGATGCCGCAGTGCGAGATAAAGGCCTTGAAACGCTTTTCGTGGCAACCGGCCAAGAAATAGACCGAATAGCCGCCATACGAGGCACCCACGCAACCCATGCGCTCCTCGTCGGCCCACGGCTCCTTCGCCACATCGTCGATCGCCGAGAGGTAGTCGCGGATGT
>CAZVNR010000068.1:0-9522 GCA_964628945.1 uncultured Alistipes sp. | reverse complement strand
CTGTTTTCTTCCATAGCTTTACATTTTTTGTGTAACGCTATTTCAGGACGGGACATTTTGAATTGTAAAAAAGCATCCCCCGATCGTTGGTCGATCGGGGGATGCTTTTTTTACATCATTCCGCCCATTCCGCCGGCGGGCATCGGCGGCATAGCGGGTTGATCCGACTTCTTCTCGGCCAAGACGCACTCCGTCGTGAGGAACATCGAGGCGATCGAGGCGGCGTTCTCCAGTGCGACACGCGACACCTTCGTCGGGTCGATGATACCGGCTGCGATCATATCCTCGTAGCGATCGTCGCGGGCGTTGTAACCGAAGGTACCCTCACCCTCGCGCACCTTGTTCACTACGACCGAACCCTCGCCACCGGCGTTGGCCACGATCTGGCGCAGCGGTTCCTCGATGGCACGCTTGATGATCTGAATACCGGTCGTCTGGTCGTCGTTCTCGCCCTTCATACCCTCGAGGCACTGCGTAGCGCGAATGTAAGCCACACCACCGCCCGGGACGATACCCTCCTCAACGGCAGCACGCGTAGCGGCCAGCGCGTCATCGACGCGATCCTTCTTCTCCTTCATCTCAACCTCCGTAGCGGCACCCACATAGAGGACGGCTACACCGCCGGCCAACTTCGCCAGACGCTCCTGCAACTTCTCGCGGTCGTAGTCCGAGGTCGATTTCTCGATCGAGGCGCGAATCTGTGCCACACGGGCAGCGATCGCCTCCTTCGAGCCGGCACCATCGACGATCGTCGTGTTCTCCTTCGAGAGGGTCACCTTATCGGCCGTACCGAGCATCTGCAGCGAGGCATCCTCGAGCTTCATACCCTTATCGGCCGAGATCACCGTTGCACCGGTCAGCGTAGCGATATCCTCCAACATCTCCTTGCGGCGGTCACCAAAGCCCGGGGCCTTGCAGGCGGCGATCTTCAACGCACCGCGCAGCTTGTTCACCACGAGTGCCGAGAGGGCCTCGCCATCGACATCCTCGGCGATGATCACCAGCGCACGACCGCTCTGTGCCACCGGCTCCAGCACGCCCATCAGCTCCTTCATCGTCGAGATCTTCTTATCCGTGATAAGGATGTAGGGCTTATCCATCTGTGCCTCCATCTTCTCCGTGTCGGTGATGAAGTAGGCGGAGATGTAACCGCGATCGAACTGCATACCCTCGACCACCTCGACATGCGTCTCGGTGCCCTTGGCCTCCTCGACCGTGATCACGCCCTCCTTATTGACCTTCGCCATCGCCTCGGCGATCAGTTTACCGATGTTCGAGTCGTTGTTGGCCGAGATCGTAGCCACCTGCTCGATCTTGGCGTAGTCCGAACCCACCTCCTGCGACTGCTCGCGGAGCGAAGCAACCACCGTCGAAACGGCCTTGTCGATACCGCGCTTCAGATCCATCGGGTTGGCACCGGCCGTCACATTCTTCAGACCCACCCCGATAATGGCCTGCGCCAAGACCGTTGCGGTCGTCGTACCGTCACCGGCATCGTCGTTCGTCTTCGAGGCGACCTCCTTGACCATCTGGGCACCCATGTTGGCGAACGGATCCTCCAGCTCGACCTCCTTGGCTACCGACACACCGTCCTTCGTGATCTGCGGTGCACCAAACTTCTTGTCGATGATCACATTGCGACCCTTCGGACCCAGCGTCACCTTCACTGCATTCGACAGCGCATCAACACCCTCCTTCAAGAGTTCACGCGCCTCTACATTGTATTTAATCTCTTTTGCCATAGTTGTTGTTCCTTAAATTTAGTCACTTACCATTAGATAATTGCCAAGATGTCGTTCTGGCGCATAATCAGATACTCCGTGCCGTCGATCTGAATCTCCTGACCCGAGTACTTGCCATAGAGCACCGTGTCGCCCTCCTTGACCTCCATCTTTACATCCTTCGTGCCCGGGCCGACGGCTACCACCTTACCTGCAAGGGGCTTCTCTTTGGCCGTGTCGGGGATAAACAGACCGCCTGCGGTCTTCTCTTCTGCGGGATTCGGGAGAATCAACACCCGATCCGATAACGGTTTTACATGCATAGTTTTTTGGTTTTAATTGTTATACTTTTTTGTTGTTCGTTCTCTGTTTTGAGGGGCAGTCCATCAATAGGTGTGCCAAAGGGAGGTAACCCCATGCTTTAGCAGTAAAATTGACAAACATTTTGTATGCAACTGACAATTTGGCAGACATTAGAAATAGGCAGACCCATCCTCGAAGAGAGGACGAGTCTGCCGAGTCTTGATAAACGGGTTTAGAAGTCGTAGCCCGTGATGCAGTTGGCGTACTCTTCCCACATGAAGGCCGTCTTGTATGCCTCGACAGACTCCTCGGGGACATAGATTCTACCATCTACCTCGGTAATGTCATCAAAGGCATACCAATAATAGAAGTACTGTCCCGCGCTGTTCCACCACTCCATGGGGAGTGCTGCAGGTGGCGTGGTGGGGCGGCAGTAGACCTTCTTGAGGTTCAGACATTCGTTGAAGACCTGTGAACCAATCTCGTTAACTTGCTCGGGAATCGTAACGCTCTCCAAACTGCTGCACCCGAAGAACACCCCATCCTGAAGCGTGGTTACCCCTTCAGGAATCACTACGTCGGTTACAGGCTCCTCATTTAGATAGAGTGTTGCTCCGTACGAGAGGGGGTTGACCGCCGTGGTCTGGTGGGGAGCATAGCCCGAGAAAGTGATATTGCACCAAGCCTTCAGATCGGTGATGTAGACCTCTTTTAACTTCTCGCAATTCTCAAAGGCACTGCTACCAAAAAAGGTTACACCACAACCGACATAGAGTTTCTCTAAGGACTTACAATTACCGAAGGCTTCGCTACTAACCTTTGTAACACTGTTCGGAATAGTGAACTCCTTTATTGCGCAACCATAGAAAGCCTGACTTCCAATATCGGTAACCCCCTCGCGAATAGTAACACGCTCTAAATAACCGCAGTAGCTGAAGGCTCCATAACGGATATCCTTGACTGAGGCGGGCAGATCAATCGTCTTGAGCGTTGATTGAGCGTACATGAACTTATCTCGAATGACCTCAACCTCCCCATCGAAGATCATCACACCTACGCCATTCTCATAGGTATTCGATACCAAATCCACACCGTAGGTATAGCGGTGATAAATGGGTTTTTCGTCCGTTGTCGTGTAGTAGATCTTATAGTTATCGGGGTTGGGGTTAGGATTATCTGGAGTGTCGGAACCCTCCGAACAACCGATCACGGCAAGCATCAAGACCGCGGTAAAAAAGGTGAAAAAGCGTTTCATGTCAGAAAAATTTAATTACAACAACTCATCGGGCCGCCTCTTTGGCAAGGAGACTCTGCCCCAATATTTACAAAGGTAGTAATTTTTTGTTAAACACCAAAGTGTTGGCCTCTCCCTTGGTTCCTCTTCTCTTGGGTCAACCATCCGCTTTTTCTGCCCTATAGAGATGCTATGCAGGAGAAAATTTCAAAAAAAACAGCCATTTATCTCCGTTTTTCTTGCATAGAATAAATTTTTACCGTACATTTGCACCTCGGTTAGCGGAAGTTAACCGACATGGTGGATGTAGCTCAGTTGGTTAGAGCGTCGGATTGTGGTTCCGAAGGTCGAGGGTTCGAGCCCCTTCTTCCACCCCCTAATGTACGGAAAACGCTTGGAGCCAAACTCCAAGCGTTTTTTTGTGGCGACAGGTGCGGCACGCGAGCAAGCTCGCTCCGTGACGCCTTTCCCTTGCGCCGCCGCAGGCATCCTTGCGACTTTGGTTGGCAGAGGGATTCGAACGGCGAAGCCGTCGCGCGATCACCATTGAAAATTAAACACAATTGATCGCGCAACCCCCGCACATATAAACAAAAAAACGACAGAACAAAGTTCTGCCGTTGCCGTTTCCAATCGTTGCGGAAGGAGAGGGATTCGAACCCCCGGATCCGTGAAGATCAACGGTTTTCAAGACCGCCGCAATCGACCACTCTGCCATCCTTCCTCTGCCTTTATCCGTTGCGGAAAGGAGGGGATTCGAACCCCTGAAACACTTTTGGCGTTTACTCACTTTCCAGGCGAGCCAGTTCAACCACTCCTGCACCTTTCCTTTTCGCGCCGACAAAGGTAGTATAAAATTCGCAAATCTCCAAGTCGAAGATTTCGCTTTTGTGCTTTACTCCAGCACCTTCATCTGCTGGCGGATCGACTCCTCGTGGATCGCCTGCATCACCGTACGCATAAACTCGCGGTCCATCCCCAGCTCGACGGCCTGTCGGGCGCGGCGCTCCAAGATCTCCTCGTAGCGTTGTGCCTGCAGGACGGGCATCTGATGCGCCTTCTTGTACATGCCAATATCGTGCGACACGCTCATACGGCGTGCCAACAGTTCCAACAGTTCGTTGTCGAGCTTGTCGATCTCGCGGCGCAGCTCGTTCAGATTCTCGGTCGTTGTATTCATATCGCGGATTACCAAATTATTCAAAATAAAGGCGAGCGTCTCCGGCTCGATCTGTTGCGCCTTGTCGCTCCACGCCTGATCAGGCGAGCAGTGCGACTCGACGATCAGGCCGTCGAAGCCCAGATCCATTGCCTGCTGCGAGAGCGGTGCGATCAGTTCGCGCTTGCCGCCGATGTGGCTCGGATCCGAGAAGAGCGGGATGTTCGGAATACGGCGGCGCAGCTCGATCGGAATCGACCAGTAGGGATGGTTGCGGTAGAGGCTCTTATCGACCCAAGTAAAACCGCGATGGATCGCTCCCAAACGGCGAATGCCGGCGTTGTAGATGCGCTCGAGTGCGCCGATCCACAGCTCGAGATCGGGGCTGACGGGGTTCTTGACCAAGACGGGCACATCGACCCCCTTTAGCGCATCGGCCACCTCCTGCATCGCAAAGGGGTTGGCAGCCGTGCGGGCACCGATCCAGAGCAGATCGACACCGCCGACCAGTGCCACCTCGACATGCGCGGGCGTGGCCACCTCGGTTGCCGTGAACATCCCCGTCTCGCTCTTCACGCGGCGCAGCCACTCCATTCCGACGCGGCCGACCCCCTCGAAGCCCCCGGGTTTCGTGCGCGGTTTCCAGATGCCGGCACGGAAGATCTGTACCCCCTTACGCGCCAAGGCGTGGGCGGTCGTGAGCACCTGTTCCTCGGTTTCGGCACTGCAAGGGCCGGCAATAATCAGCGGACGGGCGGTGTCAAGTCCTTGAAAAGTTATCGGTTGAAGATCGTTCATAGTTCTCTGTGGTTTGATTCGTTTATGATAGGTTCTTTTTATAGCGTGGGGTTGGGACACTCGCGGTACTCGCCGAGGATCAGGAAGTCGCTCGTCAACGGACGAACGGCCTCGACCGCTTGGCGGTAACGCTCCAGCCGCTCGAAGGTGACATCAATATAGAAGCGGTACTCCCACTCGCGTCCGATGATCGGCAACGACTGAATCTTCGTCAGATTCACATCGTAGAACGAGAGGACGGTGAGCACCTTCGACAACGACCCCTGCGTATGGGGCAGCGTGAAGAGGAACGAGGCCTTATCGGCATCGCCGACCGTCGGGGCGTTGTCGCGGTCGGCCAAGACCAAGAAGCGGGTGAAGTTGTGGCGGTTGGTCTCGATGGCGTGCGCCAGTATCTCCAAGCCGTACATCTTCGCTGCATCCTCGCCGCAGATTGCCGCCACGCCGCGCAGTCCGCCCTCGGCGATCTCACGCGCCGAACCGGCCGTGTCGTCGCGTTCGACGATGCGGGCCGCAGGGAGCTGTTTGAGGAAGCGTTCGCACTGCATCAGCGCGATGGGGTGCGAGCGCACCTCCTCGATCTCGCTCAACTGCTGATTGGGCAGCGCGCAGAGCACATGCGAGATGCGGATCTTCTCCTCGCCAACGATGCGCAGATGCGAACGGCGCAGCAGCTCGTGGTTCTGCAATAACGATCCGGCGATCGTATTCTCGATCGCGGCGATGCCCATCAGCGCGTTGTCACCGTCTAACCGCTCGAAGAGCTCCTCGAAGCTGTCGCATGGGATCACCTCGATCGGCTCGTCGCCGAAGAATTTGTGGGCGGCCGTCTCGTGGAAACAGCCTGCAATGCCCTGTATGGTTACCTGTTTCATATTCGGTTGTTCATTAAAAAATCCCACTCCGTAGTGTTCGGAGCGGGATTTTCGCTTTGTGCTTTTGGTTTAGCATACGCACATCTTCTCGCCCCTTTTCGTCATCGCAAAAAAGAAGTAAAAAAAGCCGTATGCAAAAAAGTTCGTCATAATCAGTACAAAGGTAGCAAAAAAACTCTTTCCGCCAACAATCAACGCCTCTTTTTTTTCATTTACTGCCCTTTTCGGCCTATTTACGCCCCTCGAAGTAGTAGGGAGCATAACACCACCCGTAGCGGTCGTAGAGTCGGCGCAGTACCTCCATACGCGAACGAATCGTCGTTTCGTCGCGCCGATCGGTAGCCCACTGCACCTCTGCGAGTGCGGCCAAACGCGGCAGCAACAGCCGTTGCAGGTGGTTGAAATCGGGGATATACTCGCTCCACAGGTTGCACTGCAGGCCGATAATGAATCGTTGCTCGTCGGCGTTCAGCCCTGCGTAGGGATCCCACTGATAGACCTTCTCGAAGGGTACCCATCCGCCGATGGCCAGCCCTTCGCCCTCGCGGCTCTCGGTCTGGTAGAAGTCGAAGTAGCAGTACTCCATCGGGGTCATCACGACCTGATTGCCGTGTTGCGCGGCGTAGATACCCCCTTTCGTCCCCTGCCACGACATCACGGTAGCCGAGGGCGAAACACCACCCGCAAGGATGTCGTCCCAACCGATGATGCGCCGACCGTGGGCGTGGAGGAATCGCTCGACACGCTGCGTGAGGTAGCTCTGCAACTGCTCCTCGGCCGTGCGGGTCGTTCCCTCGTCCTTCAACCCCAGTTCGCGGATGCGGGCTTGGCAGTGTTTGCATGCGCGCCAACGATCCTTCGGGCACTCGTCGCCGCCGATGTGGATATACTCCGAGGGGAAGAGGTCGATCACTTCGGTCAGCACATTCTCCAAGAAGGTATAGGTGCTCTCCTTACCACCGCACAACACCTCGGGCGACACGCCCCAATGACACCACACCTCGACCGACTGCTCCTCGCACCCCAACCACGGCAACGCGTGCAGGGCGGCTTGGCTGTGGCTCGGCATCTCGATCTCGGGAATGATCGTTATGTAGCGTGCGGCGGCGTAGGCAACCACCTCGCGGATCTCCTCCTGCGTATAGAAGTAGGGGCCGTAGGGGACACCGTCGTAGGTTGTCGAACGGAGGCAGTGGCCGATGAGCGTCTCGTTGCGTTTCGCGCCGCGTGCCGTCAGTTCGGGATAGCGTTTGATCTCGATGCGCCACCCCTGATCATCGGTCAAATGCCAGTGGAGGCGGTTGAGTTTGTGCGTAGCGAGGATGTCGATGTAGCGTTTCACCTCCTCGACCGTGAAGAAGTGGCGCACGACATCCATATGAGCACCGCGATAGGCAAAGTTGGGGGCATCGCCGATCATGCAGCAGGGGATCACCCCCGCATGCGCCGAGACCAACTGCCGCAGCGTTTGCAGACCATAGAACACACCCGCCTCGTCACCGCCTCGAAGCTCGATTCCCTGCTCGGTGATCTCGAGCCGATACCCCTCGCGCGGCAACTGTTTGTCCAATTGCAGCCGGACTCCCCTACCCGTGCGGGCGATCGAGAGCCGTTGCCCGTCGAGGAGCGGCTGCATCATCTCGACGAACCGCTCGGCCGGATTGCGCAGCGTGCAGTCGGCGACAAGGCGCGTGTCGGCCGTTAGGCAGAAGTGTCCCGATGCGGCCTGTTCGATCAGCGCAGGGCGCGGAACAGGGACAATAAGCGGTTCGGCCGCCAAACAGAGCGGTGTTGCCGCAAGCAGCAGGCTAAACAAGAATGCCGGCAGTCGGCGGATGGTGCGTATCATTTTGTTACTTTTTTTTTGCCTCGGAAGAGCCGTTTCAACGAGCGACGACAATCGCGGCGACGGATGAAGCCGATCAACTGTTCGGCACAATCGAGCTGCGTATAGCGCGGATGCCACCCCCGCAGTTCGCCGTAACGGTTCATAATATAGGCATAGGCCGTGAGCGGACAGGTCAGGCGGCGCAGGTTGTGCAACGCCTCCTTGCGCGTGAGCGGCCGCCCTTTGAAGGCCATACGGTTCACATCTATCAGCTCGTAGCTGAAACTGCCGTCGCTCTCCTCGCGGAACTGCGTATTGCTGTTGTTGAAGTCGTCGTGGAGCACACCCCGCTCGTGGAGCTGCATCGTAAAGGCGGCAAAGCCGTCGAGGATCGGGAGTGTATGGGGCGCAGGGAAGGCCTCGGTCGCCTCCTTCAGATCGTGGTACTCCGATCGGCGCGTGACAAGGTAGCAGGTCGTGAGCAGGCCGCCGCTGTAATCCTCGCGCCACGCGATCGGCTCGGGGGTCGGGATGCCCAACGCCAAGAGCTGCACGGCATTCGCATAGGCACGCCGCGCCTTACTTTGGCGCAGGTGGCCATAGACCCAGCGATTGATCCCCGACGGGGTGCGAAACTGCTTGACGACGAGCTGCTCGCCCTCGACCGTGAAGGCACGCAGCGTATTGCGCCCGCTGAAGATCAGCTCGCCCTCATCGAACGAGCGATCCAACGCCTCGACGAAGGGGCGAAACCGCTCCATTTCGGGTGATAGAAAGCACTTCATAGCCGGACCGTTGAGCTATTTGGCCGCCTCGGGGTTGTGCTTGTAGCGGAAGATGACAGCAAAGAGCAAGGCCACGACCAGCGCATAGCCCGCAAAGATCAGCCACGAGGAGTACCACCCCTCGATCTGACCGATCGGCGTGGGCTGCGCATTGACGAAGTGATTGACAACGGCCTGCGCACCGAGCGTACCGACCGTGGCACCGATACCGTTGGTCATCATCATAAAGAGCCCCTGCGCACTCGAACGGATCGTCGTGTCGGTCTCCGTATTGACAAAGAGCGAACCCGAGATGTTGAAGAAGTCAAAGGCGATACCATAGACGATCATCGAGAGGATGAACATCCACACACCTCCACCCGGGTTACCCAAGCCGAACAGACCGAAACGCAACACCCACGCGAACATCGCCATCAGCATCACATTCTTGATGCCGAATCGCTTCAGAAAGAAGGGGATGAGCAGGATGCAGAGCGTTTCCGACACCTGCGAGAGCGAGATCAGCGCGTTGGCGTGGTTCGCACCGAAGGTCGAGGCGAACTCGGGAATGTTGCGGAACGAGGTGATAAAGGGATTGGCAAAGCCGTTGGTGATCTGAAGCGATACGCCCAAGAGCATCGAGAAGATGAAAAAGACGGCCATCTTCTTCTGCCTAAAGAGGGCAAAGGCACGCAGCCCCAACGCCTCGACGAGCGACTTCTTCTCGCCCCCCTTGCTGACGGGGCAGGCGGGGAGGGTCATGGCGTATGCGCCAAGCAGAATGCCCAACACGGCGCATTGGTAGAACTGCAGGTGGTTCGACTGGAAACCGGCGAAGTC
>CAZVNR010000067.1:0-9608 GCA_964628945.1 uncultured Alistipes sp. | reverse complement strand
CTCCTAAAATGGTGATTTATAAAAATAAAGAAAGTGTGGAGTCGATTCGTTTATTTGGTAACAGGCATTTGGCGTGGCCGTGACGAAAATAAACCATACTCCACACCTGCACAGTATGAAGCGGGCACAGAATATGCCAACTACACATACCAATACAAGGTGCTTTAAGTATTCGTTATCCCTTCGTCTAAAATCGCCAAATTTCGTTACCAAGGATCAGCGAAACACTTTCACTAAAAAAATCTCGTACAACCCTGCGGATTGCAATCACAAAGTTAGTGATAGTTTTTGAAAATCAAAAGCGGGGAGGAAAAAAACTCGGCGGGCAGGGCGGAATGATCGAGTACCGAAAATCGGTCACTGATCGCCAAAAAAGCCCGCTCAAATAATTCGAGCGGGCTTTTTCACACACAAACAATAACAATAAAACGGCGTGGTTTTATTTCTGATGCAAAGATCGGAACTTCTGCGATGCGTGTCAATCACTATTTTTTGGTATTTTGCGGTCGCGCGGGGCGGGTGGAGCAAAAAAATAGGGTAGGAGGGTTGTTTTTTTCGATCTTTGCACTATCTTTGCACTCGAAATCAATCGGATCGAACAGTCGTTCGATCGTTCTTTATCAACAATCCAATCCAATTTATGCAAGATTTGAATGCGCTCACGGGTAAAAGTTTGCCCGAATTACGCGAAATAGCCAAGGTGCTCGGCCTCGACGGCTCGAAACTCAAGAAACGCGAGCTGATCGAGCTGATCGCCGGCGGTGCGGTCGCCTCGGCCGAAGAGGTAGCCGAAGAGTCCGCCGCTGTATCCGCCGAACCGAGGCGGCGCGGTCGTCGTCCCCGTATGGCAAAGGTCGAGGAGCAGGCAGTCGAGGTGGCTGTGGCAGGCGAGGAGGAGTTGGAACTGCTTCCCGTGTTGTCAACGGAAGCACCCCAACGCAGATCGGCCGAGAGGCCTGATTTGATTCCTGTAAAGCTCGTCGCAACTCCCGAATCACTTGTCGAAACCGCTCTCGAAACGGTTGCCGAACAGCCCGCGCAACAGCCCGTCGTGCAACCCAAACGGCGCGGTCGTAAGCCGAAGGCACTCCTGCTTATGGAGCAGCAGGCCGCCCAAGCCGCGCAACAGCAACCCGAGCAGCTTACGGTGGCGGAGGAGCAGCCGACAGCCCCCGAACAACCCAAGAACGAGCCCGTCGAGGAGCCGCGCAAGCGATACGATCGCCGCGCAAAGTATGAGGCGCAGCCCGCCGAGGAGGTGATCACGAAGGATGACTTCACGGGCGAGGTCGAGGGCGAGGGTGTCCTCGAGATCATGCCCGACGGCTACGGATTCCTCCGCTCGGCCGACTACAACTACCTCAATTCGCCCGACGATATCTATGTATCGCCCTCGCAGATCAAGCTCTTCGGCCTGAAGGCGGGTGATACGGTGCACGGCACGATCCGTCCGCCGCGCGAGGGGGAGAAGTTCTTCCCGTTGGTGCGCGTGAACGAGATCAACGGCCTGCGCCCCGAGTATATCCGCGACCGCGTGCAGTTCGAGTATATGACCCCGCTCTTCCCGAGCGAGAAGTTTACGCTGACGGGCAAGGGGCACAACAACCTCTCGACCCGCGTGGTGGATCTCTTCTCGCCGATCGGCAAGGGGCAGCGTGCGCTGATCGTGGCGCAGCCCAAGACGGGTAAGACGATGCTCCTGCAGTCGATCGCCAACGCGATTGCCGACAACCACCCCGAGGTCTATATGATCGTTCTGCTGATCGACGAGCGACCCGAGGAGGTGACCGAGATGGCTCGCAATGTGAAGGCCGAGGTGGTCGCTTCGACCTTCGACGAGCAGGCTTCGCGCCATGTCAAGGTGGCCGAGATGGTCTTGGAGAAGGCGAAACGCATGGTCGAGTGCGGCCACGATGTGGTGATCTTCCTCGACTCGATCACCCGCTTGGCACGCGCCTACAACTCGGTGCAGCCCGCCTCGGGTAAGGTGCTCTCGGGTGGTGTCGATGCCAACGCCCTGCACAAACCCAAACGCTTCTTCGGTGCTGCGCGTAACACGGAGGAGAAGGGTTCGCTGACGATCATCGCAACGGCACTGATCGACACCGGCTCGAAGATGGACGAGGTGATCTTCGAGGAGTTCAAGGGTACGGGTAATATGGAGCTGCAGCTCGATCGCCGCTTGGCCAACAAGCGCGTCTATCCGGCTGTCGATGTGATCGCATCGAGCACGCGCCGCGAGGATCTGCTGCTGCCGCGTGAGGTGATGAACCGCACTTGGGTACTGCGCAAATACCTCTCGGATATGACGACGGTCGAGGCGATGGAGTTCCTGCAAAAACAGCTCGATCTGACCGAAACGAACGAGGAGTTCTTGGCCGCAATGAATCAATAGAAAACACTTTAAACAACCTATTACAAAATGAAGAGAATCACAACTTTCTGCTTCGCTCTTTTGCTCTCGCTGAACGCCTTTGCGTGGGGACAGAAAGGGCACGATGTCACGGCCTACATTGCCGAGAATCACCTCACGCCCGAAGCGGCACAGCGCGTAGCCGAGGTGCTGGGCGGCCGCTCGCTGGTCTATTACTCGAATTGGATGGACAACGCCAGCCACACGCCCGAGTACGCCTATACGAAGACTTGGCACTATATGAACATTGACGAGGGCGAGACGATCGAAACGCAACCGCGCCACCCGAAGGGGGATATCCTGACCGCCATCGACGGTATCGTCAAGCGGATCGAGAAGGGCAAATTGAGCAAGGAGGAGGAGTTCGATCAGCTCCGTATGTTGATCCACTTGGTCGGTGATCTGCACTGCCCGATGCACGCGGGTCGCTCAACCGACTTGGGAGGTAATCGCGTCAAGGTGCTCTATTTCAACCGCGAAACAAATCTGCACTCGATCTGGGACAGCTCGTTGGTCGAGTCGGCGCACAACTGGAGCTACTCGGAGTGGCAGTTCCAGCTCGACCGTGTAACCGACGACTTTGCCGCCCGTATGCAGGAGGGCACGCCGTGCGACTGGTTTGCACAGACGGTGCAGATCGCCAAGAAGATCTACGAGGTGACCCCCGAGGGCTCGAAGATCTCGTATGACTACATCGCCGCGATGGCTCCCGTGATCGAGCAGCAGTTCCTGCTCGGCGGCTTGCGCTTGGCCGGTCTGTTGAATCAACTTTACGGCAAATAGGGAAACACTTGTAAGCAATATAAAAACAGCGCATTGAGTATAGTTAGCTCAATGCGCTGTTTAAGGGTTTGTGTAGGGGCTGCACGATCTGAAAAGGGAAGTTAGGGAAGTTAGAGAGGTTAGGGAGAACGCTCTAACTTCTCTAACTTCCCTAATTTCACAATTCCAACCATCAAAAGCTGAAAGCTGACTGCTGGTCGCTGAAAGCTGATTGTTATCGCTCCATTCGGAAGGCCGACGGGGAGATCCCGACATGCTTGCGGAAGAAGCGGCCGAGGTACGATTGGTCGGGGAAACACATCCGGTAGGCGATCTCCTGAATCGAGAGGTCGGAGGTCTTGAGGAGCAACTTCAGCTCGTTGATCGCCGCGCTGTCGATCAACTCTTTGGCCGTGCGCCCCGATACGGCGTGGATGATGCTTGCCAAATAGCGGGTCGAGATGCACATCTCGCGGGCGTAGAAGGCCACCTCGCGCTGCGTCGAGCAGTGCTGGTGGATCAGCTGGATAAAGCGGGTGAAGAGCTCGTTTTGGCGTGAGTTGTTATTCGTGTGTAGCTGCAATTCGGGCATCCGCATCACCTTGTCGCAGCTCTCCAATAGGGCATTCTGCAAGCGGTTGCGGATGATCGTATTACGAAAACGATTCTCGCGGTCGTGGTAGGTGTAGCTGATGATTTTTAGCCAAATATCAATGTTACTTAATGATTCGCTTGAGGGCTTGTTTACCGGATGTTGCTTGATCAGGCGGATGAAGTCAAGCTCCAAACGAAAGGCGGCCTCCGAGAATAGCGTGGGGGTGAAGGCGAAGAACTCGGCCAAAAAATCCTTCGAGCGGTTGCGTATCGAGAGCACCGACCCGGGCAGGATCATCATCGTCGAGTGGCGACGGATCGTCCCCTGATAGTCGTCGAGGGTCAGCTCGGCGTGCCCCTTGCGGATAAGCACGACGGCACCGTTCTCGCACCTTCCCTCGGGGTTTTCAAAGTAGGAGAAGTCGGAGGTGCCGACCATAAACTGCTCGTTCTCGGCGGTTTGTAACGGGTTCTTTTGCGCGGTTTTCATCGGGCATTTCGTTTGCTATGCAAAGGTAACGAAAAAAGTGGGCGAAATCGTATGTTTCACCGCCGAAAATCGTCGGGTCGCCTGTTCTGTTGTGGAAAATGCCCTCGATATTCGTATTCGTCAAAAAAAATCGTATCTTTGCACCTCACTAAATGAAATGTATGCAACTCCATCGACACGGCACTTTTCGGCTTGAATCGGGCATCGAACTCCCCGAACTGCAGATCGCTTACCACACCTACGGCGAGCTGAACGCTTCGCGCTCGAATGTGGTCTGGGTCTGCCACGCCCTGACGGCCAACTCCGATGTGGCCGACTGGTGGCCGCATACGGTCGAAGAGGGGCGTTTTCTCGATCCGCGCGACCACTTTGTGGTCTGCGCCAACATCCTCGGCTCACACTACGGAACGACGGGACCGCTGACGGTGAACCCCGCAACGGGGCAGCCGTGGTACGGCGACTTTCCCGCCTTTACGATCCGCGATATGGTGGCGGCGCATCGGGTCTTGGCCGATGCGCTCGGCATCGACCGTATCGACACGCTGGTCGGCAGCTCGGTGGGCGGCTTTCAGGCCGTAGAGTGGGCCGTAACGGAGCCGTCGCGCTTCGATAAGCTGATCTTGATCGCCACCGATGCAAAGGCTTCGCCGTGGACGATCGCCATCGACGAGACGCAGCGGATGGCCATTATGGCCGATCAAACCTTCGGCGAGCGGCGTGCCGATGCCGGTATGCGGGGAATGGCCGCCGCGCGTGCACTGGGGCTCTTGACCTATCGCGGTTCGCTCGGCTACAACCTTACGCAGCAGGATCGAGAGGAGGCACCCGCGCTGCATCGCGCCTCGACCTACCAGCAGTATCAGGGCGAGAAGCTCTGCCGCCGTTACAACGCCTACTCCTATGTGGCGATCCTCGATGCCTTCGATACGCACGATGTTGGGCGCGGTCGCGGGGGCGTTGAGAAGATGTTGGGGCAGATCACGGCCGAAACGCTCTTGGTGGGCATCACCTCCGATATCATCTTCACGCCGGCCGAGATGCGCGAGCTGCAGCGGATGATCCCCGCGAGCCGCTACTACGAGATCGACTCGCCCTTTGGCCACGACGGCTTCTTGGTCGAGCACGAGCAACTGAACGAAATACTCTATCCATTCATCAATACGAAACACAATGAGCAACATTAAAATCGGCCTGTTCGGCTTCGGAGTCGTGGGGCAGGGGGTCTATGAGGTGATCCGCAAGGCACGCAACGCCCACGCCGAGATTGTGAAGATCTGCGTGAGCGATCTTAAGAAACCGCGTCAGGTGGCGGTTGATCCCTCGCTTCTGACCGATCGCGCCGACGATATTCTGCAAAACGACGAGATCAACCTCGTGGTCGAGGTGATCAACAACGCTGACGATGCCTACCGCATCGTTAAGACGGCACTCGAGAAGGGCATTCCGGTCGTTTCGGGCAGCAAGGCGATGTTGGCCAAGCATCTGCCCGAGCTAATCGAGCTGCAGAAGCGGCACCATGTCGCCCTCCTCTACGATGCCTCGTCGTGCGGTTCGATCCCCGTGATCCGCAACCTCGAGGAGTACTACGACAACGACCTGCTGTTGGAGGTGAAGGGCATCTTGAACGGCTCGTCGAACTACATCCTCTCGCGCGTATTCGACCACAAAGAGCCGTATGAAAGTGCTCTCCGCAAGGCGCAGGAGCTGGGCTTTGCCGAGACCGACCCGTCGTTCGACATCGAGGGCTACGACTCGCTCTTCAAGCTGGTGATCATCACTGTCCACGCCTTGGGTACCTATGTGGCTCCCGAGCGCATCTTCACCTACGGCATCTCGACGATCCACGACTCGGATATCCGGTACGCCCGCGAGAAGGGGGTGAAGATCAAACTGGTGGCGCAGGTCGTGAAGGTGAGCGACGAGCACTTCACGATGTTCGTGATGCCGGAGTTTGTCGCTCCGAACAAGTACATCTACAGCGTTGATGACGAGTATAACGGCGTGGTGATTCGCGGCGAGTGCTACGATCGTCAGTTTATGTTCGGCAAGGGGGCAGGCTCGCTGCCGACCGCCTCGTCAATCTTGAGCGATATTATGGCACGCCAGCACAACTACAGCTACGAGTATAAGAAGCAGCGTTTCGAGCAGAAACCCGACTATACGACCGATATTCTGCTGAAGATCTATGTGCGCTACTCCCAGACCAACATCCAGCATGTGCTCCACTTCGAGCAGATCCACGAGCAGTACACCTCGTCGGAGAGCAACTATGTGATCGGCGAGATCCGCTTGAGCGAACTCCTCGCCAAACGCGACCGTCTGAACGCCCCCGACCTCTTTATTGCCAATATTCCGATCTTCTTCTTGAATCAAGATAACTGATGCGGCGAGGAGAGCAGTTAGCTTTTTAGAGAAGCTAAAGAAGTTAGAGATTTTAGGGCGTGATCAGTATCACTAAATTCCCTAAAATCTCTAACTTCTCTTTTTTGGTCGCGCCAGCCCCTCATTTTGAATTCTACATTTTGAATTCTAAATTTTGAATTTCCCTACTCTCCGGTTCGGATGAGCTGCAACGCTCGTTCCAGCGCCTCCTCTTGCGGGACTTCGATGTCGGGTACGGCGCCACGATTCGGTTCGCCTGTGCGGATGCCGTTGATGTGGGTGATCTTGTCACCTGCCGCGAGGGCCACGCCCTCCACCTCGCATGTCTCGCGGAGTGTCAGCGCGTGGGTTGCGGGCTCGATCTCAACGGCAAGGGGGAAGTAAGGATTGCCCTTTACGCCGTTGAATGCGTTGTGGACAATCGTGAGGTGCCCCTCGTTGAAGGCGGCCATCAGCTCCATCGTTTCGGCGTAGAGGTCAAATGTGCTGACCGAATCGCGCTTTGCAAGGCGGTTGTGGATGCGCCGTACATCGCGTTTGAATAGCCGTTCGGTGCGATTGGCGTAGAGTGCAGGGTGGATGCCCTCCATAGCACCTACGAGCGTGTCGAGGTCGGATAGGGCTTGCTCTTTGGTAAGGTAGGTTGCCCCCTCATACTGAAAACGCGGTGCCGCACACGCCGTCAGAAGGACGAGCAACAACGGATAAACAGACTTTCTCATAACTAAATCTCATTTTGAATTTTGCATGCTACATTTTGAATTGCTCTTTGAGCATCTCTGCCAACTCCGGTACCCCCTCGGCGGCACGCTTGCGGATGTGGGTCAGTGGATTGCGGATCAGGCGCGTGTCGGGCATCCCGGGATCGACCAAATAGATCGGCACCTCGGGACGGATGTAGTGCACGAGCGAGGCGGCGGGATAGACCGCCAGCGAGGTTCCCACGACGACGAAGATGTCGGCCGTGGCGGCGATCTTGGCCGCGCGGTCGAACATCGGCACCGCCTCGCCGAAAAAGACGATGTGGGGGCGCAACAACGACCCGT
Organism: uncultured Alistipes sp.; assembly: GCA_964628945.1. Taxonomy (GTDB): domain Bacteria; phylum Bacteroidota; class Bacteroidia; order Bacteroidales; family Rikenellaceae; genus Alistipes. The sequence continues at coordinate 1,921 of CAZVNR010000067.1, read as the reverse complement.
CGGGGGCGGTGTCGGTCAGCTTTTGCTCCCAGCCCGCGCAATCGACGATGAGATCGGGGTTGCGCGACGAACGCAGTTTGCGCAGTTCGCCGTGCAGATGGGTGATGTGCGACGAGCCGGCGCGTTCGTGCAGGTCATCGACATTTTGGGTGATCACCTCCACATCGAACGCCTGCTCCAACGCCGCAACGGCAAGGTGAGCCGCGTTCGGAGCGGTGTGCTCCAACTCGCGGCGGCGAATGTTGTAGAACTCGACGACGAGGGCGCGGTTGCGCGCCAATGCCTCGGGGGTGCAGACATCCTCGATCCGATACTCCGCCCACAACCCGTCGCTGTCGCGGAAGGTCTTGATGCCGCTGTCGGCCGAGATCCCCGCACCGGTAAAGACGACTAACTTTTTCATAGCAGTTCCAATTTTTTACGGCGGGCAGCGCGTCGCTCGATCTGCTCCACCGCCGCCCGACTCGCACGCCGTACGCGACGGTAGCGGTAGAGCGCATAGCCAAAGAGGATCGCGCAAACGGCCGCAAAGCCGAACATAATGATGACAAATTCCCGCGTGCCCTCACCCTCCAACTCGCCGGCAAGGATCAGGAGGATCGGAAAGAGACTTAATACAGCCGCACCTCCTCCTGACAAAACCATCAAATGGAACCAACGCGGAATGGGTGGTTTTCTCCGGATGACATAGATGCCCTGTGCGATGAAGAGCAACGCCGCACCTATGTAGAACCACTCGGCAAAACTCCCTTTGACAAAACGCCCGCCAAAGAGCAGGGCAAGCGTTGCCAACGCGCCACCCAATCGAACGAAGCGCCGATAGGGGTGTTCGCGGTCGATGCGCCGACGGATTGCTGTTTGCAGGCGGTTGTGATGCGCCGCCTTTCCTCTGTAAGCGTTCAAACTCATAGTGAATCCAATTTTTTACGGCGGGCGATCCGACGACGAATCTGCTCGGCGTTATAGGTCGCCTCGCTGCGGATTTGACGATAGCGCACCAAGGCGTAGCCGAAGAGCGCGAGGACAGCTGCTCCGAGGGCGATCATGATATACATCGCCGCCTCCTTCTCGGGTGACAGCTCCTTGAAGATCAGCAGGTAGCCTGCTGCACCAATCATCGCCAAACCGCCGCAGAGGGCGTTGGCGCGGATCTTCCTCCACTTCGTCAGCGGGGCGTAGCGCGTGTAGCGCCAAAGCGATTTGATGATGTAGAGCAGCACCGAACCCACGCCGACCCAATGCAGCACCGCCCCTGCGCCGCCCTCTTTGGTGAGGGGGAGGAGGAAGAGTCCCAGCAGAACGGTATCGACCACAGCCCACAGCGTTTTGGAGGTGATGTGGCTCCACGAATCGTCGTTCTTCTTCTCGAGCAACTCGTGCAGATGAGCGCGCCGCGTATGGTTGAAGGGGGGATTGACCGCCTTGGCGCGAAACAGATTAAAGCGGAAGGGTCGGATCGTTGCCATCGTTCTTTGTTTTTTTCTGTTTTTTCAAGCGTCCGCTACGGCGCAGGGCATCGGCGATGATCCATTGAAGCTGGCCGTTGACCGAGCGAAATTCATCCTCGGCCCAACGCTCCAACTCGTTCATCGTCGCCGCATCCATACGCAGCACGAAACTCTTTTGTGCCTCCTTGGCCATACAACTCCTTTTTAGTGGTGCAATGTACCGGCATTCACGACGGGTGTTGCAGCCTCATCGGCGCACAGCACAACCAAGAGGTTCGACACCATCGCCGCCTTACGCTCCTCGTCCAACTCGACGATCTGCTCGTCGGAGAGCTGTTTCAGTGCCATCTGAACCATCGAAACGGCACCCTCGACGATCTTTTCGCGTGCCGAGATGATCGCATCGGCCTGCTGACGGCGCAGCATCACGGCGGCAATCTCGGGGGCATAGGCGAGGTAGTTGATACGCGCCT
>CAZVNR010000066.1:0-9761 GCA_964628945.1 uncultured Alistipes sp. | reverse complement strand
CCCTATTGGGGCGGCATCTACGATGCCTTCCGTCAGCCGAAGTACGCCTACTGGATGTTCCGCAGCCAGACGGCAGCCGATCTGAACCACCCGACGGCCGAGAGCGGCCCGATGGTCTATATCATGCACGAGATGTCGCAGTGGTCGGAGAAGGATGTCGTGGTCTTCACGAACTGCGACTCGGTGCGCCTTTCGATCTACAACGGGGCGAAGTCGTGGACGAAGCCCGTCGTGCGCAGCGACCGCTCGATGCCCAATCCGCCCGTCGTCTTCGAGGATGTGTGGGACTTTTGGGAGGCGCGTTCGTACAGCTATACGAACAAGAATTGGCAGGCCGTGAATATGGTCGCCGAGGGTATTATCGACGGCAAGGTGGTCTGCACGACGAAGCGGATGCCGTCGCGTCGCTCGACCAAACTGCGCCTCTATGTCGATTGGGAGAATAAACCGCTGGTGGCGGACGGTTCGGACTTCGTGGTGGTCGTGGCCGAGGTGACCGACGACAGCGGGAATGTGCGCCGTATGGCGAAGGAGAACATCCGCTTCACGATCGAGGGCGAGGGCGAGATCATCGGCGATGAGCGCATCAACGCCAACCCGCGTCCCGTCGAGTGGGGTTCGGCGCCGATCTTGGTGCGCTCGACCTGCAAGGCGGGCAAGATCCGCATCAAGGCCGAGGTGGAGTACCCGGGTACGCACGCCCCGACGGCTGCCGAGATCGAGTTCGAGAGCATTCCCGCACAGCTGCCCTTCTGCTATGCCGATGAGCAGCAGACGGTGCAGTCGCAGAGCGATGCCGTGCAGCAGCAGGGTAGCGAACTCAGCGAGGAGGAGAAACGCCGCCTCTTGGAGGAGGTCGATCGCCAACAGCAGGAGTTCGGCGTGCAGTAGGGTCGGTTGAGGGCGCGATTTGGGCGATTGATCGGCGAAACGGTCGGTTTGCCTCTGTAAATCACTACTTTTGTCGCCCCGAAATAAGCAAACAGAGAGCGATTTAATAACTTAAAACAACAAAACCTATGAAGAAATTGATGATGATGTTGCTCGCGGCAGCCTTTGTGCTCCCCGCCGCAGCACAGTACCCGACGATCCCCGATTCGGTGAAACAGCGTGCAGCCCGCCAGTCGGCCGAGTGGCATCGCTTGGCCGAGGCCTCGTGGGAGAAGGCGCAGCAGGTGATGGCGCAGGAGGAGAAGGAGTTCGGCCGCGTCTATCGTCCGTGGGCTGCGAAGCCCGAGGATCTGCCGCAAGCCTCGATTCCCGCTTTCCCGGGTGCCGAGGGCGGCGGTATGTACACTGCAGGCGGTCGTGGCGGTAAAGTCTTTGTCGTCACCTCGTTGGCCGATCGCGGCGAGGGTACGCTGCGCGAGGCGTGCGAGGCGGGTGGTGCCCGCATCGTGGTCTTTGGCGTTTCGGGCGTGATCCGCTTGGAGTCGCCGATCAACATTCGCGCTCCCTATATCACGATTGCCGGACAGACGGCTCCGGCCGATGGTATCTGCGTAACGGGCGCCTCGTTCCTGATCGACACGCACGATGTCATCATCCGTCATATGCGCTTCCGCCGCGGTCAGACCGATGTGGCGTTCCGTGACGATGCACTCGGCGGTCAGGCCGTAGGTAACATTATGATCGACCATGTCTCGGCCTCGTGGGGTCTGGACGAGAATATGTCGATCTATCGCCATGTCTATAATCGTCAGGCTGACGGCCGTGGGTTGAAACTCCCGACGGTGAACATCTCGATCCAGAACTCGATCTTCTCGGAGTGCCTCGATATGTACAACCACGCCTTTGGCGCAACGATCGGCGGCCACAACTCGACCTTTGCACGCAACCTCTTTGCCTGCAATATCTCGCGCAACTGCTCGATCGGTATGAACGGCAGCTTCAACTTCATCAACAATGTCACCTTCAACTGGTGGAACCGTACGGTCGATGGTGGCGACCACACGAGCTACTTGAACCTGATCAACAACCACTTCAAGCCCGGGCCGATTACCCCCGTCGGCGAGTCTGTTTCGTGGCGTATCGTGAAGCTCGAGAGCGGTCGTCAGGCCGAGTTCAAGAATACCTTTGGTAAAGCCTATGTCGCCGGCAACAAGACTTGGGCCAACCCGACCGTCACGGCCGACAACTGGGCAGGCGGTGTGCAGGGCATCGACAAGAGCCGCTTCCACGAGGTGCGTATGGAGAAGCCGTTTGATATGGCTCCCGTGACGATCCTCGGCACGGACGAGGCCTACGACTTCGTCTTGGGCAACGCCGGTGCCACCTTCCCGAAGCGCGATGCCGTCGATCAGCGTATTATGAAGCAGGTCAAGACGGGCAAGATCTTCTACGCGAAGGATGCCAAGGAGCACCAGCCGCTCTATGTGAAGCGTCGTCTGCCGGCCGACTCCTACAAGAGGGGTATCATCACCGATCCGCAGCAGGTGGGCGGTCTGCCGAAGTACAAATCGGTCGCCGGCCCCGTCGATTCGGATAAGGACGGTATGCCCGATAAGTGGGAGAAAAAGTACGGGTTGAATCCGAACGATGCGTCGGATGCCAACGGCGACCTCTCGGGCGACGGCTATACGAACATCGAAAAGTATATCAACGGCATCGACCCGACGAAGAGGGTCGATTGGACGAATCTTGAGAATAACCACGACACGCTCGTCGGCAAGAAGAGCCTGTTCTAAAACGAAATACGATGAATACGAAGAAGCTGCTTTTGTCGCTTCTCGGCGTGGTGGGTCTGTGCTGCACACAGGGTGTTGTGGCACAGCCCGCCTTTCCCGTCTATGAGGAGAAGGGCAAACTACACTACGCCGATACGGGTCGAGGAAACCGCATCCTCGACTTCTCGGTTTGCGGTTATCGCCACTCGGCCACCCCGATTCCCGATGCCGAGGTGGTCTATACGCTTGCACCCTCACCCGACGACAGCCGCACGATTCAGCACTACATCGACCTGCTGGCCGAGCGCAAGGCCGATGCCAACGGGCTGCGCGGTGCGATTCTGCTGACCGAGGGCGAGTTCCGGCTCGACGAGCCGCTGCGCATCACGGCCTCGGGTATCGTCCTGCGCGGTGTGGATAAGGAGAAGACGGTGCTCGTTAAGCGCGGTGTCGATCGCGGCGCAGTGGTCTATATCGAGGGTGCGGGCGATCGCGCGTTCACGGGCGAAACGGACCTTACGACCGACTACCTCCCCGTCGGTGCGACCTCGTTCGAGGTGGCCTCGGTTGAGGGGTTGGCCGTCGGACAAAAGGTGGTGGTCGAGCAGCAACCCGTAGCCCACCCGCGCGGCAAAAATGTCGTGATCGACGAAGCGATGGCGCGTGTGCTCGGTGCGGGCAATGTCCGCATCGCGTGGGATCGCACGATCACGGCGATCGACGGGCGGCGCATCACGATCGACCACGCCCTGACGATGGCGTTGGGTGATCCGAAACGCCCCGTTAAAGTGAAACCCTACGCTTGGGCGGAGCGCATCGCCGAGAGCGGTGTCGAGCACCTCACGATCCGCTCGGAGTACGATCGCAACAACCCGATCGACGAGAACCATGCGTGGACGGGTGTTTGGATCGACAAGGCGGAGGATTGCTGGGTGCGACAGGTCGATTTCCGCCACTTGGCCGGCTCGGCCGTTGCCGTGCAGCACGATGCACGCCGTGTGACGGTCGAGGATTGCCAATCGTTCGACCCCGTGTCGGAGTTGGCAGGCTCGCGCCGCCGCACCTTCCTCACGCTTGGTCAGCACACGCTCTTCAAGCGTTGCTACTCGGAGCATGGTCAGCACGACTTCTCGGCCGGCATCAATGCCGCCGGCCCGAACGCCTTTGTGCAGTGCGACAGCTACCTCTCGACGGGCTTTAGCGGCTCGACGGGGGCGTGGGCGTGTGGTCTGCTGTTCGATGTGGTAAACATCAACGGTCACGACCTCTCGTTCAAGAGCCTCGATCGCACCCACGCCAAGGCGGGATGGAATACGGCCAACAGCGTGGCGTGGCAGTGTACGGCAGCCGGTATCGAGTGCTATGCCGCCGCGCCCGATGCGATGAACTACGCCAACGGCAGCTGGGCAACCCTCTGCGGTAACGGCCTCATCGCCAACAGCGACGAGTTCGTGAAGCCCTACAGCCTCTTCCGTGCACAGCTCGCCGAGCGTATCGGTAAGGAGCAGGCGCAACAGATCGCCCGCATCTACGACCGTCCGACCAATGCCACCTCGAGCCCGACCGTCGAGCAGGCGTTGCAGCTCGCCAAGGAGGCCTACGAGGAGCGCGTTACGCTCCCGATGTGGATCGCCAAGGCCCCCTTTACCGCCTCGGTTCAACCGACCGCAACTTCGATCGTGGCCGTACAGCGCGAATTGGCCGCCCCGAAACGCCACTACGCGATGGTGAACGGCCGCCTGACGCTGAACGATGCCCTCTTGGTGGGTGGTCGTCAGAATGTGCGTTGGTGGAGCGGGAATTTGGAATTCGATCAGCTCCCGAAGGCGACGGCGCACATCACGCGCTTTGTGCCTGATCGGGAGGGGCGCGGTCTGACGGATCGCATCGACGAGGTGGTGGCCGAGATGAAGGCACGCGGTACGCTGCTCCTTGACCACAACTACGGTCTGTGGTACGATCGCCGCCGCGACGACCATATCCGCGTGCGCCGCCGCGATGGCGATGTGTGGGCGCCGCACTACGAACAGCCCTTTGCCCGCTCGGGCGTGGGGCAGGGTTGGGACGGTATGTCGAAGTACGACCTGACGAAACCCAACACTTGGTACTGGAGCCGCCTCCGTGAGTTTGCCTCCGAAGGGGCACGCGAGGGGCTGTTGCTCTTCCACCAAAACTACTTCCAGCACAACATCTTGGAGGCGGGTGCCCACTGGGTCGATTCGCCGTGGCGCTCGACCAACAACATCAACGGGACGGAGTTCCCCGAGCCGACCAACTTCGCCGGCGACAAGCGCGTCTTTGTGGCCGATATGTTCTACGATGTGAACCACCCTGCACGCCGTGCGCTGCATCGCGGCTATATTCGGATGTGCTTGGAGGAGCTGAAGCAGCACGCCAATGTGGTGCATCTGGTGAGTGAGGAGTACACCGGCCCGCTCCACTTCGTCGAGTTCTGGCTGGACTGCATCGCCGAGTGGCAGGCCGAGACGGGGATGGATCCGCTGATCGCCCTCTCGGCGACGAAGGATGTGCAGGATGCGATCCTCGCCGATCCCGTGCGCTCGAAGGTGGTCGATCTGATCGACATCCGCTACTGGCACCACCGCAACGACGGCACGACCTACGAACCGAAGGGCGGTCAGAGCTTGGCTCCGCGCCAGCACGCCCGCAAGGTGAAGGTCGGCTCGATCGACTTCGCCTCGGTCTATCGCGCCGTGAGCGAATACCGCACGGCTCACCCCGAGAAGGGTGTGACCTACTTTGCACAGAACTATCCCGCCTACGGTTGGGCGATCCTCTTGGCCGGTGGCTCGTGCCCCACGCTGCGGATCGCCGACGAGGGGCTGTTGCGTGCCATTCCGCAGATGACCACCACCGCAAAGGATGCACATTCGTACCGCCTTTCGGGTGAACGGGGCGCGTTGGTCTATCTGCCCGAGAAGGGCTCGGTTGAGGTCGAGTTGCCGGCGGGTACCTACGCCATCCGCACGGTCGATATGAAGAGCGGCGAGGTGAAGACCCTCGTCAAACGCCAAAAGATCACCACGCATACGATCCTTCAGCCTGCCGGCTTATATTGGCTCGAACGAGTTAAATAGGCACTTATGACCTAAAAGCAGCAGGGCGGCATCGGTAAGATGTCGCCCTGCTGCTTATCTGTACCAGCTTATGCGTCGGCCTAAAACTTCACCGTAAAGGTCAGCGCAATGTTGTGGCGGGTCTGTTCGGTCGAGAAGCGGAGGCTCTCGTGAATCTCGTTCGGCTCGCTCGATGAGTCGGGCGCGTAACGATTGCCGTAGAAGAGCATATACTCCGTCTGCTCGGTCGTTGCGTTGCAGTAGGCCAAATCAATTGCGCAGTTGCGCCCCAGTGCCACGCCTGCACCCAGCGTGAAGTAGCTGGTCTTGTTGTCGATCGGCTGCGAGAGGATCGTATCTTGATCCTTCAGTGCCGAACCGATCACACCGTAGCCGGCACGCAGTGCCACCATCGGAATCGGGCGCAGCTCCAAGCCGGCGCGGAAGGTGTTGGTGCCTTGGAAGTAGTGCTTGAAATCCTGCTTGAAGTCCCACTCGCTCTGTCCGTAGGGCAGATAAGGCTGGTTCTTGACACGGATGCCGTTGAACCACGCCCGTTCGTAATCGACCGAGAGAATGGCCACCGATCCGAAGGTGTACGAAGCACCCAACATCAGGCGCGAGGGTGAGCAGAAGTCCCAAGTGTTGGGCCCGCTGTCCTCCAAGATGTCGGAGAGCGTATCGGAGGTGTACTCGTGGGTCGTGGGGTTCGTAGGCGAAGTCTCACCCAGCGACACGGTCGCCATCGAGAGGTCGTAGCGGCGGTCGAGCGTGTAGAAGGTGGGCGAGTGGAAGGCCAAACCGAGGCGCAGACCCGCAACGGGGCGGTAGATCACGCCCAATTTGAAGTTTACACCTGTCCCATCGACCGTCATATTCTGCTGCATACCCATCGACTGCATCACGCTCGGCAGCAGCACGCCGTCGGCATCGACCGCCTTCGTGGGGCTGTCGTAGCCGTTGCCGCCGTCGTAGGTGTAGGCCTCGCCGTAGTAGAGGCTCTTCTTCTGATAGAGCGTTTGCAACCCCACCGTAAGACCGAAGTAGAGCTTGTTGTCGTAGTTGGCACCGATCGACCAGCTAAATTCGTTTGCCGAGCCGCGACTGCGCAGGGTCATCCCCCCCTCGATCGCCGCGTTGGCTCCGATCTCGGCAGGATACCACACGCCGTTGGCACTCTGATCGACGAGGTAGGTCTTGTAGCCCGCAACGGCCGGCCAAAAGAGCGGATCGATTCCCCAATTCGAGGCATCGCCCATCATAATCGTCCCACTGTTATTGACGAAGGCACCGCCCGCCTCCAACATCACGGCCATCGCATCGGCAATCGAGGCATCTGCCCCGCCGTAGGAGAACGACGACTGGTAGTTGTAGTCGGCCAAGCGCGTGAAGCCCAAGCCCATATTGACGCTGATCAGTCGCTCCGAACGCTCGTGGATGTTAAACACCGCACCGAAATTCCCCAGCGTGAAGCGCGTGCGGCGGCTCTTTTCGTAGGAGGATGTTCCTTCGGTCGAGGTGTCGGTGAAGGTGACGAGCGGTGTGATGGCAAACTCCCCACGCTGATACATACCCAAACCGGCGGGGTTGATGACCATCGAGGCCTGATCGGCACCGAGCGAGGTGAAGGCTCCTGCCATCGCCATCGAACGCGCCGTACCGAAGGTGAACTGCTGGCGCGAGAGGTTCGCAAGATCGGCCGTCGAGAGGGCATCGTTCGAGAGGGTCATACCGCCCACCTCGTAGCTGTATGGTTGCGCCGTTGCCCCTGCTGCGAGGAGCCACACGGCCGACAAGGTAACAAGGATTCGTTTCATGGCTATTTCGTTCATTGACAAGGTTCTGCCCCTTGCCCAATTTTGAATTTTTAATTTTTGTTGTGTCATCCCGACGGAGTAGAAGGCGACGAGGGATCTTCCTTAATTTAGCAGTCCGTATTCAGCGATCAGCTGTCTGCTTTTAAGAAAGAGGTAGATTCCTCCGCTTGCCGCGTTCGGAATGACATTATGATTGAGTTTATTGCTCCAGCCGTAATTTTTAATTCTTAATTTTGAATTTTGAATTGTAATGTGCCCCGCACTACCTTCCGCGCGAGCTGCTGCCCGAGTAACCGCCGCGCGACGAGCCGCTGCTGCTGGAGCTTCGTGACGAGCCAGAATTGCCCGACGAATAGCCCGACGAGGAGCTGCGACGGCTCGAGTTGCCCGACGAACTGTTGAACCAGCTCTTGTTGGACGAACTGTCACTGTTGGGCTGGCGCGTTACCGAGCTGCCCTTGTTGTTGCGGTTTTGGCTCTTGTTGCCGCTCCCCTGATAGGTGCCCGACGACCAGTTGCGGTTGCCGCTCTGCGAACGGTTGATGTTCTGTCCGGCCGATCCGTAGGGGTGCGTATAGCGCGAGCTGCTCGGACGGTGTACGACGCTGTGCCCGGGGCGATAGCCGCCGCCCAACCCGTAGCTCGGACGATGACCGCCACCGTGCCAACCCGGGTACCAGTGGGGGTGGTGCGGCCCATAACCCCACCAATGCGATCCGTGCCAACCCCACCACGGGTTGTGCCACGATCCGAAGAACCAAGGATCATACCACGAGAGGCCGATGTTCCAGCCCCACGACCCGAATCCGAGCGAGAAGGCGGGTGCCGACCAACCGTAGTACCACGCATTGCTGTAGAGCGGTGTGCCCCAATTACCGAACATGGCCGTTACATACTTCGGCTCGACCCACACCTCGTCGCCCATCACGATGATGTTGTAGAAGGCGGGATCGTAGGCCGATACATAGTGGAAAGTGGTGCTGTAACGGGCGTTGGTGTAGCTCGACGGCATCCGATAGGTCGGCGACTCGAAACCGCGCAGACGGCGTGCGTAGGCACTCTCGTAGTCATCGGCCAAGACGCTGCTGTAGGTCGTGTTGTTGGCATCGCTTAAGCGGCTGGCGGCCAACTCGGCCTCCCGCTCGGCCAACATCGCCTCCAACTCGGCACGACGCGCCTCGGCCTCTGCTTTGCGCGCCTCGGCTTCGGCCTGTTGCTTGCGGGCAATATCCGTGCGGTTGTGCACGGCATACAGATCGTTTACTGCGGCGTTCGATTGGGCGTAAAAAGCCGACGAACAACCTGCGGCCGACAGGGCGACGACCAACAGGGCGAACAGGGTGATTCTCGTTTTCATGGTACACTCACTTTTTTGTGGGTTAAACTTGCGGGTCGGGCGAGCCAACCGTATCGGCAGCTTCCCTTTTTAAGAAGCCAACGAAAATCGTTCCTTACTTGGTATAACAACTGCTCAAATTATGCGTAACGAGCACCTCTTTTGAACAAGGATTCCGCCTCGGGTTGCGATTTTCGACTTCTCTCCCCATACAAAGATAGTGATATTTTCAGAAATCGCACAATTTGCCCGCTAAAATTAGCGCGAATGCCCAATTCTAAATGCAAAATGTAGCATTCAAAATTCAAAATTATTTTTTTCCTGCCTCGCAACATTCGCAGAACTCCCAGTATTCCCAATATCTCCCGCTCAATGGATTGGTGTTTTATCGAAAAACAATAAAAAAAGTTTGAGATTCGATTTTTTTAGCTATCTTTGTGGCGTTGGTTATGTTTCAAAATCCTACAGCAATGAATGTACTATCCGTAGAGAGCGTGTCGAAGCTCTATGCCGAGCATACGGCGCTCGACAAGGTGTCGCTGACCATCCCCAAGGGGTCGGTCTATGGGTTGTTGGGGCCGAACGGTGCCGGTAAGACGACCCTCATTCGCATCATTAACCGCATTACGGCTCCCGATGAGGGGCGTGTCCTGTTCGGGGAGCGCGAGTTGCGCCCCGAGGATATCTATCGCATCGGCTACCTCCCCGAGGAGCGCGGTCTGTATAAAAAGATGAAGGTGGGCGAGCAGGCTCTCTTCTTCGCCCGTCTGAAGGGGTTGTCGCGCCGCGATGCCCTCACGCGCCTCAAGGTGTGGTTCGAGAAGTTCGGCATCGAGTCGTGGTGGGACAAGAAGGTCGAAGAGCT
>CAZVNR010000065.1:0-10030 GCA_964628945.1 uncultured Alistipes sp. | reverse complement strand
CCCTGCTCCTTGAACATCGAGAAGGCATCGGCCTCCAGCACCTCGGCCCACTTATAGCTGTAGTAGCCGGCGGCGTAACCGCCCGAGAAGATGTGCGTGAAGGCGGGGCCCATCGCCGTACCCTCCACAACGGGCAGCACCTGCGTCGAGGCCATCGACTCGTGCTCGAAGGCAACCACATCGCCCTCGAAGGGGTGCTCGAGCGTATGCCAAGCCATATCGGTCAGACCGAACGAGAGCTGGCGCACATTGGCGTAGGCGGCCAGATAGTTCTGCGAAGCGACGATGCGGTCGATGATCTCGGCCGGCATCTTCTCGCCCGTCTCGTAGTGTACGGCCCACAGATCGAGGTACTCCTTCTCGGTAGCCCAGTTCTCCATAATCTGCGACGGCAGCTCAACGAAGTCACGATAGACCGAGGTGCCGGTCAGTGATTCGAACTCACCCTCGCCCAAGATACCGTGCAAGCCGTGACCAAACTCGTGGAGGAAGGTCTCCACCTCGTCGTAGGTCAGCAGCGCAGGTTTCGTGGCGGTCGGCTTCGAGAAGTTCATCACGAGCGACACCAGCGGGCGCACCTCCTCGCCATCGACGATCTTCGAGCCGCGGAATTCGGTCATCCACGCACCGGCACGCTTCGTTGCGCGGGGGTGGAAGTCGAGGTAGAGCACCGCCATAAAGCGGCCGTTCTCGTCGGTCACCTCATAGACGGTCGTCTCGGGGTGGTAGCCCTCGATTGCCTTCGTCTCGGTGAAGTTCAGCCCGTAGAGCTTGTTAGCCAACATAAAGACGGCCTGCTTCACATTCTCGAGCTTGAAGTAGGGCTTTACGACCTCATCCGAGAGGGCATACTTCTCGTTCTTGTACTTCTCGTTGTAGTAGGCCCAGTCCCACGGCATCAACTCACCCTCGAAGCCGAGCGTGGCGGCGTAGTCGTTCACGGTCTTGTAGTCCTGATCTGCATACTCCTTCGTCGCCTTCAACAGTTCGTCGAGGAAGGCGGTCACCGTCGGCGTATTCTCGGCCATACGGCGCTCCAACACATAATCAGCGTAGTTCTTGTAGCCCAAGAGGTTGGCGATCTTAAGGCGGTAGTTCACGATTCCCTTGATCACCTCCGTATTGTCGAACTCGCCACCGATGGCACGCGCATTCGAGGCACGCCACAGCTGCTCCTTCAGCTCACGATCCGACGAATAGGTGAGGAACGGCACATAGCTCGGTGCCTGCAGGGTCACCGTCCAGCCCTTCTCGCGGCGTGCCTTCGCCTCGGCGGCCAGCCCCTCTTTCACGAAGTCGGGCAGCTCGGCCACGCGCTTCGCATCGGTGATGTTGAGCGTATAGGCGTTGGTCGCCTTCAGTGCGTTCTGACCGAATTTCAGGGTCAGCGCACCCAGCTCCTTCGAGTATTCGCGGTAGAGCTCCTTATCGGCATCCGAGAGGGCGGCACCCGAGCGGGCAAAGCCCTGATAGGTATCCTCCAAGAGCTTCTTCTCGACCTGCGACAACCCCCAATTGCACTGCTCATAGACCGCCTTTACGCGGGCAAAGAGGGCGGGGTTGAGCGAGATGTCGTTCGACAGTTCCGAGAGTTTCGGTTGGATGCTCTGGGCGATCGTCTGCAGCTCGGGGGTCGATTCCGTCCCCATCAGGTTGTAGAAGACACCAGTCACGCGACCGAGCAGCGCACCCTGACGCTCCAATGCGAGGATCGTATTGCCGAACGAGGGTTTTGCGGGGTTGTTCACGATCGCCTCGATCTCGGCACGCGAGCAGGCGATGGCGGCATCCACGGCCGGCTCAAAGTGCTCGGGCTTGATCTTCGAGAAGGGGGGCGTCTGGTGGGGCGTATCCCACTCGGCGAGGAGCGGATTCGTGAGATCCAGCTCGGGATATTGTGCTGCGGGGATCGAGTGATCGGCGCAGGCGGCTGCAAATGCGGCAAACATCATGACAAAAAAGATTCGTTTCATCGGGTTAAAATGGTATTTGGATTAACATTCAATGGTCTATTCCACCAACACCTCGCCGGCGAGGGTCAGTTTCGGTTTCTCGACCTCCTCGGGGGCGGGTCGTTCGATCAGACCGCGACCGAGGAGCATCGCCGTCTTGTCGGGATTCTTGCCGCGGAAGTTGCGATAGAGGGTCATACCGTCCTTCGAGCCGCCGCTCTCGAGCAGCGTGCGGAAACGGGCTGCGATAGCGCGGTTGAAGAGGTCACCGCTCTCGCGGAAGGCCTCGAAGGCATCCTTGTCGAGCACCTCGGCCCAAGTGTAGAAGTAGTACCCCGCCGAGTAGCCGCCGTCGAAGATGTGGCTGAAGTAGGGGTAGTGGTAGCGCGGCTCGATCTCGGGGTTCATCCCGCGACGCTCGTAGAGGGCGTTGTGCTCGAAGGCCTCGACATCGAACGGTTCGTACTTCGTGATCGAGTGAATATCGAGGTCCGAGAGCGAGGCGGCGATCAGCTCGGTGGTCATAAAGCCCTGATTGAAGAGCTCGCTGCGGCGCAGCTTCTCGATCATCGCCTGCGGGATCACCTCACCCGAGCGGTAGTGCACGGCGTAGTGCTTGAGCAGTTCGGGCGTGAAGGCCCAGTTCTCCATAATCTGCGACGGCAGCTCGACAAAGTCGCCCTCGACCTCCGACAAACCGCGATACTTCACATCATGGAGCAGGAAGTGCATGGCGTGGCCGAACTCGTGGAAGAGTGTTTCGGTCTCGTCGAGGGTGAGCAGTGCGGGGGTCGAGGCGGTCGGGCGCGTGAAGTTGCAGACGATCGCCACCACCGGAGCGACCCGCTTGCCGTCACGATAGACCTGATCGACATAGTTGCCGCACCAAGCGCCCTGCCCCTTACCGTCGCGCGGATGGAAGTCGAAGTAGAGCACGCCGATATGCGACTCATCCTGATCGATCACCTCGTAGGCGGTCACCTCTTCGTGATAGACCGGCACCGAGATCGGGCGGAAGGTGATGCCGTAGAGGCGGTTGGCGAGGAAGAAGATACCGTCGCGCACATTCCCCAGCGAGAAGTAGGGGCGCAACATCTCCTCGTCGATCGCGTAGTTGCGCTTACGCACCTTCTCGGCGTAGTACCACCAGTCCCACGCAGCGAACTGCTCGTTCGGGTGATCCTTCTCGAACAGGGGGCGCATCTCCTCCACCTCACCGCGTGCACGCTCGACGGCCGGTGTCCAAATCTCGTTCAGCAGACGATAGACCGCCTTGGTCGTGCCGGCCATCTCGTTCGCAATCACATAGTCGGCGTAGCAGTCAAAGCCCAGCAGATGCGCCTTCTCGGTACGGAGGCGGATAAAGTCGTTGATCAGCTGCTTGTTGTCGTACTCGTTGCCGTTGTTGCAACGGTTCAGATAGGCCTTGTAGAGCTCCTCGCGCAGATCGCGGCGCGAGGAGTAGGTAAGAAACGGAATCCAACTCGGTTTGTGGAGCGTGAAGATATATTTGCCCCGCTTACCGAGCGACTCAGCCTTCTCGGCGGCCATATCGCGCACGCTCGTCGGCAGTCCGTCCAGATCGCTCGCCTTCAGTTCGAGCCGGTAGGCGTTGTTCTCGGCCAAGATGTTCTGGCTGTAACGCACCGAGGTATTCGAGAGCTCCTCGTTGATCACGCGCAACCGCTCCTTCTCTTCGCCCTTGAGGAGGGCACCCGAGCGGACAAACTCGTCGTAGGTCTTCTTCAGCAGGCGCATCTGCTCCTCGTCAAGGCCGAGCTTCGCACGGTTGTCATAGACCGTTTTGATGCGCGCAAAGAGCTGCTCGTTGAGCATAATGCGGTCGCTGTGTACCGACAGGAGGGGCATCAGTTCGGCCTCGATCTGCTGCATCTCGGGGTTCGTATCGGCGGCCGACAACATCCCGAAGATCAGCGCCGTCTGGCCCAGATCGGCACCCGAATTATCGAAGGCGAGGATCGTATTCTCGAAATTCGGCTCCTCGGTCGAGGCGGTGATCGCCTCGATTTCGGCCTCGTGGCGCTCCATCGCCTGCTCGATGGCGGGACGGAAGTGCTCGGGGCGAATCTGATCGAAGGGAGGCACGCCGTAGGGGGTCTCCCATGCGGTGAGCAGCGGATTCTCGACCGCCGCACCGCGCTTGTCGCAAGCGGTGTTCATCATAGCGAGTAGAAGCGTAAAGAGGATTGCAATGCGTTTCATGGCTGTTTTGTTATCAGTTCTTCAATTTTTAATTACCTTTGCATCGTGGTTTAAGTGACAAAGATACAAAAAAATCCGGTATGCAACTATTTTATGCTCCCGAAATCACCCTGCCCCTCCACACCCTAACGGAGGAGGAGTCGAAACATTGTGTGCGCGTGCTGCGGTTGGGCGCGGGCGATGCGATCACGCTGACCGACGGTCGCGGTACGCTCTACCACGGACAGATCGCCGATCCGCACCCGAAGCGGTGCACGGTCGAGATCGTCAACGAGCAGCCGGAGTTCGAGCCGCTCCCCTACCACCTGACGATGGCCGTCGCCCCGACGAAGAACAACGACCGCTACGACTGGTTTTTGGAGAAGGCGACCGAGGTGGGCGTTTCGCAGATCATCCCGCTCGAGAGCGAGCACAGCGAACGCCGTGTCTTCCGCACCGAGCGCGCCGAGAAGGTGATCACGGCGGCGATGAAGCAGTCGCTCAAGGCCTACCGCCCGCAACTCGAGCAGCTCACCCCTTTTCGGGAGGTGGTTCAGATGCCCTTCGAGGGGCGCAAGCTGATCGCCCACTGCGACACGGCCGCCACGGCGGAGGGGAAACGCTACTTGGCATCGACCTTGCAGCGCGGTGGGGCAGCATTGATCCTGATCGGCCCCGAGGGGGACTTCTCGCCCGAGGAGATCGCCGAGGCCGTCGAGGCGGGTTTCGAGGAGATCACGCTCGGCACGCAACGCCTCCGCACCGAGACGGCAGCTGTAGTCGCGGTGACGATGGTAGCAGTGGTGAACCACTGATAGCAAATTCAAAATTCAAAATTTAGAATGCAAAATTGAAAATTAGGGGGGTATATCAGTTCTTGTCGGCGTATGTGGCAACTCTTTTTAAGTTTTCTGAAGATCGGCGCCTTCACCTTTGGCGGAGGCTATGCGATGATCCCGATCATCGAGCGCGAGGTGATCGACCGGCGCGGTTGGGTGGCGCGTGCCGACTTTTTGGATCTGCTGACCCTCGCGCAATCCGCCCCCGGGCCCATTTCGCTCAATACGGCGGTCTTCGTGGGGTATAAGTTGCGCGGCATCGGAGGTGCCTTGGCGGCATTGGCGGGGATCGTGCTGCCGTCGTTCGTAATTATCCTTTTGATCGCCCTCTTTTTCAAAGAGATACGCCACAATGCGTGGGTCGATGCCGCCTTTCGGGGGATGCGACCGGCGGTCGTGGCACTGATCGTTGCCCCCGTACTCTCGCTCGCGCGCGGCATGCACCGCGCGATGTATGGGGTGATTGTGGCTACGGCCGTGGCAATTTGGGCTGCGGGCTGGTCGCCGATGCTGATCCTCGCGGCAGGAGCCGTGGGCGGTATCATTTACGAATTGTGGATCGCTAAAAAAGTGCAACGATGATCTTTTGGCAGCTCTTCATATCGTACCTTAAAATCGGTTTCTTCGGCTTTGGCGGCGGCTATGCGATGCTCTCGCTCATTCAGAACGAGATCGTCGTGCGCCACGGCTGGATGACGGGCAGCGAGTTCGCCGATATTGTCGCCGTGTCGCAGATCACCCCCGGGCCGATCGCCATCAACTCTGCCACCTATGTCGGCTACACGGTGGGCGCACAGGCGGGGACGGTGTGGGGCGGTCTGTTGGGTGCAGCGATTGCCACCGTAGCCGTCTGCCTGCCGGCCTTGACGATTATGCTGCTCCTGACGCGCTTCTTTATGCGCCTACGAAACAATCGGTTGATCGAGGGGGCTATGCGCGGTATGCGCCCCGTGGTGATCGGAATGATCGCCGCCGCCGCCCTGATGCTGATCGCTCCGCACGACGGCTCACCGAGCGAGCGCAACTTTATCGACGCGTGGAGCTGGCTGCTCTTCGGCGGGGTGCTCGTCGGTCAATGGCGCAAGGTGAACCCGATTCTGCTGATCCTCCTTGCGGCCGTTGCGGGGATGGTGATCTACCACCCCACTATCTAATAAAGCGGTAGTAAGTTCCAAGCGGCAACTCCTTACCCGCCCGATCCGTAAAGGTCAATTCGCCATACTGCTCCTGCTTGGGCGCACCAAACGCCTGTCGCACCGCCGTGCGCGCAAGGGTCGAGGAGAGCCCCATCGAGTAGAGGTTCAAGACCAAGAAGGCACCCTGCGGCTCCAAGAGCTGGGCGCAGCAGGCGAGCATCTCACAGATATGCTCCTCCAAGACCCACTTCTCGCCATTCGCCCCGCGGCCGTATGCGGGCGGATCGAGGATGATGCCGTCGTAGCGGTTGCCGCGTCGCACCTCGCGTTGGACAAACTTCAGCGCATCCTCCACGATCCAACGCACCCCGTCCAACGAACTGTGCTCCATATTCTCGCGTGCCCAAGTCACGACCTGCTTCACCGAATCGACATGCGTCACATCGGCTCCTGCGGCGCGGGCGGCCAGCGTAGCACCCCCCGTATAGGCGAAGAGGTTCAGCACGCGCGGCTGCTTACACTCCCTGATCTTCAGGCAGTTATCATAGATAAAATTCCAATTCGCCGCCTGTTCGGGGAAGATGCCGACATGCTTGAACGAGGTCAAAGCCAAGCGCATCTTGAGCTGCATCGCCCCGTAGCGGTAGTCGATCGTCCAGCGGTCGGGCATCTGCGGTTTCAATCGCCACTCGCCGCGCTCCTCGCTTCGCTGATCGCGCAAGAAGGAGGCATCGGCCAAGCGTTGCCACTCCGCCTCCGCAAGGCTCTTGTGCCAAATCGCCTGCGGTTCGGGACGGCGCGTGATGTAGCGGCCGAAGCGTTCGAGCTTCTCAAAATCGCCCGTATCGAGCAGTTCGTAATCCGAAAAATCGGGGGTCAGTTGCTGTTGCATAGCTATTTCGTACAATCTGTCAAACTCATTTCACACCGCTTGCAGTCAAAGTCGAGGCGGTAGCGGTGGCCGCCTGTTTCGAGGTAGAGATCGCCTTTCAGACGCGGCCGCTCCTTCAGACACTCCCCCATCTCTCGGCGCAAGCAGTAGGCCGAGCGCATCACCGTCGCCCCGACCGTCGTTGCCGCCAACTCCAACGGCTCGACGATCCGCTCCACACCGTGATCGCGGTAGAAGGCCTCGGCCAGCGAGTTGGTGACATTCTCTTCGGCCGTGAGGGTCGTATGGGGATAGCGTGCCGTCGGCTCTTCGCTGCGCGGTGCACTTGGCAAGGTGCGATTTTCTCGCGCCGTGAGGAGTGCCTGCATCGCCTCACGCCGCAGCTCGGCCACGAGCGATGCGGGGACAAACCACGCCGCCCCCTCGACCGTCACCTCCTCGACCCGAAAGATCGTGTCGCCCGTGCGGGCAGCCTGCGTGCGGATCGACTGCGCATTCTTCTCGCTGTTCTGTGCCGCATCCAAGGCAACCGTGCGCGAGGCCGCCACAGTCATCCCCTCGCAATCGGTATAGCGAAGCTGCAGCCCCTCGGCCGCGGCGAACGCCTCGCACCGAACGGCGATCGTACGGCGCGTGCGCGAAGCGGCGAGCTGTTTATGGAAGAGGTGGTCGTAGTTGCGATAGAGCGTTGTTCCGACCGCCACCGCGGTCATCTTATTGGGGATCACCCACCCCCGCTCGACGGCGTTGATGTTGGTTCCGTACCACCCCTCGGGGGTCAGAAGGCATACGCCGTCACCGGCCGCAAGGGGCGTTTTCGTCGCGACCCGCCAACCACGACGGTTCACCTCGACGATCGTGCCGACCGCCTCACCCACCGCCTTCGGCGTATCGAACGAGGCGACCCCGCGCACCTTGCCGTCGAAGAAGTAGGCCGACTCGCCGCGCGTGAAGCTCTTGATCGGGTTCGGCTCGAAATCGGGCAGGTTCTCCCCCACCGAGGCGCGCACCAGATGGGGGCGTTTTTGCAGCTCGCGGTCGAGTGCGCGACGGTAGTAGGCCACCACATTGCGGATGTAGTCCGTATCCTTCAACCGCCCCTCGATCTTAAACGAGGTAACCCCAGCATCGAGCAGATCGCCCAAGCGTGCCGAGAGGTTCAAATCGCGCACCGAGAGGAGGTGTTTATCCTTCAGATAGACCCTTCCGCTCCCATCCGTAAGCGACCACTTCAAGCGGCAGGGCTGGCTGCATCCGCCGCGATTGCCGCTGCGCGACGACATCGAGCGCGACAGAAAGCAGCGACCGCTGTACCCCACGCAGATCGCACCGTGGACGAAGCACTCCACCTCGGCCGAGGTTTCGTCCGCGATTCGACGGATCTCGTCGAGCGAGAGCGCACGCTCCAAGATCACGCGCGAGAAGCCCGCCTCACCCAAGAAACGGGCAAGCTCGGGCGTGGCGACCTGCACCTGCGTCGAGGCGTGGAGTTCGCACGCCAAGTCCATCCGCCGAAAGGCCATATCCTGCACAATCAACGCATCGACCCCCGCCGCCAACAGTCGGCGTGCCTCCTGCTCCGCCTCCTGTAGTTCACGCTCCCACAGGAGCGTATTGAGCGTGGCATAGACACGCACGCCGTAGCGATGGGCATACTGCACCACGCGGCGAATCTCGTCGAGCGAGTTTGTCGCCGCCTGCCGCGCCCCAAAGCGCGCACCGCCGATGTAGAGGGCATCCGCCCCATAATCGACCGCCGCCACCGCCGCCGCGTAATCCTTCGCCGGAGCCAATAGTTCGATGCGTTTCATTCGAGCATGAATAATTTTCCCACAAAATTAAGATAAATTTTCAAATTCTTTTGTACTTTTGTAGTTCACAAAATCGCAAAACGCTAAAAAACCATAATAAGATGCTTACAATCAAGCAAATTCGCGATGACAAGGAGTTGGCAGTCAAGAGACTCGCCAAGAAGGGCGTTGAGGCTGCCCCCATCATCGAGCAGATCATCGCACTCGATGATCGTCGTCGTGCCTTGCAGGTAGAGCTGGACAATACGCTCGCCGCACAGAACAAAGCCGCCAAGGAGATTGGTCAGCTGATGGGTCAGGGTCGCCGCGAGGAGGCCGAGGAGCGCAAGCAGACCGTTGCCGCACTGAAGGAGAAGTCGGCACAGTTGCAGGCCGACTCGAAGGCCGTGCAGGAGGAGCTGAACGCCGCGATCGTCTCGCTGCCGAACTTCCCTGCCGAGATCGTTCCCGAGGGTCGCACGGCCGAGGACAATCAAGTCGTGAAGCTCGTCGAGAACTACACCACGCTGCCCGAGAAGCCGCTGCCGCACTGGGAGTTGGCCGCGAAGTACGACATCATCGACTTCGATCTGGGCGTGAAGCTCACCGGTGCCGGTTTCCCCGTCTATAAGGGCAAGGGTGCCCGCCTGCAGCGTGCCTTGATCAACTACTTCCTCGATTGCAACACGACCGCCGGTTATCAGGAGGTCGAGCCGCCGATTATGGTTAATGAGGCCTCGGGCTTCGGTACGGGTCAGCTCCCCGACAAGGAGGGGCAGATGTACCACGCCACGGCCGACAACTTCTACCTCGTGCCGACCGCCGAGGTCCCCGTAACGAACATCTTCCGCGATGTGATCCTCGACGAGAAGGAGCTGCCGGTGAAGATGACCGCCTACACTCCCTGCTTCCGTCGTGAGGCGGGCTCGTACGGCAAGGATGTACGCGGTCTGAACCGTCTGCACCAGTTCGACAAGGTCGAGATCGTGCAGGTGTCGCACCCTGCCACCTCGTACGAGGCGTTGGACGGGATGGTGGCCCATGTCGAGAAGATCGTCGCATCGCTCGGTCTGCCCTACCGTATTCTCCGTTTGTGCGGCGGCGATATGTCGTTCACCTCGGCATTGACCTACGATTTCGAGGTTTACTCGGAGGCACAGCAGCGTTGGCTGGAGGTTTCGTCGGTGTCGAACTTCGAGTCGTTCCAAGCCAACCGTCT
>CAZVNR010000064.1:0-10056 GCA_964628945.1 uncultured Alistipes sp. | reverse complement strand
GGCCAACACGGCCAAGCGGTTCGACACGGCCTACCTCTTCGGTGCCGAGGAGGGGATGCGCCTCACGCTCCACACCGTGACGACCCTTGCGCCCCGATTCGATGCCGGAGCGGGGTACGGATCGACCCTCGCCTTTAAGGATGTGGCGCAGTTGGGGATTCGCCAGATCGAGCTGTTGGAGGCCTTGGCGCACCTCTTCAACCTCCGCTTTGCGACCGACGAGGGGCGGCGCACGGTGCGCATCGAACCCGAAGAGGAGCTGTACGCTCGCGGCGTAACGGTCGATTGGCGCGAGCGGGTCGATCGGTCGCAGCCGATTCGCCACCTCGATCTCACCCCCACACTCCACGCCGTGCAGACCCGCTGCTACGCCGAGGGCGACGGGGCGGTGCACCGCCTCGAGGAGGAGCAGGGAACACCCTTCGGGAGCTACTCGGTTGCGATCGACTCGGCCGCCGCACTCCTCGGCGAGCAGCGCACCGTCAATCCCCTCTTCGCCCCGACCTGCTCGGCCACGGCCGAAAGTGGCAGTGCCCCCTCGGCACTCCTGATGCAGGTGGGCGACCGCGATGCCGCCGACACGACCCCCATCACGCCCCGCATCGTCCGCTTCTTGGGGATGCGCAGACTGCCCGAGGGGGAGCAGTGGAGCTACCTCAACGGCGAAACGGCCTATCCGCTGGCGGTGTTCCACTTCGCGGGGGATGACGAAGTGGCCGCGACGACCCTCTGTTTCGAGGATCGGGACGGTGCCGAGGGGTTGCACCGCTACCACGACCACCAACAGCAGGCGCAGATGCAGGGTGGTCGGATCGAGCTGACCGTTCGCGTGGCTCCGTGGGAGTACGAGGCTCTCGAACAGCTCGATACGGGGATGGCCGACCGCACCTCGACCTTCCTGCTGCGCACCTGCGAGGGGGAGTGCACGGCACACCTTCACCAACTGGGGCCCTATAACCCCGCAACCGGACGCTTGCGTTGTACCTTTAATCGTTGCACAAAATGAATCTGACAACCCATGAAGAGCACATCTGTCGCATCGCTGCCGATGCTTCAGCCACTGCCGCACCTACCATTCGTCGCCTCTACACCTGCGGTCTGATCGACCGCCGAGCCGCCGAGGCACTGGCCATCCGCCACACCATCGCCGAGCACCGCCGTCGCGGGGCACGAACGACCGATGCGCTCACATGGGCTGCCGAGGAGTTCTGCTGCTCCTACGAGAAGGCACGCAACATCTACTACACAAAACCGTAAAAACCTAATCGAAAAAAAGCAATGACAACCAACATTCACATCGACAATGCGGCCGACTGTTGCCACATCGAGATCGAGGGGACGATCGGCGTCCCCGAGGAGTGGCAGTTCGACGAGCACGACACGCGCATTGCGACCTACGAACGCTTCCGCGAAGCGGTGGCACTCATCGCCGAGGTCGAGGCTCCCGAGGTGATCGTTACGATCCGCTCGACGGGCGGCGATGTAAACGATGCCCTCCTGATCCACGATGCCCTGCGGCAGCTCAAGGCGAAGATCACCACCCGCTGCTACGGCTACACCGCCTCGGCCGCCACGATCATCGCACAGGCCGCCTCCGAAGGGTGCCGCGAGCTCTCGGCCAACGCGCTCTATCTGATCCACTGCGCAACCTGTTCGACGGAGGGCAATGCCCGCCAACTGGGTGAGCAAATCGCCCTCTTGGAGGCGACCGACGAACGCCTCTCGTCACTCTATGCGGCGCGTTCGGGTCGTCCTATCGAGGAGTTCAAGGCGCTGATGGAGGAGAACGGCGGCAACGGTCGCTGGCTCTCGCCCGACGAGGCGATCGCCGCCGGCTTGGCCGACCGAATCATCGGGGGCGAAGAGGCCGCGAAGCCCTCCGTCGCGCAGAACCTCGCACGCGGCTGGAATCGCCTGATGCAGGCCGTCGGCTTGCAGCACGAGGAGCCGCTGCCCGAGGATCGCAACATCCTCCACTTCGACCATCCGATCACGCTGCGCCGTCAAAACCTCATCGCCGCGCAGCAGGCCGCAAAGCCCACCTCGACCTGTCCGATCGAAGACCCCGCCATCGGCGAACGCCGACCGACGGCCAACCAACGCGCCTACGCCGAAGATGTCAAGGTCTTTCAGCGCAGCATCTAACCCCAACACAACCAAACAACCACAAAACCTTCTTTATTCACACCATTTTTTCACCTAAAAAACTTTTATCACTATGAATTACTTGGAGACCGTAAAACAGTACAATGGCCACGATGTGGAGCAGATCTTCTTCCGTCCGATGCTTACCGGCCCCTCGGCCGAGGAGTTGGGCGTGCGCATCCTCTACAACCTCCCGCTGCCGACGCGCGTCCATCTGTGGGACGGGCAGCGCAACCTGCTCAAGAAGTTCACCTCGGGCGGTTGGACGGGCGGCGATCCGGCCAAGAAGTACCAGAAGCAGATCGATATGCACCATGTCAAGGCCGAGATGGCCTTCTCGGCTGCCGACTACTTCTCGCTCGTCTATGAGAAGATCTCGGCACGCCCCGATGTCAATATGGAGGATCTGACGGGCACCGAACTGGAGGCTGCCGAGACGGAGCTCTTCCGCCGCGCCATCGCCGAGAACATCCGCGCGACGATGTGGGTGGGCGACAGCTCGAAGGAGACGGGGCTCAACACCTTCGACGGCTTCCTCACCTCGATCAACGGCTTGGTCAGCGACGAGATGGTCGCCTACTCGACCTACTCGGCAACCGATCTGGAGGATCCGACCTATGTCATCTCGCTCTTCGACAAGATGTGGAAGGGGGTCAATACCCGCGTACAGGATGCCAAGGCCGAGGGGCAGCTCGCCTACTTCGTCACCTCGGATATCTACTATCTCTACGAGAAGTACCTCGATCAGATGGGGGTCGATGCGGCCTACAACGGCACCTTCGAGGGTCGTCCCGCACTCACCTACCACGGCATCCCCGTCATTGATGTTCGCTTGGGTGGTTACCTGCCGCAGACCACGCTGCACCAGTCGTTCGCCCTCCTGACCGACCGCCGCAACCTGATCCTTGCGGTCAATACGGCCGATATGCCCGGCAACGAGGTGCGTATGTGGTACAACCCCGACGAGATGGAGAACCGCCAGCGTGCCGTCTTCCTCGCCGGTTGCGAGATCTTCGACGAGGAGATGCTCTACTACGCTTACCGCTCGTAACAGCGTGAGCCGAAACGGGGAGCGGCTCATCCAATGGATTGAACGGAGAGTCCCTCCTCGTTGTCCCGAAGTTGTATAACAAGTAACAATGTTGTTTATGAATGAGCAATCAAACCTCAAGACCCGCGCCGTCGCCCTCTCGAACCACACCGACCCCTACGCCATCGGCGTACCCCTCGCCGACAGCAGTCACTTCTGGCGATGGGGCGAGGATAACCTCTTTCCGGTCGCCCTCGCGCTGATGGCACGCCGTTCGACCACCCACCGCCGCATCATCAACGACAAGGCGGACTACATCTCCGGCAAGGGGTTCACCTGCGATACGGAGGCCGAACCGCTCTTGGCAAGCCTCGTCGAGCGGATCAATGGTGAGGGGGAGTCGCTGCGCAGCGTGCTGCATAAGCTGGCCTTCGACAAGGCACTCTTCGGCAACGCCTTCTTGGAGGTGGTGACCGACCCGCGCCACTCGTTTGTCGCCCTCTACCACCAAGATGCCTCGCGCTGCCGCGTAGCACGCGACTCGGCGCACATCCTGCTCCACCACAACTGGAGCCGTTTTCGCCCCGACGAAGCGCGATCGCTCCCCCTCTACCCCCATTTCGAGGAGCAGGCCGACGGCACGCTGCGCTCGATCATCCACTACAAGGAGTACGAGCCGATGTTCACCCACTACGGCGTACCGGCCTACATCGCGGGGCTGAATGTCTCGGCGATCGCCTACAAGACCGACCGTTGGAACATCGCCCGCCTCGATAATTCGTTCCAACTCTCGGGCGTGATGATGCTCGACTCGACGGTCGATAACGACGCCGAGGCAGAGCGCATCGTCCGCCTCGCCGAGCAGAAGTTCGCCGGCAACCCCGGGCAGGTGATGTTCGTCATCCGCGAGGGGAGCGAGGATGACCACTCGCGCTTCATCCCCATCTCGTCGCAGAACGAGGGCGATTGGCAGGCACTGCACGAGCAGGCCGTGTCGGACATCGTCGTCGCCCACTCGTGGTTCCGCACCTTGAGCGGTTTGGACTACTCGTCGGGGTTCTCGTCGGAGCGCATTCTGCAGGAGTACGAGATCGCACTCAACACGGTGATCCTGAGCGAACAGGAGGAGCTGTTGGAGCCGATCCGCGAGCTGCTACGAACGCTCGTCGGCATCGACAGCTCGTCGCTGGCGATCGTGAACCGTCCGCCGACCCGCTCGAAGCCGATCTATATGAAGGTGTGGGAGGCTCGCAAGGCCGACGGCTTGGAGTACGATCCCGAGGATGAGCGGCAGCAGTACTACCTCTCCGAAATCACGAAGTATAACCTGAAATCCATCGAGTAATGAAGAGCCTGATCTCACCTCTTGAGGTACACCGTTACGCCTTTGCGGGCGGGCAGTGCCTCCCCTCGGATGCGGTGACCGAGGCCGATATTATCACCGCCGAGGAGCGATTTCTGCGCCCCGTCTTCGGGACGGCACTCCTCGATGCGGTGCGTGCAGGGCAGTATGCCGACTTTTTGACCGACTATCTGGTCTGCTGCCTCGCCCTTTTGACCCGTGTTGTGGTGCAGCCGCAACTCGATCTGCAAATGACCCCCATCGGGACACTCGCCCCGAAGGGGACCAACGGCACGGCGGCCGACACGGCCGAGCTGCGCCGCCTGCAACAGAACCTTCGCCACCGCGCACAGACCCTCCTAAAGCGCGCCTCGGAGTATGTCGAAGCCCACGCAGAGGCCTTCCCCGAGTACGATTCACGCGCCAACATCCTCAACCGCTGCACGACCTATGGAGGCTTTGTACAGGTACATTAGCGCGGCTGTAGCAGCCGTGGCCGCCCTCTTTGCTCCGATCGCACCGCTCGTTGTCTGCACGCTCGTATTCGTAGCGATCGACTTCTGTTCGGGCGTGGCGGCCGACCGCCGACAGACCCTCGCGGCGGGCAAGCGGTGGTACTTCGAGAGCCGTCGCGCGTGGCATACGATCCTGAAGGCGACGCTGGCCGTCACGGCGTTGGCGATGGCGTGGCTCATCGACAGCTGCATCCTCGACTTCCTCCACCTGCGTTTGGCGCACCTCTTCGCGGGTTTTATCTGCGGCGTGGAGTTGTGGTCGTTCCTCGAGAATGCCGCGCAGTTGAGCGATGCGCCCCTCTTTCGCTGGTTGCGCCACTATGTCCATCGCCGCATCCGAAAGGAGGTGGGCGGTGAGTAGAGGGCTGCGCAACCACAACCCGGGTAACATCCGCCACTCGACGAGCCGCTTTCGCGGGGAGGTGAGTCCATCGACCGATCCGGCCTTCAAGCAGTTCACGAAGGATGCGTGGGGCTACCGTGCGATCTTCGTGATCCTCAACACCTACCGCCGCCGGCACGGATTGCGGACGATGGGCGAGATGATCCGTCGCTGGGCACCCCCTGCGGAGAATGCCACCGAGCACTACATCTTGACGGTCGCGCATCTGACCGGACTGCGTGCCGACAGCGAGATCGACCCCTCGTCGCGCGAGGTGATGCTGCCCCTCGCGGCGGCCATTTCGCAGGTCGAGAACGGCACACCGGCCGACCCGATCGCGCTTCGGCGCGGGTGGGAGCTGTATCGGGAGTAAACAAAACAGAGCCTGTCCTTGATTTGTTGGACAGGCTCTACAATAAAGCGTAAGGAGTTGTAAGTGGTTCTAATTACCAAATTACTACGCGCTCTGCCTCGGGCAGGAACATCGCCCCCTCCGTGATGCCGAAGGCATCGTAGAAGGTCTGGAGGTTCTTCACCGTCGCATTGACGCGGTTCTTGCCGAGCGAGTGGACATCGAGCTTGGTCAGGCGGGCGATCTCCTCGTCACGGATATTCTGCCCCCACAGGGCGGCATAGGCGAGGTAGAAACGCTGCTCGGCCGTGAAGCCGTCGATCGGCTCGGGCGATACGCCGTTTTGGGCGTTCTTCATCGCCGTAAAGGCGACACGCAGACCACCCTGATCGGCGATGTTCTCACCGAGCGACAGGGCACCGTTGGCGTAGATCGCGGGCTGATCGCCCTTGGCGGGCAACACCTCGATCTTGTTGAACTGCTCAACGAGGACTTGGCTCTTCTTCTGGAAGGCCTCGGCATCCTCCTCCGTCCACCAGTTGATCATGTTGCCGTCCTTATCGAAGTTGCGACCCTGATCGTCGAAGCCGTGCGTCATCTCGTGGCCGATCACCACGCCGATCGCGCCGTAGTTCACCGCATCGTCGGCCGTCGGGTTGTAGAACGGGGGCTGCAGAATGGCTGCGGGGAAGCAGATCTCGTTGGTCGTGGGGTTGTAGTAGGCATTGACCATCTGCGGCGGCATGTGCCACTCCGCACGATCGACCTCCTTGCCGAGCTTCGAGAAGTTGTCGGCCGTGTACCACGCCGAGGCACGCTTGATGTTCTCCCAGTAGCTCAACGCGGGATCAATCGTCAGGGTCGAGTAGTCCTTCCACTTATCAGGGTAGCCAATCTTCACCGTGAAGGTCGAGAGCTTCTCCTGCGCCTTGGCCTTCGTCTCGTCCGACATCCACTCCAGCGCATTGATGTGCTCGCCGAGTGCCGTCTGCAGGTTCTTCACGAGCTGCTGCACGCGGGTCTTCTCCTCCTCAGGGAAGTACTTGGCGACATACATTTCACCGACGGCCTCCGAGAGGATCGAGTTGGGAACACCCATCGCACGCTTCCAGCGCGGCTTCATCTCGGTCGTACCCGACATCTGACGGCCGAAGAAGTCGAACGAGGCGGCGTAGAACTCGTCACCGAGGTAACCGGCCGCATCCTGCAGCAGGTGCGCCGTAAGGTAGTTTTGGAGCACCTCCGTCGGCTCGCTCTTGACGAGGGCATTCACAAGGTCGATCACTTCGGGCTGCTCGACGATGATCTGCTCAAAGTCGCCGCAACCCACCGTTTTGAAGTAGGTCGCCCAGTCGAAGTTGCCGTAACGCGCCAAGAACTGCTCCTTCGACATCGGGTTGTAGCCGGCGAAGACATTGCGCAGCTCGACATTCGAGCGGAACTTCTCGGCCATCTTCGTTTCAAAAGCCAACACCGAGGCGGCACGCTCCTTACCACCCTCGATGCCGGCCAGCGTAAAGGCCTTCTCGAGGTAGGCGGTGTAGCCCTCGCGCTTGGCGGCGTGCTCCTCGTCGAGGTAGTAGTCACGGTCGCCCATACCGAGGCCCGACTGCGAGATGTAGAGCGTGTTGATCGAGCTGTTCATCAGGTCGGAGGTGACATAGAGGCCGAAGAGCGGATTGCCCGTCGTCGTATGGATCGCACCCAGCACGGCGGCCAACGAGGCGCGATCCGCAATCGAGGCGATTGCCTTCAGATCCTCGGTGAGCGGAGCTACCCCCTCGGCGTTCAGGCGCACCGAGTCGAGGCCCATCTTGTAGAGGTCGGCGATCTTCTGCTCGACCGAGCCGGCCTCGGCCTTCGTCTTGGCCATCGCCGAGAAGAGGTCGTTGATACGGATCTCGTTGTTCTCGCGCAGCACATCGAACGAGCCGTAACGAGCAAATTCGGGTTTGAGCGGGTTCTTCTGCTGCCAGCCGCCCGTTGCGTACTGGTAGAAGTCCTCGTTCGGGGCGATCGTCGTATCGAGGTTCGTCAGATCGATCGCCGGTGTTGTGTTATTTGTGCAACTTGCCATCGTAATCATTGCAGCAAAGAATAAAAATTTCCTCATTGTCCCAATTTTGAATTCTAAACTTTGAATTAAAAAAGCCGCTCGGCAAAGGAGCGGC
This sequence comes from uncultured Alistipes sp., assembly GCA_964628945.1. Classification (GTDB taxonomy): domain Bacteria; phylum Bacteroidota; class Bacteroidia; order Bacteroidales; family Rikenellaceae; genus Alistipes. Next base: position 2,119 of record CAZVNR010000064.1, on the reverse strand, counting down.
TTTTTTGTTAGTCGCGGATAGCCGCCACACCCGGCAGATCACCAAACTCGATGTACTCCAAGAGTGCACCACCGCCGGTTGAGATGTACGAAACCTCGTCACCCAAACCGAACTTGTTGACACAAGCCACCGAGTCACCGCCACCGATGAGCGAGAAGGCGCCGTTCTTGGTAGCCTCGGCGATGGCATCGGCTACGACCTTCGAGCCGGTCGAGAACTTGTTGATCTCGAAGACACCGACGGGGCCGTTCCAGAGGATCGTCTTGCAACCGAGGATGTGCTCGCGGAAGGCAGCCTTACCCTGCGATGCGATATCGACACCCTCCCACTCGGCGGGGATCGACATCACCGAAGCCTCCTGCGTATTGGCCTCCTCCGAGAACTGATCGCAGATCAGCGCATCGGGCGACATCACGAGCTTCACGCCCTTCTCCTCGGCCGTCTTCAGGATGTCGAGAGCTACGGGGAACATATCGGGCTCGCAGATCGACTTGCCGACCTCACCACCGCGTGCACCGGCGAAGGTGTAGGTCATACCGCCACCGATGATGATCGAGTCGCACTTGTCCAACAGCGCCTTGATCACGCCGATCTTCGACGAAACCTTCGAGCCGCCGATGATGGCGCAGAAGGGACGCTGCGGGTTCTCCATCACCTCCGAGATCGCCTTCACCTCCTTCTCCATCAGGTAGCCGAACATCTTGTCCTCGGGGAAGTACTCGGCGATCAGATAGGTCGAGGCGTGCTTACGGTGCGCTGTACCGAAGGCATCGTTGATGTAGCAGTCGGCATACGAAGCGAGCTTCTTGACAAACTCCTTCTGCGGCTCCTTCAGTGCCTTCTTGGCGGCATCCTTCTCCTCCTTCGTAGCATCGGCAGCCAAACCGCGGGGCTTGCCCTCCTCCTCGGCGTAGAAGCGGAGGTTCTCGAGCAGAACCACCTCACCGGCCTTGATCGTCTTGCACATCTCGGCAGCCTTCTCGCCCATACAATCACCGGCGAAAGCGACCTTCACGCCGAGGTTCTTCTCCACGGCAGGGATGATCTGCTCGAGCGAGAACTTCGGATCGGGATTCTTCTTCGGACGACCCATGTGCGACATCAGGATCACGGCACCACCCTCGGCGAGCACCTTCTTGATCGTAGGTGCAGCGGCACGGATGCGCGTGTCGTCGGTTACATTGCCCTCGGCATCAACGGGCACATTGAAGTCAACGCGGATAATCGCGCGCTTGCCTTTGAAATCGTAATTGTCAATCGAAACCATAGTTGTTTGTTATTGAGTTATTTGTTGTTAATCGTTGTTAAGCCTTCTAACCGGCACAAAGATAATGATTCCGAATTAAAAATTAAAGATTAAAAATTAGAAACTGTTTAAAATTTAACTTTCAGCTATCAGCTGTCAGCTTTTTTGGGATCAGTCGCAAATTCCGGTGGAGCGATTTAAGAAAAGCCGCCGTCATTCTGAGTGAAACGAAGAATCTGTATGTCGGCAAAGTTTGCCGTACAGATCTTTCGCTACGCTCAAGATGACGCTTTAAGCACACTTCTATAGGTGGTTCCAAAGTTGCTGCCCCACCGGAATTTTACAGTGAGCCCTTTTTGGGGAGGACTGGGAGAACTGGGAATACCGAGAGAACCGAGAACGCCGCGTCCTCCTCGCAGTCTTCACAGTATTCCCACCCTTCCCGTCGCGCAGCCCCAATTTTGAATTCTGAATTTTGAATTTGTTTACATAAGAAAACCACACCCCCTGCTTGGCAGCAGAGGGTGCGGTTTGATTGAGTGATTCGGGTGGGTTATTTGTAACCCAGCGACTTCGAGGCGGCGTAGTTGATCTTCAGCGCGTTGGCGCGGCGAAGCTCCTGCTTTACATCCGTCACGATACCCATCTTCGTCATACCGTCGGCCTTCAGACAGATCGTCATCGCAGCACGGTCAGCCTCGTTGAGCTGGTCACGCTCGGCGGCCACAAAATCCAAGATATCTTTCGCTTTCTTGTACGAATCGTTCAGCTGGATCTGCGGTGCAGTACCGAACTTGGCCTGCATCGAGAGCGAGGGCTGGCCGATGTGGATGTAGCTGACGAGCGATTTCTTCTCCAGCTTCTGCACCTCGG
>CAZVNR010000063.1:0-10073 GCA_964628945.1 uncultured Alistipes sp. | reverse complement strand
GGCACGCGCTGCGGTGCGAAGCTTCGGGCTCGATCCCGACCGCTCGCTCCACTTCCTGAATCTGCCGTTCTACGAGACAGGCACGGTGAAGAAGGCTCCCTTGTCGGAGGCCGATATCGAGGCGGTCGTGGCGTTGTTGCGCGAGGTGCAACCGCATCAGATCTACGCCGCCGGCGACCTCTCGGATCCGCACGGCACGCACCGCACCTCGCTCGAGGTGCTACTGCACGCCATCGAGGCGACGAAAGAGGAGAAGTGGCGCGACGAGTGCCACCTGTGGCTCTATCGCGGTGCCGGTACCGAGTGGGAGGTGTCGCAGGTCGATATGGCCGTTCCCCTCTCGCCCGACGAACTGGTGAAGAAACGCCACGCGATCTATCGCCATCTCTCGCAGAAGGAGGCCTTTGGCGATCCCGAGGTGAGTGCCGCTTGGCAACGCGCCGAGAGCCGTAACCGCCAGACGGCCGCCACCTACGACCTGCTCGGTATGCCCGAGTATCAGGCGATCGAGGTCTTTGTCAGACTATTCTAACGAACAGATCATATTTTGTTTAACTTAATTTGTCTTAACCAATGCGTTTAATTATCGAAAACAATTCGCAACAGGTAGCAAAATGGGCTGCGGACTACATCATCCGCGCCATCAAGCGTAAGGCTGCCACGACCGATGCCCCCTTTGTGTTGGGCTTGCCGACCGGCTCGACGCCGCTCGAGACCTATGCCGAACTGATTCGCCGCCACAAGGCCGGCGAGGTGTCGTTCCGCAATGTCATTACCTTCAATATGGACGAGTATGTCGGCCTTCCCGAGGAGCACCCCGAGAGCTACCACTCGTTTATGTGGAATAACTTCTTCTCGCAGGTCGATGTACAGAAGGAGCATGTGCACATCCTGAACGGCAATGCCGCCGATCTCGAGGCCGAGTGCGCCGCCTACGAGGCTGCAATCGTCGCCGCCGGCGGGATCGACCTCTTTATGGGCGGTATCGGCGAGGATGGTCACATCGCCTTCAACGAGCCCTTCTCGTCGCTCCGTTCGCGTACGCGTCAAAAGACACTCACCGAGGATACGATCCGTGTCAATGCCCGCTTCTTTGGCGGCGACATCAATCAGGTACCCAAGACGGCTCTGACCGTCGGCGTGGGGACGATCTGCGATGCCCGCGAGGTGCTGATCTTGGCCACCGGCCCGAAGAAGGCCCGCGCCGTGCAGATGGGTGTCGAGGGTGCCGTGTCGCATGTGTGGACCATCTCGGCGCTCCAGCTCCACCCGAAGGGGATCCTTGTCTGCGACGAGGCTGCCTGCGGCGAGCTGAAGGTCTCGACCTATAACTATTTTAAGGATATTGAGAAAAATAACCTTTAAGCGACAAGGGCTATTCAAGGCAATTAACGGCTATTAAGGAACAAGAGCGGGACCTCGTTGAAGCCCCGCTCTTGTTTTGTATTCTCAATTTTGAATGCTAAATTCTCAATTTTGAATTCGGATTACTTCTGCTCGCAGTAAGCACCCAACTTCTTGTACGCCTTGTACAGCTCTTCGTACTTGGCGTGGTTCTCGGCGTTGGGTTTGTACTCCTTGGCGCAGCCCGAGGCCATCGACTTCTGTGCCTCCTCGATCGTGGGGTAGAGCCCCGCAGCTACCGCAGCGAAGATCGAAGCTCCCAAAGCGCACGCCTGATCGCTCTCGCAAACCGAGATGGGCACACCCAGTACATCGCTCATCACCTGCATCACGAAGGGCGATTTGAGGGCGATACCGCCGATACCGATGCAACCGTTGATGCGGATACCTTCGCTCTTCATACGCTCCATGATCGCCTTCGAGCCGAAGGCCGTAGCCTCCACCAGTGCGCGATAGATCATCGGTGCGGTCGTGCCGAGTGTGATGCCGGCAATGGCACCTTTGAGCGTTTGGTCGGCATCGGGCGTGCGGCGACCGTTCATCCAATCGACGGCGATCACACCGCTCTCGCCGATGGGGATCTTCTCCGCCTCGACCGTCAATGCGGGCAGAATGCGATCGCACGCCTTGTCCAACTCCTCGATCGTGAGCTTATCGCCGAGGATCGCCTTCAGCGGGAACTCCAGCACGCGACGGAACCACGCGTAGATGTCGCCAAAGGCCGACTGACCGGCCTCGAAACCGATCAGACCCGGGACAACCGAACCATCCACCTGACCGCAGATGCCCGGGATGAGCTTGTTGCCGACCGTCTCCGGCTTTGCAACCACGATGTCGCAGGTCGAAGTACCGATGATACGCACCCACGAATCGGCCTTGATACCGGCACCAACGGCGCCCATATGGCAGTCGAATGCACCACCGGCCACCACGACATTGGTCGAGAGGCCCAAACGCTTGGCCCACTCTTCGGTCAGGTGCCCGACGGGCTTTTCGGCGGTCTCTGTGTCGGTGAACATTCGCTCGCGCAGGCCGCTCAACAGCGGATCGAGCGTCGTGAGGAACTCCTCCGACGGCAGACCGCCCCACTTCGTGTGCCACATCGCTTTGTGACCCTCGGCGCAACGGCTGCGCACGATCTCCGACGGCTTCGTCGTGCCGGTCAGGATGGCGGGCATCCACTCGCAATGCTCCACGATCGAGTAGGCCGCCTTGCGCACCTCCTCATCCTCGCGCAGCACATGCAACGCCTTCGCCCACAGCCACTCCGAGGAGTAGATTCCCCCCTCGTAGGCCGAGTAGTCGATCTCCCAGCGGCGGCAGAGCGCATTGATCTCGTCGGCCTCCTTGATGGCCGTATGGTCCTTCCAAAGGACGAACATCGCGTTGGGATTCTCTGCAAACTCCTCCTTCAGAGCCAACGGCTTACCCTCCTCGTCAATGAAACAGGGGGTCGAACCGGTCGTGTCGAAGGCGATACCCACAACATTCTCGGCCACCTCCGACGAAACGGCACCCAGCACCTCGCGCACCGTAGCCTCCAGCACCTCGAGATAATCCTTCGGGTGCTGGCGATACTGGTTCACGGCGGGGTTGCAATATTTGCCCTCCTTCCAGCGAGGGTAGTAGCGCACGGCCGTAGCCAGCGTCTCGCCGTTCGAGGCATTGACCAAGACGGCACGCGCCGAATCGCTGCCGTAGTCGAGTCCGATTACATATTTATCCATTTCGATCTGTTCTGTTTAGGGTTAGCAAAGCGCCTTGTTCAGCAGGTAATAGACCTCGTTCATACGCAGCTCCTTCTTGAACTCCGCGAGGGTCGTCTCCTTGTTGATGTGTACCATCTCGATACCCGCGATCTCGGCGAAATCCTCCCAGTACTCGGCCGTTACATCGTACGAGAAGCAGGAGTGGTGCGTACCACCGGCCAAGATCCAAGCACCGGCACCCACCTCGAAGTTGGGCATCGGCTTCCACAATGCCGAGGCAACGGGGAGCTTCGGCAGCGGCTTCGGCTCAACGCACTCGACATCGTTCACGATCAGGCGCATACGGTTGCCCATATCGACCACCGTAGCGGCTACGCCCGCACCCGTCTTCGAGGTGAAGACCAAACGCGCCGTCGGTGTCTTGCGCACACCGATTCCGAGGAAGTGAACCTCCAAACGGGGCTTCTGTGCGGCGATCAGCGGGCTGACCTCCAACATGTGCGACTGCAGGATCGTACTCTCCTCGCCGGCGAAGTTGAGCGTGTAGTCCTCCATAAACGAGCAACCCTTCTCCATGCCCTGCGTCATAAACCATACGGTGCGCACCATAGCGGCCGTCTTCCAGTCGCCCTCACCGCCGAAGCCGTAGCCCTCGGCCATCAGACGCTGCGAAGCCAAACCCGGGATCTGATCGAAGTGCCCCAGATCGTCGAAGTTGGTCGTGAAGGCCTTGGCACCCTTCGCTACCAAGCAGGCGCGGATCGTCAGCTCGGCCTTGGCGGCGTTCCAAACCTTCTCGTACTCAACCGACGCGGTATCCTCCAAGAGGGCGGCGTGGTCGTAGAGCGTGAAGTACTCCTTCACGAGCGCATCGACCTCCTCGTCGGTGATCTGGTCGAAGTAGGTCATCAGCTCGCTCACGGGGCAGTAATCGACATGGTAGCCCAAGCGAATCTCCGCCTCGACCTTGTCGCCATCCGTTACGGCCACATTGTTCATCTGATCGCCGAAGCGGATCACGAGCATATCCTGCGAGTCGGCCCAAGCGGCGGCTACGCGCTGCCATACGGCGATGTGCTCCAAGGTCTTCCGATCCTTCCAGTAGCCCACAACGAGCTTGCGCGGGCGACGCATACGCGCCGTGATGTGGCCGAACTCGCGGTCACCGTGCGCCGACTGGTTGAGGTTCATAAAGTCCATATCGATCTCGTTCCACGGAATCTCGGCGTTGAACTGCGTGTGGAGGTGCAGCAGCGGCTTGTTCAGCTCCTGCAGACCGTGAATCCACATCTTGGCGGGCGAGAAGGTGTGCATCCAAGTCATCACACCGATACACTTCGGATCGGCGTTGGCCGCCTTCATCACATCGAGTACCTCCTTCGACGAGTTGGCCGTACCTTTATATACCACCTTGACGGGGAGTACGCCCGACTGGTTCATCCCCTCGACCATCTGCGTCGAGTGACCATCCACAGCTACCACAGCGTCGCCACCATACAGCAACTGCGCACCCGTGACGAACCAAACCTCAAAGTTCTCAAAAGCCTTTATCATAATTCTTGTCTTTTTATGCGGCATCTTTCCCGCCTCCTTAAAATCCACAAAACGGGGATTCGTGCAAGCTTCGGATACCTCAATTTTAATTTTTAACCTTTAATTCTAAATTCTAAATTTTGAATTTACTTCTTCTGTCCGTAGTAGGCATTGGCACCGTGCTTGCGCGAGTAGTGCTTCTCGATCAGCAGATCGTTCATCTCGAGCGCAGGGTTCACCTGATACGAGATGAAGGCCATCTTGGCCACCTGCTCCATCACGACGGCGTTGTGAACCGCCTCGTCGCCATCCTTGCCCCAAGCGAACGGGCCGTGGTTCTTGACCAGCACGCCCGGCGTGTGCATCGGGTTCATCCCCGCCTTCACGAAGCGATCGACAATGACCGTGCCCGTATGCTTCTCGTACTCGCCCATCTGCTCCTCGACCATCGATTCGGTGCAGGGAATGGCGCGGTGGAAGTAGTCGGCGTGGGTCGTGCCGATGTTCGGAATATCCTTGCCCGCCTGCGCCCACGCCGTGGCGTAGGTCGAGTGGGTGTGGACGATGCCGCCCACCTCGGGAAAGGCCTTGTAGATCTCGAGGTGGGTCGCCGTGTCCGAAGAGGGGCGCAGGTCACCCTCGACGATCGTACCGTCGAGAGCGACCACCACCATATCCGACGGCTTCATATCGTCGTAATCGACACCGCTGGGCTTGATCACCACCAACCCCTTTTCGCGGTCGATGGCCGATACATTGCCCCAAGTGAAGATCACCAAGCCGTGCTTTACCAAATCGAGGTTCGCCTTGCAAACCTGCTCTTTGAGTTGCTCTAACATATTACCAAAGGAAATAGTAAAGAATTGCCAAAATTACAATCACACCGATTGCGCCCCAGTTGAAGGCGGCATCCGAGCGGAAGATCGCAAGGTCGATCTTCACGGCCTTCGGATCCTGAACCTTGTCCTTGGCGTTCGAGTGGAGGTAGATCGAGATCGTGAGCATTGCGGCGAAGAGGAAGAAGAAGGCCTCGAAACCGTTGTTGCGCATCGTCGTATTGAGCACACCGATCGTGCCGAGCACGAAGCTGACGAGTGCCACAACGAAGGTTACACGGCTCCAGAAGAGCTGCGTCTTCACCGTGTCGGTATCCAGTAGGTCAGCCTTGACGGTCTTCTTGCTCAACAGTGAGAGGACGATGAAGAGGGCAACGAGTGCCATAAATACATAACCCATGCGGATCAGGAACGGCACCTCGGGCACCATGAACTTAAAGAGTACCGAGAAGGCGAAGGTACCGATCGCGGCCACAACGGCAGCCACGCCCGATGCACGCTTCCACAGCAGACCCAGACCGAAGATCACCACGACACCCGGGTAAACGAAGCCCGAGTACTCCTGAATGATCTGGAAGGCTTGGTCGGCCGCACCCATGATCGGATAGACGGCGATGAGTGCCAGTACGAGGGCGGCAACCGAGGTGATACGACCCACCGATACGAGTTTGCGATCCGAAGCTCCCTTGTTGATGAACTGCTTGTAGATATCCATCGTGAAGATCGTCGAGGTCGAGTTGAACATCGAGGCAAGCGACGAGATGACGGCAGCAGCCAGCGCAGCAAACGACAGACCCTTCACGACGGTCGGCGTGAAGTTGCGGATCAGGAACGGATAAGCATCGTCCGAGCGGGCGATCTCACCGGCCAACGACTGATACAGCTCCGGCTCCTGCGTCATGATGTAGTAGGCGCAGACACCCGGAATGCAGACGATGAACGGAATCAAAATCTTGAGGAAGGCGGCGAAGATCATACCCTTCTTGGCCTCCGACAGCGACTTGGCAGCCAGACCCTTCTGAATGATGTACTGGTTGAAGCCCCAGTAACCGAGGTTCGTCAGCCACAGCGCACCGACGATCAGTGCGATACCCGGCAGCGTGAAGTAGGGGTCGCTCGTCATCTCGGGATAGAGTACCTCGTTGCGCGTTACGACGAGGTTGAAGTGCTTGTCGCCCTCGACCGCGCCGAGCTTCGACATAATCTCCTGCAAAGCACCGAGCGCGCCGCCCTGAATATCGAGCGAACCGGCGATGAAGTCCAGTGCGAAGTAGGCCGTGATCAGACCACCGCCCACGAGGAAGGTAACCTGCATCACATCGGTCCAAGCCACCGAGGCCAAACCGCCGTAGATCGAGTAAACACCCGCTACGAGGAAGAGGATCAGGATGATCACCATCAGCGTCATATCAATCTCCATACCGAGCAGCATCCCCGGAGCGGCCGGAATGCCCAAGATCTGCTTGATGGCCAGTGCGCCGAGCCAAGCAACCGAGGTCAGATTGATAAAGACATAGAGGAACAACCAGAAGATCGAGAAGGCCAAGCCCACGCCCCAGTTGTAACGCTCGCGCAAGAACTGCGGGATCGTGAAGATCTTGCGCTCGATCATCACCGGCAACAGGAACTTACCCACGACGATCAGCGTGGCTGCGGCCATCAACTCGTAGGCGGCAATCGCGATACCCGACGCAAAGGCCGAGCCCGACATACCGATAAACTGCTCGGCCGAGATGTTCGCTGCGATCAGCGATGCACCTACTGCCCACCAAGTCAGGGTGTTACCGGCCAAAAAATAGTCATTCGACGACTTCTCCTTACCATCCTTGCTGCGCGAGAGGAAGAAACCCAAGCCCACGAGCAGAATGATGTACAGCGCAACAATCGCGTAGTCGATCAACGCGAAACCGTTGTTCTGCAGTGCTTCAATCAGATTCATTGGTTTTTTAGTTTTATTTGGTTAATACTCTATTTGTTTAGCCTATTGATGGATGCCGAACTGGTAGATGCAGCGGCTCGTGTAGGTCTCGCCCGGGCGCAGTACGCACGAAGGCCACTCGGGCTTGTTGGGCGTGTCGGGGTACTTCTGCGTCTCGAGACAGAGGGCTGCACGCTGGTTGTAGGTGATCCCCTTCTTGCCCGTCACGGTGCCGTCGAGGAAGTTACCCGTATAGACCTGAATACCCGGCTCGCTCGTATAGACAGTCAGCTCGATGCCGCTTGCGGGCGAGTAGAGCACAACGGCGGGCGTGGTCACATCACCGGCCGTGTTGAGCACCCAGTTGTGGTCGTAACCGTTGCCGTTCTTGAGCTGCTCGTAGTCGAAGTTCGTGATCTCCTTGCCGATCGCCTTCGGCTGACGGAAATCCATCGGCGTATTCTCGACGGGGGCGATCTCGCCCGTCGTCATATAGGTAGCATCGACCGGCGTGAAGTGGTCGGCGTTGATCATCAGCACATCCTCCAAGATCGTCTGCGAGGGGTCGCCGGCGAGGTTGAAGTAGGAGTGGTTCGTGAGGTTGATGATCGTCGGATCGTCGGTCGTCGCCTCGTAAGCAATGTCGAGGGCGTTCTCGGCCGTCACCGTGTAGGTCACCTTCGCCACGACATTGCCCGGGAAGAGCTCGTCGCCATCGGGCGAGTGCATCACGAGCGTCAGGCTGTTCGGCGTTGCCTGTTCCACCTCGTAGAGCTTGTACTGCCAGCCGTTCGGGCCGCCGTGCAGACAGTGACCGAAGTTGTTCTGCGGCAGCTGATACTCGATCTCGTCGAGCATAAAGCGGCCGTTGGCAATGCGGTTGGCGTAGCGACCGATCGCTGCGCCGAAGTCCGACGGGATGTTTTGGTAGTCGGCGATCTTGTCGAAGCCCAAGACCACATCACGCATCACGCCGTCGCGGTCGGGTACCATCACCGACACCACGCGACCACCGAACGGGGTCACACAGACCTCCATCCCCGCCTCGTTGGTGAGGGTGTAGAGCTCGGTCGTCTGCTCGCCGATCTTGGCTCGAAAATCCGAGGGTACCAACCCCGACAGGGTCGGTTGCTCGTTGCCGCCGCACGCCGTCAGAAGGAGCGCGGCAGCCGCCATCAGAGTAGAAATTTTACGCATCATTGTATCGTTTTTTTAGTTTTTGGTTCGTGCTGCGGTTTTAACGCAATATATTAGGTCAAATATATAAATTTTTGCTCGGCCGACAAAATTTTTTTTGTAACTTGCAGCAAAATCACTGAAAAATTAGCAAAATGGGCAGGATGATTTGGCTTTTCACGGCCTTTTGGGCGATGATCAACCCCTTTTCGGCCGTAGCGGCCGACGAGCGGGGCTTTGTCGAGGTGAACGGTGCACGCCTCTACTACGAGGCGACGGGCGAGGGCGAACCGCTGGTCTTTGTGCACGGTCACTCGCTCGACCGACGGATGTGGCGTGAGCAGGTCGCCTTCTTCAAGAGCCACTTTCGCGTGATTGTCTATGATACCCGTGGTTACGGTCGCTCGTCGAAACAGCGCGAGGGGGAGCTCTTCACCCACGCCGACGACTTCGTCGCGCTGCTCGATCGGCTCGGCTTGGAGCGTGTCCACGCCGTCGGCCTCTCGATGGGGGGCTTCATCGTGGGCGATCTGGTGGCGATGTGCCCCGAGCGATTGCTCTCGGCCACGCTTGCCGAGGGGGTGATCCGCTCCACACCGAGCGTGAACGAGCCGATGACCGCCGAGGAGATCGCAAAGAAGAACGAGGCGATCGCCGCCGTGAAGCAGAAGGGGGTGCGCCGCTACAAGAAGGAGTGGCTTGCTACGCTGATGAAGGGCGGCTCGGAGGTCGAGCGCATTCGCCGTCCGTTGTGGCGGATGTTGCGCAGCTGGGACTGCTGGCAGCCGCTCCACCACGAGGTGCACTGCTACTACGCCCGCGAGGCGATGCAGGTGTTGCAACGGAAACAGCCTGCGGTGCCCTGCCTCTACATCCGCGCGCAACGCCCCGATGCAGAGGCGCCGTGCCCGCCGCGTATGATGCAGTTCACCCCCAACAGCCGCTATGAGGTGATCGAGGACTGCGGACATATGTGCAATATGGAACGGCCGTTGGTATTCAACCAAAAAGTGTTGGGCTTTTTGGTTGAATACCAACAAATTCAAAATTCAAAATTCAGAATTCAAAAATAGCGGTCAGTTGTCGGTTCGTCCGGTCGCGTAAGCCTAAGTTTTAATATTGAACTACTGCTGCCGTCACCGCGAGAGCCGTTAGGCTCGTGGCGGTCTAAAAAAGCACGATGACCGTCCTCGTGCTCGTTCAGATTGCCACGCGCCCCTATGGGTCGCTCGCAATGACGCGAAATTTCGGTCGCGCAAGCCTGATTTTTAATTGTAAATCAATTTATAACAAAAATCCCCGCTCCGAAAAAGAGCGGGGATTTTTTGCTGCAATTGATTTACTTCGGTTGCTTGCCGATGTAGGCCAAGATACCGCCATCGACATAGAGGATGTGGCCGTTCACGGCATCCGATGCCTTCGATGCGAGGAAGACGGCGGGGCCGCCCAGCTCCTCGGGATCGAGCCAGCGACCTGCGGGGGTCTTGGCGCAGATGA
>CAZVNR010000062.1:0-10330 GCA_964628945.1 uncultured Alistipes sp. | reverse complement strand
GAGGATCGTGAGCTGACGACGAATCGCCGCCCGATTCACGGCCGCACCCAGCGGGCCAAGGTCGTGATGGAGGCAGACGCCCTTGAATTTGCGCAACTCGCCATTGAGGAAAAATCCCTTATCGGCTCTGAGTTCGATCGTGCGCACACCAAAGCGGGTCGTATAGCTGTCGCACAACTCCTCCCCGTCATAGACCTTTGTCACGGCACGATAGAGATAGGGCGTTTCGGGCGACCAGAGGTGCGGCTGATCAATCGTCAGGTGCTGCTCAAAGGGCATTCCGTAGAAGATATTACGCGTATCGCGCTTCGCGGCCACTACCCTATCCTCGGCATCGAGAATCTCGGTATGGAGCGTTACGGGGTGCTTTTCGGGCACACCCTTCAACTCCGTCTTGAGCGTTACCGAGGCGTAATCAGCACCCACATAGGGCGTCGTAATCTGTGTACCCCACACCGGCACATGAATCGTCGGCACGGTTACGAGGCGCACCTTGCGATAAAGACCTGCTCCCGGATACCAGCGCGACGATTGGGGCTTGTTTTCGAGCAAGACCTCCACGCAGTTTTCGCCCTCCTTGACCGCCTCCGTGGCATCGCAGTAGAACGAGTTGTAGCCATAGGGCCAATAGCCCACCTTTTGGCCATTGACAAAGACCTGCGCCTCGCTCATCGCGCCGTCGAACAAGAGGATGTAGCGAGCATCCTCGGCCTTGGCAATTTCGACCGTCGTGCGGTAAGCGCCCTTACCCATATAGGGCAGACCGCCCGTGCGACCCGTCTTTTCGGTGGCCACTTTCTCGCCATTCTGCACCACGGCAACCGTTTGCAGGTCATATTCGCGGGCAAAAGGGCCGTAGATCGCCCAATCGTGCGGCACGGTGACCGCCTGCCAACCCTCCGCAGCCGTCAGGTTGTGGTCTCGACGGAAATTCCACTCCTTGAGGAGTTGTTCCGTGCGCTGTGTTTGCGCTGAAAGCAACAGCGTGGCCAGGAGGGCGCACGCTGTTAAAAAGATTCGTTTCATAGCCCCTCGCTCTATTGTTCTACGCCGTAACGCTCAGCCTCCTCGGCCAAGAGAGCCTCCAGAATCGACTCCTTGACCTTGACAATCGTGCCGTGCTTATGACCGGCCGGCACGAAGATCTCGTCGTCGATCGGCGTAAAGGTCTTAAAATCGGTCGTCTTCACCGCACCGAAGCGATACTCGCGATAGACGTCGAAGTAGATCAGCCACTCCTCACCGACCTTCACGGCACAAGCACCCTCCGAATAGGTCGGAGCAAACTTCTCGGTCGGATTCGCGTAAGGGCCTTCGGCATCCGTAGCCTCGACGCAGAACAGATCGCTGAAGCCGGGCTTACGGTTATCCTTGATAATAAGGCGGTAGTCCCCCTCACCCTTCTTCACGACAAAGCCGTCGATCGAGTTGAATCCCGGATCGTAGAAAGTCTTTTTTGGCGCAAACTCGACAAAATCTTTCGTCGTGGTGTAGTAGGCACGGTGGCAACCGTTCGAGCCGAGCTTATCCGCCTCGGTGTAATTTTCGGGCAAAATCGACGACGACCAAACGATCATGTAGTGCTCCTTCACCTCGTCGTAGAAGATCTCGGGAGCCCACACGTTGTTTGTCTTTTCACCCTCCATGACGGGGATGACGCGCTGCTCGTTCCAATGGATCAGGTCTTTCGACGAAGCGTAACCAAAGCCCAACTCACCCGACCAAGCCAAGGTCCACACGAGGTGGAACGTGCCGTCAGGCCCTTGCACGAGCGACGGATCGCGCATCATCGACTGCGGGGCATACTTCGCCTGCTCCATCTGATTCGAGTGGTAGTTGTAGTACTCGGGCGCTTTGTTGCCGATCATCGGTTCGAGCCATGACCCTTGCAGGCTGTCCCAATGGTAGCCGTCGTAGCTGTACAAGAGGTGCAGTCCATCCCAGGCCGGCTCGCGGTGACCGGTGAAGATATAGACCTCACGCTCACTCTCTACGGGTGCCGTACAGGCTGCAAATGCAGCCACAATCACACCCAAAATCAATGTTTTCAGTTTCATGGTAGTTTCTCCAAAAGTTAGTAATTGCTCGGCACTTGCATACGCAACTGTTTCGTTGCATTATAAACGGTAAAAGCCCAAAAATTGCGCAAACCAAATCCTCGGCTCTTGGTCGCAATCTCGGTTTGCAACAGCACCTTGCGCGTGGCGACATCAAACAGAACGGCATAATAAGATCCTCTATTCTCCGTCTTATTCAGCAAACGAGCGATTAGCACAAACCCGACACCTTCCGTATGGGGCAGTCGGTAGCTCGCGATGATCTGCGGAACATTCAATACCGGAACAACCTGACCTCGTGCTCGAAGATTTGAAAAATCGCTTTGTTGAATGCGGTCAATCATCACTTCATGGTGAAGCTCAAAATTCACCGTACCGAGCACTTTGCTAAAGTCGTACTTCTCGGCCTCGCCGTACAGCAAATTGTTGATGCCGACAAAGGCTGTAACAAAATCACTAATCGATTCGCTTGCGCCAAACACTTTCGTTTGCGAGTAATCCACACCATAAACATAGACCGGCTGTTGAGCTCGCACACCGCAAAAGGCCACAAGAGCCAGCACCAAAAGGAGCAATCGTTTCATAGACACATTGGTTTTACAAAAACATCGAAAGGATTTAAGAGGAGGATTTTCAAGGCTTGCGAAGGGGGCAAAACCGCAGCATACTGAACGTATGGAGGATTTAGCCACCAAGCGTAACGCGGAAAACACCCTCTTAAATCCTTTCGGACAAAGTTACTCGTGCAGGTAAAGCTCCCAACCAAGGTAGTTCTCTACAGCATCCTGCAGCACATCCACCACGTTCGAACGAACCATGGCCACATGATGCTCAAAGCCGTTCTTGCAGATGTACTTCAAGAGCTTCTGCAGGTTCTCCACCTCCGTCACGGCGATGCAACCGGCCATCGGATAGGGATCGTTCGTCATGCGACCCTTACCCAGGTAGCTCTTGATCACGCCCAGCGTGTCGTCGGTCGAGATGCGGAAGAAGGTGAAGTCACCCTCCGTGCACTTACCCTGCACGGCACCGAAGGTATTGACCTTACCGAGCGTGCGACCCAATACGCCGAGCGTATCGAGCGCGATCTCGTTCTGTACGAAGCTCTTCGGCGCGTTACCGCAGTGGGTGCAGACGCACTTATTGCGATCCTCGGCGAAGTTGTTGTTCCAGTCGAGCAGCGTCGAGGGACGACCGGCCGCGAGGGTCAGGGCGTACATCGAAACAGCACCCGCAAGGTCTGTTTCGCAAGCGCAGGGGATCAGCTTCTCGCCCAGCATCGACATCGACACGCAGGCGGCGCAGCCGTAGTTCTGCTCCAGCGAATCCCAGCACTGAATTGCGGCGGCATCGACCTCGTTGGCGGCGATCCACTCCTCGACGGCCAAGCCCCACTTTGCCAAACGAACCACCTTGTCGGTGTGTGCGGCGGGGATCTTGGCATAGGCGGCGATCTCCTCCATCTTCAGCTTCAACGCGGCGGCGTTCTCGTCGTAACGCTGTGCGGCGAAGATGATCTCCGAGAGATCGACCGGAACGACCGTGATGCCGCTCGCCTGCAACAGTTTCTCGCTCGCGCGGCAGGTGTTGAAACCGAGCGGGCGCGTACCGATCTGACCGATGCGGCAGTGGGTCAGCTTGTTCACCACGCGGCAGATGGCGGCGAATTTGTTGATATCCTTCATCAACAGCTCCGAGTGGATCGAGTAGGTGTGCAGCGTCGTATCGGTAAAGGGAATCCCATACTGATAGAGGTTGTTGCAGACCGAGATCTTACCGCAGAAAGCATCGCGGCGGCTGTCGAGATCGACCTTGTCGTTCTCGTCGTCGCAAGCCTGTACCAACACCGGCACATGCAGCTCGGCACGCGAGATGGCGTTGATGATACCCACCTCGAAGCCGAAGTTGGGCAGCGATACGATGATACCGTCGATCTGATCGCGGTACTCGCGGAAGAGCTTGGCGCACTTCTTGCCATCCTCCATCGTCTCCATCGCACCGTCCGTCAGCGTCTCGGCCACATCCAAGATCACATAGCCGTAACCCGCCTCTTCGAGCTTCTCGCAGAGCGTTTTGCGCACATCAATTGCCAACGCCGAGTTGAAGTAGGCGCGTGTACCGATAATCAGACCAAAGGTCTCTTTTCCGTTTTTTGCAGGAACATACATAGTTGTTAGGTTTTTTATAGTTTTTTGTTCTAATTGCTATTTGCGGTTTACCATCTTGACCGCCTCGATCCAGCCCGCGTAGCGTTTTTCGCGCTCGTCGGCGGCCATCTGCGGCGTGATGCGGTTGTCCGAGGTGCGCAGTGCAGCCACCTCATCGAGCGAACGCCACATCCCGCGTGCCAACCCGTTCATCACCACGGCACCCATCGCCGAGGCCTCCTCGATATCCGAGCGATTGATCGTCGCATCGAGCATATCGGCTTGGAACTGCATCAGGAAGCGGTTTTTCGTCGGGCCGCCATCCACGCGCAACTCCTTCAGCGCGATGCCGGCCTGTCCGGTCATCAGATCGACCAAATCCTTGATCTGGTACGGGATCGCCTCCAACGCCGCACGCACGACATGCGCTTTGGTCGTTGCGAGGGTCATTCCGGCGATCACGGCCTTTGCCTCCGAATTCCACCACGGCGCACCCAGCCCCGCAAAGGCGGGTACGAGATAGACTCCGCCGTTATCTGCAACGCTTGTTGCCAACGCTTCGGTCTCGGCCGGCGATGCGATCAGTTGCAGCTGATCCGTCAGCCAACGCAGCGTAGCACCCGTGCAGTGGATGTTACCTTCAAAGGCGTAGAAGACCTTACCCTGCGCAGCAAAGCCGACCGAGGTGACCAGTCCGTCGGGGGCGGCAACCGCCTCCTCGCCGATATTGACCATCACCGACGATCCCGTGCCGTAGGTGGCCTTACCCATACCCGCCTCGAAGCACATCTGCCCCGTCAGCGCACCGTGCGAGTCGCCCAGCACGCCGGCGATCTCCAACCCCTCGGGGAACAACCCCTCGACGGTCGTACGGCCATAGACGGCATCGCACGGCTTCGCCTCGGGCACCATCGAACGCGGCACATCGAAGAGTGCAAGCAGTTCGTCGTCCCAGTCGAGCGTATGGATATTGAAGAGGAGCGTACGCGAAGCGTTTGTGTAGTCGGTTGCGTGCACCGCACCGCCCGTCAGCTTCCAAATAAGCCACGAATCGATCGTACCCATCCGCAGCTCCCCATTGTTGGCCGCCTCGCGGGCACCCTCGACATGGTCGAGCAGCCACTTTACGCCGCTTGCCGAGAAGTAGGGATCAATGCGCAGTCCGCTCTTCCGGAGGAAAGTCTTTTCGTGCCCCGCCTCTTTCAACCGACGGCAGATCTCCGCGCCGCGCTGGCACTGCCACACCACGGCGTGTGCGATCGGCTTGCCCGTCTTCGCGCTCCACACCACCACCGTCTCACGCTGGTTGGTGATCGCAAGCGAGAGCGCGGCATCCTGCTCGATCTCCGTTTCGGCCACAAGGCGGCGAATCGCATCGACCGTATTTTGGTAGATCTCCTCGGCATCGTGCTCGACCCACCCCGCCTCGGGGTAGTACTGCCGATGCTCGATATTGATACGATTCACCACACGGCACGCCGCATCGAAGAGGATCGCTTTGGTCGCCGAGGTGCTCTGATCGACCGCGATTACATAGTTCTTCTTCATCGTTACACGCTTCTCGGGATTACTTAATCAGCTCCAGTGCCGTCTCGTAGATGCCCTCCGCATCGAGCTTGTAGTGGTGGAAGATCTCCAACGGCTTACCGTGTACGACATTCTCGTCGGGGATACCCAAGATGCGCATCTTGACGGGGCACTGCTCGGCCGTCAGCTCCGCCACGATCGCACCCAAACCGCCGTAGCGGCTGTGCTCCTCGACCGTCAGGATCTTACCCGTTTCGCGGGCAGCCTTCAAGATCGCCTCCTCGTCGGCGGGTTTCAGGGTGTGCATATCCAGCACACGCGCCTTGATTCCCTGCTCGCGGAGCTTCTCGCCCGCCTTCAGGCAATGATAGACCGTCTCGCCGCAGCCAATGATCGTCAGGTCGTCGCCCTCCATCAGGGTTGTTGCCTTGCCGATCTCGAACGCAAAGTCGTCGTTCTCATAGACATCGGGCACGGCGTTACGCCCTACGCGGACATAGGCCGGATAGGGGAACTTCACCAGTGCCTGCACCAGCTTGCGTGTCTGTCGGGCATCCGACGGCAGAAAGACATTCATCCCCGGGAAGGTGCGCAGCGCAGCGATGTCGTGCAGGCTGTGGTGCGTGGCACCCAGTGCGCCGTAGGCCACACCGCCGCTTACGCCCAAGATCTTGACGGGGTTCTGCGAGTAGGCCACATCGACCTTCACCTGCTCCAACGAGCGGGCTACATAGAAGCAGGCCGGCCCGCAGACAAAGGTATTCTTGCCCGACTGCGCCAAACCGGCAGCAATGCCGACGGCATCCTGCTCGGCGATACCGCACTCGACGGCCTGCTCGGGCAGCTCCTTGAAAAATTTGGTCAGCGTTACCGAACCGCGTGCATCGGTCGTTACGGCTACGATATTCTTATCCTCTTTTGCCAGCTCCACGAGCGTATCGGTGAAGCTCTGACGGCAAGGTACACTCTTGATCTCCATAGTTTCAGTCGATTTTTACTTTAACGATTCGATGCGCGCATCGATCTCCGCGATCGCTGCATTGTACTCCTCTTGGGTCGGAACGCCGTGGTGCCACTTCAGTATATTCTGCATCAGCGATACACCGTTACCTTTCGTCGTGCGCGAGATGATCAGATGGGGCTTGCCGTTCGCGTAGTCGATCTTGTCGAACGCTTCGACGATCGCCTCCATCGAGTCGCCGTTGATGTCCTGCACATCCCACCCGAAGGCCGACCAGCGATCGGCAATCGGCTCCAGCGCCATCACATTCTCGGTCGTATCGCTGATCTGCAGACCGTTGCGGTCGATGATCGCAACCAAATTGTCGAGCTTGTAGTGGCTGCCGGCCATGGCGGCCTCGTAGATCGAGCCTTCGCCCTGCTCGCCGTCGCCCATCAGAACGAAGGTGCGCCACGCTTTCTTATCCATCTTGGCGGCAATCGCCATACCGACACCGATCGGCAGACCGTGCCCCAGCGCACCGCTGTTCACCTCGATACCTGCCACCTCGATCGTCGGGTGACCGGCCAACGGCGTATCGAACTGCCCGTAGGTATCGGTCAGCTCCTTCGAGATAAAGCCACGGTGCTCGAGCACGCTGTACAACGCCTCGACACAGTGGCCCTTGCTCATTACGAAGCGGTCGCGCTCCTCCCACTTGGGGTTCTTCGGATCGATGTTCATCACGCGGAAATAGAGCGCGGTCAACATATTCATCGATGAGAGGCCTCCGCCAATATGGCCCGCCTTGGCGATCTGGACGATCTCGACGAGGCGTTTGCGGTTCTTTTCGGCCTGCAACATCAGTTCTTTGGTTTGCATATCGTTGAAATTTTGGATTAAGTTTGTTTTAATGTATAAAGGTAAGAAGAAATTGCAAAACTACCAAGCCGCGCCCTCGATTTTATCAAAAATTCACTACTTTTGCGCACAAATTAAAACGACAATGAGAAAACAAACGCCCTTACACACCCCGTTGCGCGGTGCCATCTTCGATATGGACGGCACGCTGGTCGATAACAGCGCAGTCCATGTGCGCGCCTTTGAGATCTTCTGCACCCGCTATGGTGTCACCGACTGGCAGCAGAAGTTGCAAAACGCCTTCGGGATGGGCAGCGACGATATTATGCGGATGATCCTCCCCGAGGAGGTAATCCGCGAATGCGGATTGCAGGCCCTCGCCGACGAGAAGGAGGCGATCTACCGCGAGATCTACGCCCCCGAGATTCGCCCCGTCGAGGGGTTGCGCACGCTCTTGGAGCGGCTGCGTGCGGCGGGCATCCGATGCGCGGTCGGTTCGTCGGGCTGTAAGCAGAATGTCGATTTCGTCTTGGAAAAGTGCGGCATCGGGGAGTTTTTCGATGTGAAGATCGCGGGCGATATGGTCACCCACTGCAAACCCGATCCCGAGATCTATCTCAAGGCGGCTGCCGAGTTGGGACTTACAACGGCGGAGTGCGCCATCTTCGAGGATGCCAAGGCGGGCATCGAGGCCGCCGATCGCGCCGGAGCGGGTCGGATCGTAGTGATCGCAACCACGCTCACACCCGAGGTGATTCGCACCGAGACGGCCGCCGACTATATCGTGGAGGATTTTACGGACGGGGAGGCAATCGTGGCCGCCCTGCGCCCCTAACCAAACTGAAGCAAGAAACAGATTATGATCAAAGCACTCTCGACGATCTCGCTGCTCGTCATCTCCAATACCTTTATGACCTTGGCGTGGTACGGACAGATCGCATTCAAATCGAAGTTCGAGAAGTTCGGCATCATCGCCATCATCCTCATCAGCTGGGGCGTGGCGTTGGCCGAGTACAGTTTTATGGTGCCGGCCAACCGCATCGGATCGGCCGAATTTGGCGGGCCGTTTACCCTTTGGCAGCTTAAAGTGATTCAAGAGGTGATCTCGCTTTCAGTCTTTACAATCTTTATGTTACTCTGTATGCGCAACGAGGCGTTGCGTTGGAATCACATTGCGGGATTTGTCTGCCTGATTTTGGCCGTCTATTTTATCTTTAAGCGGTAGTTCGTTGGCGGATCAGCCACAGCCCGATCATCGTCAGCAGAGCGTTCAGCAGGAGTAGCTCAAAGCCAACGGCGTAGTTGAAGCAACGCATTGCAACCGATTGAACTGCAGCCGATAAAATCGGCGCAGCAAGCACAACGATCCACACGCGTCCGTCCTGAACACGGCAGCGTGTCCACTCTCCAAAGAGGAAGAGGCCGAGGATCGGGCCGTAGGTGTAGCCCGCCACGCGGTAGATCAGGTTGATGATGTGTTCGTCGGCCCCATATCCAAAACACAACACCAATGCCGCCATTGCGCCGGCCAAGAGGGCGTGCGTGCGTTTTCTGTCGCATTCTAATTTGTTTTCATCGACTTGTTTATGATCTTTAAGATCAAGCAAAATCGAGGTAGTCAGCGCCGTTAGCGCCGACCCGCCCGACGAGAAGCTCCCCGCCGCAAATCCAACCACAAACAGCACCCCGACCCAGTGCGGCAAGCCCCCCTCGACGGCCACCGCCGCAAAGAGTTGATCCGCCCGTTCGGGGAGTGTCATCGTCGTCGCCTCCGCATAGCGATAGAGCAGCACGCCCAGCCCCAAAAAAGCGGCGATCACGACCGCCTGACTGATGGCTGTCCAAAGGATCGTACGCTGCGCATCACGCACCGAACGGCAGGCCAAATTACGCTGCATCAGCTCCTGATCCAACCCCGTCATTGCCACCAAGAGGAGGATACCGGCCACAAACATCTTCCAGAAATAGCGATCCGAAGCGGGATCGTCGAACGAAAAAACTCGCGCCATCGGCGACGAAGTCACCTCCCGCCACGCCTCGCCGGCCGACCACCCCATCGCTCCGCAGATTGCCGCGATCGTAGCGACCAATGCCCCCACCATCGCCGCCGTCTTGAGCCAATCGGCACGAATCACCGCCCCGACACCTCCTCGTCGTGTATAACCCCACACGACGGCCATCGTCAGCAGGACATTCGCCCAGTAGGGCACGCCGAAGTGGGCAAAGAGGAGCTGCTGCATCACGACGCAGACGATCGAGAGCTTCAGCGAAGCGGCAGCCAACTTCGAGAGCAGAAAGACCCAGCCGCCCGTGCGATGGGTCGCCGTGCCGTAGCGACGGTCGAAATATTCGTAGATCGAGGTGAGTTGCAACCGATAGAAGAGCGGCACAAGCCAATAGGCCACGATGAGTTGTCCGACGGTAAAACCGGCCACCATCTGCAGATAGGTGAAGCCGTCCGCAGCCACCGAGGCGGGCACCGAGACGAAGGTGATCCCCGACATCGCCGCCGAGATCATCGCCGGCCAGACGGTGTACCAACGCGCCTGCCGCCCCGCCGTAAAGAAGGCCTCGCCTCGGGCACAATGCCCCCTCCACCGCCCCACAGCAAGGAGCAGCAGACCGTAACAAAGCAATGCAACGAGGGTTAGAATCGGTGTCATAGGGACAAAGGTAGCGAAAGCCAAGCGCAATGCCAAAAATTTTGGCGGAGAAAAAAACACACGGCTGTCGGTGGTTGGCGGTCGATGACGGCACTTTCTGTCAAATTGGCAGAAAGCAGCCGCAAATTGGCAGAA
>CAZVNR010000061.1:0-10487 GCA_964628945.1 uncultured Alistipes sp. | reverse complement strand
GCGACCCTTAGCTTGGAAGGCTAATGCTCTATCAACTGAGCTACTTCCGCAAAAACGCACCGCATCAGAGTACGCTTCTCTACCGACGACACAAAGGCAGCCTTCAACAGACCCCCTTCCTTCAACCGAGCAGTCAGCCATAAACCGCCTACCCCTTGTCGCCCCCGAGCTTGCAACCCCGATCGGCACTCTTTTTATAGTGGGAAGTGATGGATTCGAACCACCGAAGGTAAAAACCAGCAGATTTACAGTCTGCCCCATTTGGCCACTCTGGTAACTTCCCAATTTGCTCCGGACAGAGCCGCAACTAACGGACTCTCTCCCGTTCAAGACCTCAACGACTTGAGCCGATGGAGGGACTCGAACCCACGGCCGCCTGATTACAAATCAAGTGCTCTGCCAACTGAGCTACATCGGCATCTTTCACCGTTCGGATTGCAAAGGTAGGTATAAAAAATTTACCGACAAAATATTTTGGGATAAATTTTCTATTTTTTCGCGTATCTCAAAGAGCGTCGCACTCGGCGCGATCCACAGCGTTGGAAACGAACCGAAATCGGGTGCAAAGATACGATAGTTTTATAAATAAACAAGCGTTGCTGTCGTTTTTTTTCATTGTCGATAAAAAAAGCAGAGGAGGGACACGCCCTCCTCCGCTATTAAATATAAGGTATGGCGAACACTACTCGTTCGGCAGACCGTAACCGTTCGTAACGGCACCCTTCGATTGGGCGAGCGTCTCGTACGGGATCGGCATGAAGTAGCGCGGAACATCGGTCTTGGCCTTCACACCGCTCATCATACCACCGACGAAGTTCGACTCGTTGTCGGCGTACTCGCTACCGTAAGCCACCTTCTCGTAACCGGCAGCCACCAGTGCAGCAGCCTCGGCCGAATCCTCGGGGATGAACTTGAACAGACCCTCGATGGCGAGGTTGTGCTCCGTACCCGAAACCGATACACCCAGCGTTGCGTAGTCGTAGGTACCACGCCAAGCAGGCCACATCACGGGATCGCCCTCAACACCGTTGTACACGAGCGTTGCACCGGCTACCTTCTTCGTCCAGATGTAAGCGGGGAACTGGTTGCCGTTAGCGAACTCATAGTAACCCTTCGACTTGATGTCGGCGCAGATGGCCTTGATCTGATTCTGTGCATCAACTGCAACCTCAGCCAGATAACCACCACGGATCTGGAACCAAGTCAGACGGCTCTCACCGAAGAGCTCCAGACGAGCCTCGTTCATGATAGCCAACTTCAGGGCATCACCCGTCAGACCCGAAAGATCGTGCGCCGAGTCACCGAAGGCGCGACGACGGATGTCGTTCACCAGCGACAACGCCTCGCCATCCTTACCCAAACCGGCCTTTGCCTCGGCCAACATCAGGTAAACCTCACCCATACGCATTACGGGGTAGTTGATACCTGCGCAACGCTGCTTCGTAACAAACGGATTCGACATATACTCGAACGACCACTTGTTCAAGCACATACCGCCCTTCGAGCCCTTGTTACCGGCTACCCAGCGCGTTACGATCTCGTTGCCCTTACCGTCCATAGCGGTCACAACGGCCGATACATCACGACGCGGGTCATCGTTCGAGAAGACACCCCAGTAACCTGCGGGGGTCATACGAACTGCACCGAAGAGCTTACAAGGAGCACCGTTTGCGCTACCACCGTCCGAACCACGACCGAAGGCGTAGAGGTACTCACCGTTAGCCGAGGTGTTACCGGGCAATACGCCCTGCGGACACGAGATCTCGAAGAGGGTCTCGGGGCTCACCTCAAGGTCAAGCGAGTACTGGAAGTGACGCTGATAGGGGTTGTTTACATACGAACGCTCGTCGGTCGTGATCAGCTTGGCAGCACCGGCAGCCTCACCCATTGCCTTGGCAAAGTAGGTCTCGGCGATAGTCAGATACTCACGATAGTTCGTCGGACGAGCATAGATGCACTTGGCTGCGGTGTTCTCGGCCTTCTTCTCGAAGGTTACATCACCATACAGACCCTCAACATCCGTACGCAGCGTCTGATAACCGGCAGCGTGCAGTGCGATCTGACCGATCAGGGCATTTACGAAGGTACGCGAAACGCGCTCACCCGTTAAACCACCCTCGCCGATCTTGTACATATAAGGCTCAACCGCCTGCAGCTTCTTGATCAGCTGATCGTACATCTCGAAACGCGAGGTCAGCTTATACTCCTGAACCGACTTGTTCTCGTAACCGAACGGAACATCACCAAAGTGGAGCGACAGACGGAAGTAGGTGTTGGCCCACAGACCGATCGCCTCACCGTAGAGGTGCGTCCAATCGTTGGTCTGCTTCTTCTCGATAGCCGACTGATACTCGCTCTTCGAAGCGATCACGCTGGCGAACTTATCCGTGTAGCTGATTACGCTGTACGAACCGTTGAAACCACCCTGCATATCGTTGATGGCGGGAACCGAAAGTTCCGACATCAACAGGGCATACTTCGTGTTGGGACCCGGACCCTCGCAGTAGAACTCCATATCCGAGCGCAGGGGGTCGTTCCAGTCGTAGAGCGAGAACATCGCACCACCCTGGCGGTAGGTTGCGTAGGCCTTCGACATAATCTTCAAGGCCTCCGACGGACTCGATGTGGCAAACGAGTCGTCCATATTCGCCGGCGAGCTGGTCTCCAGATAGTCCTCGCACGATGCAAGCGACAGGCAGCAGGCCGACAGAACAAATACTTTAAATATCTTTTTCATAGAATGTCAAATTTTAAGAATTAGAACGACAGGTTAAGACCGAGAACGAACGAGCGTGCACGCGGGTAAGCACCCCAATCCAGACCAACTGTCGGATAGGCTGCGCTGTTGTTGTTCATGTTGGCATTCACCTCCGGATCGAGACCCGAGTAACCCGTGATCGTGAAGACATTGTAAACCGAACCGTAAACGCGGAGGTTCTGCAGACCAATCTTCTTGGTCAGCTGCTTGGGCAGCGTGTAACCCAGCGTCAGCGTATTCAGACGCAGGAACGAACCATCCTCGATACCGAAACTCGAGACGATACCGTTCTCCTGATAACCGAAGGGCATCGTAGCGTTCTTGTTCACCTCGGCCATCTTGGTCGGGTTGTCGAACAGCAGCTCGATCTGACCATTCGTCACCGTGAAGGGGAGGAACGAGTTCTCGAGCATGGCGAGCTTGTTCTCGAAGACACCTGCCTCTTTACCACCGTGCATCGAAGCCAGCTTGTGCGCGTTGTAAACCTCGTTGCCGATGCTCCAGTTGAAGTAAGCGCCCAAATCGAAGCCCTTCCACTGGACATTCAGGTTGAAACCACCGGTGCAGTCGGGCGTCATGTCGCCGATTACGGTGATATCCTCGTCATTTACAACACCGTCACCATTGAGGTCCTTGTACTTACCCATACCCGGGAAAGCCGTCTGACCCGAAGGACGCATCTCCGTCAGCGAAGTCGGGTTCAGCTGAGCGTACATCGACTGCGAGTCGGCAATACCCTCCTTCAGCGTATAAACGCCGTTGTCATAGGTAAAGTCGTCAACCGTGTAGATACCGTCGTAAACCCAACCGCGAACCAAACCTACGGGCGAATCAACCTGCAAAACATAGTCCTGCGAGGGGAAGGTCGACGACGAACACCAGCTCGTCGAGTAGAGACCCGTTACGCTGTCGGCCAGCTCATCGACATTACCCTTGTTGATGTTGATGTTGATACCGGCCGTTACGCGCAGATCCTTCTTCTCTACCAGTACACCGTTCAATGCGATCTCGATACCCTTGTTCGAGGTCTGACCAATGTTATCATAGGTAGCCGTGAAGCCCGTGATACCCGGGATAGCGGTCTGCATCAGCAGGTCCTTCGTCGTGTTCCAATATACATCCACCGTACCGGTCAAGCGGCTGTTCCACATGCCGAAGTCGATACCGATGTTACGCGTGATGGTCGTCTCCCACTTCAGATCGGGGTTCACCATCTGCGAAGCCGAATACTTATAGGCAGGAATAGCCGACTCACCGTCGTAGTACATATAGCGGTAGTCGGTCTCGGCAGCCCAGTTCTGAGCCCAGAGGTTCGACGAAATCCCGTCGTTACCTACCTGACCATACGAAACGCGGAGCTTCAAGTTGTCAAGCCACTCAACATCCTGCATGAAGGCCTCCTCGTTGATACGCCAAGCGAAGGCGGCAGCGGGGAAGTAACCCCAACGGTTCGAGGGAGCGAACTTCGACGAACCATCGGCACGCATCGTGAAGGTGAACAGGTAGCGATCCATCAGCGTGTAGTTGACACGACCGAAGTACGAGAGAATACGCTCGGGAAGCGTCTTACCCGACGAGATCGACGAGTTACCCTTCGTAGCATCAAACTGGCTGATCATAGCGAAGGCGTTCTCCTTCGTAAAGTTAGCGGGGAAGTAGTTGGCCGAGATACCCATGCTCGTACCACCCGAGTTGGTAACCTCCTGACCAACGAGGACATTGAAGCTGTGGTTCTCACCCAGATCAAACAGGTAGCTCAAGGTATTCGACCAGCGCATGTTCCAAGCGTCGCTCTTCGTGAGGTCGGCCGAACCGGCATAGAGCTTCTCGTCGGTGTTGGCGTCGATGTAGTCGTTCGAGATCGCACCACGCCATGTGTAGTTCTGATTCCACGAGCGACGGAGCATCAGGTTGGTGTTGAAGTTCAGACCGTCGATGATGGCCCAGTTCAGCGTACCTACGGCGCGAACCGTCTGACGCTCACGCAGCGGCTCGTAGTCGTTGATACGAGCGGCGGGGCTGTAGCGATCCCACTGCGTCTGCTTACCGTACATCTCGATATTGCCCTCCTTCATAGCAGCCAAATCACCACGGATATCCTCCGTTGCGATCGGACGGAAACGGTAGGCGTAGGTCAGGATCGAACCGGCACCGTTGGTCGTACTTTCGTTACCCATCTGCTCAACCTGCGTGTAACGCGTATCCATCGAGAAATCGACATTCTTGGTGATCTTCTGATTGATCTTCAACGAAACAGCAGCACGCTTCGAGTACGAGTTCTGCTTCATACCCTGCTCGTCCATGTAGTTGGCAGCGAAGTAGATCTTCGTCTTGTCCGTGCCACCCGAAACCGAGATATCGTGGTTGTGCGAGAACGACTCGTTGTACACATCCTTCTGCATGTCGTAAGCCTTCACCTTCTTGTAGGCCTCGATACCGCCGTTAGCCGAAGTAGCGTAAGCGCCGATGCCGTAGAGCTTCTCCAGCGGCTCGTAGTAAGCCGAACCGAAGATCTTCGAACGACCCCATGTGTAAACGAGGTAGTCATACGGATCGAGGGCGTCCATGTAGCCCGTCGGCTCGTTGAACTTGGCATAGCCGTTGTAGTTCACCTGCACGCGACCCTCCTTGGCACCCTTCGTCGTAACGAGGATTACACCGTTCGCACCGCGAGCACCGTAGATAGCCGTCGACGAAGCATCCTTCAAGACATCGATCGACTGAACCTGCTCCGAGGGAACATCGCTCAGCGTACCCGGGATACCGTCGATCAGGATCAGCGGCTCGTTCGACTGCGAGATCGAACCACCACCACGAACGCGGATCGAGATCTCTGCATCGGGACGACCGTCCTGTGCCGTTACATGCACACCCGGCAGCTTACCCTGCAGTGCCTGCGCCACATTCGATACGGGAGCAGCCACAATGTCCTTGGCCGAAACCGAAGCCACCGAACCGGTCAGGTCCTTACGGCGTACGGTCTGATAACCAATCACGACGACATCGTCCACGAGCGTTGCATCCTCCTCCAACTTGATGAGGACCTCCGTGCGACCGTTCACCGCAACATGCTGCGTCTTCATACCCACGTACGAAACGACGAGCACATCCTTCGATGCGTCGTTCAAATTCAAGGTGAACTTACCGTCCACGTCGGTAGTTGCACCAAGGGTGGTTCCTTCAACGATAACGGTAGCACCAATAATGGGCTGGCCGGCAGCGTCTTGAACCCCTCCCTTCACAGTTTGAGCCTCGGCTGCGAAAGCCAGACTCCATCCCAACACTACGGCCAGGACAAACTTAAGAGTGAAGTTTTTCATAAAATTGTTAATTAGTTAATAAAAGTGGTTTTTCTTGCTTTGCACACACCCGAATTGTGGTTGATTCGGGCATATTCATCAAACAAATGTAGCACAAAAAAATCAATTTTCACCATATAGTATGGGATTTTTTTTCGCGCGCGTGAATTTTATTTGGTTTGTCTGTTATTTTGATTAAATTAGGAGAAGTGCGATTCGGCTGCAAAAACCGAGAAAACTGCGAGTTCTGGGAGTTCTGGGAGTTCTGGGAGTTCTGGGAGTTCTGGGAGGACCGAAAGCATCGTACCCACCTCGCAGTATTCTCAGTATTCTCAGCATTCTCAGCAGCCACAGTATTCCCCATCCTTTCCGACGCGCCAGCCAAGCTGACAGCTTTTTTCGACGAAAAAAAAGAGCCGCACCCTTCATCAGGATACGGCTCTTCGATCAGTGGCGGTCGGCCTACTTGTTCTTCTTATCGTAGCGTTTTGCGTAGCGGCTCATAAACTTATCGACGCGACCGGCGGTATCTACGAGCTTCATCTTACCCGTATAGAACGGGTGCGACGTGTTCGAGATCTCCATCTTATACACGGGATAGGTTTCGCCGTTCACTTCGATGGTCTCTTTGGTCGAAACGGCGGACCGGCACAAAAACACATGGTCATTCGACATATCCTTGAATGCCACCAAACGATAATTTTCGGGATGAATACCTTTTTTCATTTGCTGTGTTTTGTTAAAAATTAGTACTAATTGCGGCGCAAAATTACACATAATTTTTCAATTAGCAAGCGTTCGGACGAAATTTTTTAGCAGTCGGCGGGCGGTTGTCGGCACGATCTTTTTGCGAAAAAATTTATTTTCATCAAAAACCGCAACAGAAAATCGGCTTTCCGACTACCCCCCCCCCAATTTGTCGTCGAGGGTCTGTCAAAAACATAAACACAACAACAAGGACGAAAATTTTTGGTCATTTCGCTTGCATTTTTGGACAATTCACCGTAAATTTGATTCGAATTTGTTAACCTAAAAACTACAAAACAAATGCAACAACTTTTCCGAAATTCGGCCGCGACGCATTCGTTTGGCCGTGGGATCGGCAGCTATCTGCTGAACCACAGTGAATTACGGGGGGGGGAATTTGTTCCTGACACCGCACATGCGCGCCTGTCGGAGCGATCATTCTCACTCGTAACCGCTTCTTCGATGGGCATCGGCGCATCGGGTAATCAATCAATCATGTTTCACCGATAAAGAGTAAGGGACTATGAAGAATCGTTTACTCTTAATCGCCCTTATGTTGTGGGGCGCACTGGGCATCGCTTCGGCCCAGAATATCGTCGTGAAAGGTTTGGTAAAAGATCAGGCCGGTGAGGCCGTGATCGGTGCCACCGTAATCGAGAAGGGCAATCCGGCCAACGGTACGAGTACCGGCGTGATGGGTGACTTCTCGCTGACGGTTCCCAAGGGCAAGACCCTGAACATTTCGTTCATCGGCTACGCATCGCAGGATGTGGTTGCCGAGGCCGGTAAGACGCTCGAGATCGTCCTCGCCGAGGATGCCGTAGCCGCCGAGGAGGTGGTTGTGGTTGGTTATACGAGCGTTGTGCGTAAGAACCTGACCGGTGCCGTAGGTTCGGTATCGGGTGCCAAGTTGGCTGCTGTTCCCGTAACTTCGGCTGCCGTTGCCCTGCAGGGTAAGGTTGCCGGTGTGCAGGTAACTTCGGTCGATGGTGCGCCGGGTGCCGACATCAACATCCGCGTTCGTGGTGGTACGTCGGTGACGCAGACCAACGAGCCGCTCTACATCGTCGATGGTTTCCAAGTGGACAACATCAACGATATTCCGCCGACGGATATCGTCTCGATCGACATCTTGAAGGATGCTTCGGTGACGGCCATCTACGGTGCGAAGGGTGGTAACGGTGTAGTGATCGTGACGACCAAGGCCGCCAAGACGGGTTCGATTCAGGTGGGCGTGAATATGCAGCTGTCGGTCAGCAAGCTCTCGAAGGAGCTTGATCTGATGAACACGCAGGAGTTCGTGAACTACACCTACGACTGGGCTTCGGCCGGAGGCAACCGCAGCTCGGAGGCCAAGCAGTTCCGCGCCAACTTCGGTAACCCGCAGGACCTCGACATCTACGGCCGCGCTGTAACGCACGACTGGCAGGATGAGGTGATGGGTGAGACCCCCGTGAACTACTCGACCAATGTAACGGTCGGCGGTGGTACGGATAAGTTCCGTTTCAACGTATCGCTGACGCAGTCGGAGGATAAGGGTATCATCATGGGTTCGGGTGTTCGCCGTACCAATATGAATGTGAAGATCAACGCTCAGGTCGCCAAGAACCTGACGCTGTCGTTCAACCCCAAGATGTCGTATCGTCGTCAGGAGGGTGCCGGTGGTGATAATGTCGGTTCGGGCGGTATCATCGATGTTCTGCGCTATCGTCCGACGAACGGTCTGCGCGAGTTCGCTTTCTGGGATCCCGCAACGGTCGATCCGGACGATGAGGCCATCTTCGAGTACACCAACCCGAAGAGCGACATCCAGTACAATGTACAGAAGCAGCACACCTATTCTTATACGAATGCGCTCGCTCTGGAGTGGAAGCCCATCAAGGGTCTGACGCTGCGCACCGAGGCTACGCACTACCTGCAGTTCTACGACAAGAACCGTTTTTGGGGTGCGATGACCGATAAGGGTCAGTCCAACAACAAGCTGCCCGTTGCACAGATCGACAACAAGCGCACGGAGCGTTACCAGTGGACCAACACGGCCAACTACGCATTCAGCATCGACGACGAGCACAACCTCTCGTTCCTCTTGGGTCACGAGGTATTCAGCTCGCAGTCGCGCAGCAGCTCGATGGCCGCTCGCTACTTCCCGCGTGACATCACCGCCAACAAGGCGTTGAACGACATGGGCTTCGGTACGCCGTGGACCTCGACGACTTCGGTTTCGACCCCCAACCGCACGCTCTCGTTCTTCGGTCAGGCCAGCTACAACTACAAGCACAAGTATTTGGCTGCGCTGACTTTCCGTGCCGACGGTTCGACAAAGTTTGCTCCGGGCAACCAGTGGGGTTACTTCCCCTCGATCTCGGGTGCTTGGGTAATCTCGGAGGAGAACTTCCTGAAGGATTCGTATGTAATCAGTAACATGAAGCTCCGCGCTTCGATCGGTTACTCGGGTAACAACAACATCAACGACGACCTGTGGCGCTTCCTCTACACGGTGAACTCAACGGGCGGCCCGGGCTTTGGCGAGGCCACCGAGAATGGTGAGCTGTGGTATGGTCTGACGAGCGACAACAAGACCTATCCCAACCCGAAGATCAAGTGGGAGAAGACCCTTACGCGCAATGCCGCGTTGGATTTAAGTTTCTTCAACGATCGCCTGACGATCACCCCCGAGATCTATTGGAACACGACGACCGACCTGCTCTACTGGTCGGATGTGCCGACCGTTTCGGGTTACACGCGTCAGATGCGTAACATCGGTCAGGTAACCAACAAGGGTATCGAGCTTTCGATCTCGGGTGACATTCTGCGCGGTAAGGACTATGTCCTGACGGCAACGGCCACCTTCGGTCTGAACAAGCGCAAGATCGACAAGCTGAACGATACGGACGATGTGATCTGGGATCAGAACGACCGCTGGAAGTCGAGTTTCAACGACTACTGTCTCAAAGTGGGTGACGAAGTCGGCTTGATCTACGGTTTCGTATATGACGGTCTCTACTCGCCCGACGAGTTCACGTTCGACGCTTCGCAGAACTTCTTGGCTGTTCCGAACGAGGGTACGGTGATCAATACCGTCTTCAACGATTCGAACTCGGGTGAGGCTACGCTGCCCGGTAAGATCAAGTTCAAGGATCTGAACGCCGACGGAATCATCGACGAGAACGACCGCACGGTGATCGGTAACACGAACCCCAAACTGCAGGGTGGTTTCGGTCTGAATGGTCGCTGGCGCAACTTCGACTTCACGATCAACTTCAACTACATGCTCGATTTCGACATCAACAACGCCATGGCCTACACACTGTCGTCGGCCGAGAGCAACAGCAACAACTTCTACAATGTGCTGTCGAAGTTCGCCGACAAGCGTTGGACCTATTTCAGCCCCGTTGATGGTGACAACCTCTACAAGAACTACTGGGATGACAATCCGGTTGAGAACTATCTGGCTGCCAACGAGAACGCTACGCTGTGGAATCCGGCCGACGTGACGAACAAGGTAACCCACTCGTACTTCATCGAGGACGGTTCGTTCCTGCGTTGCCAAGACATCACGATCGGTTACACGCTTCCGACCAAGATTACGCGTAAGTGGGGTATCTCGCGTCTGCGCGTCTATGGTAGTGCCACCAACCCGTTCATCATCACGGGTTACTCGGGTTATGACCCCGAGGTGGACA
>CAZVNR010000060.1:0-10493 GCA_964628945.1 uncultured Alistipes sp. | reverse complement strand
TGTGGTTCGAGAAGTTCGGCATCGAGTCGTGGTGGGACAAGAAGGTCGAAGAGCTGTCGAAGGGTATGGCGCAGAAGGTGCAGTTTATCGTGACGGTGCTGCACGAACCGGAGCTGCTGATCTTCGACGAGCCCTTCTCGGGCTTCGACCCGATCAACGCCAACCTGCTCAAAGAGGAGATCTTGGCGTTGCGCGACAAGGGGGCGACGATCATCTTCTCGACCCACAACATGGCCTCGGTCGAGGAGATCTGTGACCACATCACGCTGATCAACAAATCGAAAAACATCCTCTCGGGCAATGTCGAGGAGATTCGCCGCCAACACGGTGCCAACATCTTCGAAGTGGCCTATCGCGGCCGCGAGGAGGAGTTGCGCTCGGCCCTTGCGGGGAGCGTGGAGGTGCTCTCGAGCACCGAGTCGGTGGTGGGTTACCACACGCTCAAGCTCCATGTGACCAACGATGGCGAGGTGCGCAATGTGATCGACTGCATCAACCGCACGGTCGAGTTGCGTTCGTTTACCGAGGTGATCCCCTCGATGAACGACATCTTTATCCGCGCCGTGAACGGAGTTCTTTAACCGCTTAAAATCGAAATAGTTATGGCAAACAATATCGGTATTATCATCGGCCGCGAATTCAACGAGCGCGTCCGCAAAAAGTCCTTCATCATCACGACGCTCCTGATGCCCGTGCTGATGATCGCCCTGATGGTGGCTCCCGCCCTCATTATGGAGTATTCGCAGGGCGACGAGAAGCAGATCGCCGTCATCGACGAGAGCGGTTTGGTCGCCCCGCAGCTCGAGAGCGACGAGACGATCCGTTTCGTCCCGATTGAGTGCACCCTCGAGGAGGCTCGCCAACAGATGGGCGACCACTTCGCCGTGCTGCACATCGGCCGCGACATCCTTGAGCGCGGAGCCGTGCAGCTCTACGCCAACGCCTCGACCTCGCTCACGCTCGAGTCGGGGATCACCTCGCAACTCAACAGCATTCTCGAGCGCGAGAAGCTGAAACGCTACGAGATCCGTAACCTCGAGGAGATCATGGCCGAGGTCGATACGCATGTCCAACTGCAGACCTTCCGCAACGACAAGTCGGACGAGGAGCAGAGCGGCTCGTCGTCGGTGGTTGCTACGGCATTGGGCTATATCCTCGGTTTTGTGCTCTATATGTTCCTCTTGCTCTACGGCTCGATGGTGATGCAGTCGGTGATCGAGGAGAAGAACAACCGCGTGCTGGAGGTGATGGTGTCCTCCGTGCGCCCCTTCGAGCTGATGATGGGTAAGATCCTCGGAGTGGCGAGTGTGGCCGTGTTGCAGGTGATGATTTGGGGCGTGCTGATCGTGGGTGTGAGTGCCCTCGTCGTGCCGCAGTTGCTGCCGAGCGATGTGATGGCCGCCGCCGAGGCGATGCAGCAGGGCGGCGCAGAGGCGGTTGCGATGGCCGATTTGGATCCCGAGATGTTGCAGGCCGTGACGGCGATGACCGATACGGGCTACATCTGTACGATCTTCGGTTGCCTCGTGCTCTTTATCTTGGGCGGTTTCCTGCTCTACTCGGCGATGTTTGCCGCCATCGGCTCGGCCGTGGATAATGTGCAGGATGCCCAGCAGTTGCAAACCCCCGTCACGCTGCCGATCATCTTGGCACTGCTGATGATGTTGGCCGTGATCAACGACCCGAACTCGTCGGTCGCCTTCTGGTTCTCGATCATCCCGCTCACCTCGCCGATCGTAATGATGGCCCGCATCCCCTACGATATTCCGATGTGGGAGATCGGCCTCTCGCTCGTGGTGCTCTACGCCTCGTTCGTCGTGATGGTGTGGCTCGCTGCGAAGGTCTATCGTGTCGGTATCTTTATGTACGGCAAAAAACCGACCCTCAAGGAGCTTTGGAAGTGGATGAGGTACAAGTACTAAATTCAAAATTCAAAATTGAGAATTTAAGCTAATGCGATAAGAAGAGCAGGATGGCACTGATTTGCCATCCTGCTCTTTTATGTGAAATTAGGCCCCTTTGCGCGGAGCGGGGGCGGATCAACGCTTGATCAGTCCGATGATCTCGATCACGAAGCCGCCGACGACCAAGATCGGGGCGAGGGTGATGCGGCGGAACGAGAACATCGCGTAGTTGAATTCGTCGGGCGACGAGCTGCCGCCGCCGGCCATCAGCACCAAGCCGAGAAGGATCACCACAAAACCTGCGGCGAGCAGGATGTAGTTCTTGCGGCGCAGGGGCATCTGCTCCTCCTGCTGCTCCGTCGCGGGAGCCGAGGTATGCTTTTTTTCGTTCTGTTTCATATCAGTATAGGTAGATTTTATTCGACTTCATATTGACAAACTTATTGACGGCAAAGGCCGTGAAGAGGAGCGAGAGCACCATACCCACGCCCACCATCGCACCGACCATGATCCCAAGCTGTTTCAGATCGGCTACGGTCGCCAGCTCGGGCACCTGCCCGCTCAATCCATAGACTGCACCGGCGAAGAGCGCGGCGGCGAGGATGCCCGACCACCACCCCTGCGAGAGTCCGCTCCAAAGGAAGGGGCGCATAATGAACCACTTGGTCGCGCCGACCAACTTCATCGTATTGATCACATAGCGTTTCGAGAAGATGGCCAGTCGTACCGTGTTGTTGAGCAGGATGAGCGAGATCGCAAGCAGCGTGCCACCGAAGAGGATCAGCACGAAGCGAATCTTACCGATCGTCGCGTGCAGCCGCTCGGCCATCTGCGCCGGATAGCTCGCGCGATCGACCCCGCGCATCGTCTTCAGCTCCTCGATCAGTCGATCGACGGCCGCCCGATCCTGCGAGGCGGCCGTGAGGGTCACCTCGTAGCTGTCGAGCAGCGGATTCTCGCCCAGCACCTCCTCGAAATCGGCCCCGAAGAGGCGACGGAACTCCTCGTCCGAGGCCTTCTCCTCCTTCGAGATAAAGCGGATGTCGGCCACCATCGCCTCTTGGGCGAGGCGTTCGAGGACGGCATCGCGCTCGTCGTAGGTGCAACCGCGCCCCAGCTCGACGGTCACCACCACGCTGCGTTGCAGCGTGTCGGCCACGCGCATCGCGGCCAACATCAGGTAGCCGACCGAACCCAGCAAAAAGAGCACCAACGCCATGCTGAGGGTCGAGATAAGGTAGGAGTTGCGCACCTTGCGCTTTAGTCGTTTGTCGTCTTTCATCGTCGT
The DNA here is from genome assembly GCA_964628945.1 of uncultured Alistipes sp. Classification (GTDB taxonomy): domain Bacteria; phylum Bacteroidota; class Bacteroidia; order Bacteroidales; family Rikenellaceae; genus Alistipes. The sequence goes on along the minus strand of CAZVNR010000060.1, from coordinate 7,301 downwards.
AAAGCGACCGAATGCGGTCGTCATCTTTGCAAATATAGTGGATATTTCCCGAACTTTCGCAAAAAGTTGCTATATTTGTGTATCCGATTCCGTTTTTGCGCGCTATGTTGATTAAGATTTTACTGGTCATTGCCATTCTGATTCAGACCGTTGCTACGATCTACGCCTTGAAATTGGTGCGGGCGACGAAGTACAACTCGATTTGGATCCTCTTCATCATCGGCTTCTCGATCCTCTCGGTCGAGCGGCTGGTGCAGCTGATGATTCTCAACGGGCATCCCATTCCGCGCTACTTCTTTGCGGATCTGGGCGTAGCGGCCTCGATCTGCCTCTCGATCGGTGTGATGTATGCCCACAAGCTCTTCAAATACATCGACCGCCTGAACTACCAGCGTCAGCTGTGGAATCGTCGCATCCTGACGGCCGTCCTGCGGGCCGAGGAGCGGACGAAGTCGAGCGTGTCGAAGGAGCTGCACGACGGTCTCGGGCCGCTGCTCTCGTCGGCCAAGATGTCGCTCTCGGCTCTCGTCCGTGAGGAGCAGGACCCCGCCCGCCGCGAACTGCTGGGCAATACGAGCTATGTGATCGACGAGGCGATCCGTTCGCTGCGCGAAATCTCGACCAACCTCTCGCCCCACCTGCTCAACGACTTCGGCTTGGCGCGTGCCGTGCGCACCTTCATCGACAAGAGTGCCTCGATCCACCGTGTCGAGATCGACTTCACGACGAACCTCGCCGCAGAGCGTTACGATCCGGATGTCGAGGTGATCTTCTACCGCGTGATCTGCGAGCTGATCAACAACTCGCTCAAACACGCCGCCTGCAGCCGTATTACCCTGCAACTGACCCACACGGCGCCCCAACTCCGCCTGCAATACAGCGACAACGGGTGCGGATTTCGCCCCGAGGCGGTGATCGACTGCGGTATGGGGTTGTCGAACATCTCGTCGCGCATCGGCTCGCTCGGCGGTACGGTCGAGATCACATCCGAACCCGATCACGGTATGCAGGCCTCGATCGTGGTCACGCTGCAGAACGAGTTGCCGCCGAAGCGACCCAACACGAAACGCAAACCGAATAAAAAACAGAAATAACCGATGACACACTGTCGTATCGCACTGGTAGATGACCACGCCCTCTTCCGCACGGGGCTGCGTGGGCTGTTGGAACACAGCCTCGACTGCCGTGTGGTGGCCGAGGCGGGGAGCGGGGAGGAGTTCCTCGAGATGTTGCAGGGTTTGGAGGTCGATGTGGTCTTTATGGACTTCTCGATGGGAGGCCTCGACGGAGCACAGACCACCGAGCTGGCACTGGCACGCCGTCCCGACCTGCGAATCATCACCCTCTCGATGTTTGGCGAGGAGAGCTACTACTCGCGGATGGTGAAGGCGGGCGCACGCGGCTTCCTGCTGAAGGATTCGGCCATCGACGAGGTGATCGAGGCGATCGAGGCGGTGATGGCGGGCGGCAGCTACTTCTCGTCGCGCCTCCTGCAGAGTATCTCGCGCCATATCCACTCGCTCTCGAACGAGGCCGCCGACCCGATCTCGGAGCGCGAACGCGAGATCTTGGTGGCGATCTGCCGCGGTCTCTCGACACAGGAGATCGCCGACGAACTCTTCATCTCGAAGCGTACGGTCGATAAACACCGCGCCAACATCCTCGAGAAGACGGGGTGCAAGAATACCGCCTCGCTCGTCGTCTATGCCATCCGAACCGGTATTGTTGAAGTATAATACACGCCAACCTTTCATCAATGAGCACAACCCAAACTACCCAATTCAACCACAAAGAGGCCACCCGCAAGCACGACCTGCGCATCGAGCAATTCCTGCCCGAGGGTGCGCCCGCGCCGCGCGATTTGGCACTCGAGAAGCCGGTCTTGGAGCTTTGCAACCACTACGAACAGTTGACGGCCAACTCCTTCGACGGCTATGACGGCCAGTCGGGCTACTGCGGTGTCCACGCGCCGGCCACGCTGACGGTCGATCTGGGTAAGGCGTGCGACCTCGGTCTTGTCCAATTCCTGCTCTTCGACCCGCTCGTGGACAGCAACCACGGGAAGGATACGGCCGAACGCCGCTACCACTACCGCGTCTTGGTGGCCGAGGACTTCGCCTCGCAACAACTCGACAAGGATCTTTGGGAGTGGAAGGTGCTCTTCGACAGTGCCCATACGGGGTGGTGTCGCAACTGGCAGCTGCTCCACATTGCCGGCGGTTTGCGGGACATCCGCTACATCCGCATCCACTGCCTGAACGGAATGAAGAACAACGGCTTCCACATCGTCCGCCTGCGTGCCTATGCGTCCGAGGTGGCCGATCGGGTCGATTACGCGGCGGTGCGCCACCACCTGCAGGAGGTGCTGCAGGTGCCAACCCCCACGGGCGAGCTCTGCGCGATTGATCGGTCGCGGTCGATGAACTATACGCAGATCAGCCCCGAGCGGATTCAGATTGAGCGCGGCGACGGCTTCCCCCTCTCGAAGCGGTTGGCCGATACGATGAACCTGATTCTGCTCATTGCCGACAAGCAGGAGAAGCAGAACAAGCTGATCACCGAGGGGTTGCAGCAGAACGCCGATGAGCTGCAAGACGATCCGTACCCCGTCAAAAAGAGCGATTTGGAGGGGATCAACACCACGATTACGCAGAAAGCCGAGGCCTTTACCAACCCCGAAAAACCGGACGAAGTCGAACTGACACTGAAGGATATCTATCAGATATTGAGCAGCATCGTCGATGATATTGCGATCGTCGATCGTGACCCGAAAAATACGGAGCGCGTGGTGCTCGACCCCGTGACTTCGCACCTTCGGCGCGGCTTCCGGCGCGATATCTTGGTCACGACGCTCGATATCCTGCTTGCGCTGGTCAGCCTTTACCTCCTCTTCCTCCACTAATCAGACGATCCTATGGCTTACGAAACGAATACCAACTGCCTGCAAAAGAGCAGCAAAGAGTTCAATAAGGCGATCTGCGAGCTGAAGTGCCCGCGCGAGGTGCGAGGGGGCTGTCGTGCCTATAACCGCAACCTCTTCCGCACGCATCACATGAGCAACGAGGAGATGCCGCTCATCATCTTGGAGCGCAACTGCCCGAAGCTGATCGACGATCATCGTCCCTACAACGAGGTGAACTACGACAAGGCGTTCAACTTCATCCGCTGCAAGGAGTGCGCCGAACGCAAGAGGAGCAACCACTGCCGCTATGTCCTCTCGCCGAAGATCAGTACCGCGCTTATCAGCGATACGATCCGCTACTCGGAGTTCAGCGGCTGCACGACGGTCGTGGCACCGAACAACCTCACCTTCGATCTGAAGATGAGCAACGCGGGCGAGCAGTCGCTCTTCGATGTGCGTGCCATCCAGTTCCTTCTGTGGGACAATCGCGGCAACGACAAGCGCGAGATCTGCGATGTGAAGGTGCGTTATCGCCTCCTTGTTTCGGACTATGCGGGCGACCTCGCGGCCGACGAGAATGGCGAGGTGGTGCCGACCGACAAAGGTCAGACGGTGCGCTGGCAGGTACTCTACGATACGCTGCGCAGTGGGCAGAACGGTTGGCAGGTCTTCCACTTGGAGCGGACGGTGCGCATCCGTTACATCCGCCTGCACCTGATCTCCTCGGACGACGAGGACAACCGTTGCAACATCGTCCGCTTGGGGGCCTACGCCCACGAGCTGGTCGGTTACCCCTACTACAACTTCCTGCCGACACTCGAGAAACAGATCGAGGTGCCCGACGAAATGGCCGTTGAGGCGGCGGCGGAGAAGCCAGTGGACGAGATCAAGGGGGCACCCAATACGGCGGCGAAGTTCCCGATTGCACTGCAGGCGACGATCAACGACCGCCGCAACGAGATCGTGGAGATCTACACGAAGCGGCGGGTTAAGATGGATACCGCGAGCCGTGTCGCCACGGAACTGATGAAGAACTTGGTGGATGACCTCGGTATCGTGATCAACGACCTCAAACTGCACGACCGCCGAGTCGAGAAGGTGACGAGCGAGATCCACCGAAAACTCAATCGCCAGCTCCGTTGGCAGAGTGGCTTGTCGGTGATCTCGATCGGATTGCTGATCTTGGCCTTCATCCAAATCCTCTGCGAATCATTTTCATAAACGACTTTACTATACCCCCATCTACCATGACTTTCAAGACCAAACTATTAACCCTTCTCTGTGCGCTCGCGGTGCTTCCCGCCGTGGCACAGGACGAACTGATCAACCTCGAGCTGCAGGCGCGTGTCGATTATATGCACGAGCAGCTCGACGGCGAGAAGGTTGCCCCCAACTCCGGTTTCAAGGGGCGATTCCTGAACATCTACCTCTCGGGAACGATCGACGAGCACTTCTCCTACTCCTACCGCCAACGCCTCAATAAAGAGCACCTCGACCGCTCGTTCTTCGATGCGACTGATTGGGTCTATCTGACCTACGCTCCCTCGGAGCGGTGGAGCTTCTCGGCGGGTAAGCAGGTGCTGCACATCGGCGGTTGGGAGTACGACCGCGCCCCGATCGACATCCACTTCTATTCGGAGCAGAATAGCCACATCGCCTGCTATCAGATGGGTATCAGCGCGACCCACACCCTGCGTGGCGGGCGCGATCGACTGACCCTCCAACTGGCCGAGAGCCCCTTCTCGGTCGAGAACGAGAACCTCTACGGCCTGCACCTGATGTGGGCGGGCGATCACGGTGCGCTACGCACGCTCTACTCCGTGAGCGCGATGGAGTACCTCGAGGGGGAGTACATCTGGTACATCGCCCTCGGCCACCGCTTGGCGTTGGGCGATCTGACACTCGAGCTGGATCTGACGAACCGCGCCGGAGCGGATCAAACCTTCCTCCTCCGCGACTGCACGGCAACGGCCGAGGCAGTGTGGGCAGTGGGCGAGCGGGTCAATCTGGTCGGCAAGGTGACCTACGATGTGAACCGCACCCATTCGGCGGCTGACCGCCTCATCCTCCCGGGCACGGAGCTGACCCGCGTGGGCGGCGGCATCGAGTTCTATCCGCTCAAGGCCAACCGCACGATCTGTCTCCACGCCAACTACTGCCACACCTTCGGCGCGAACACGAACCCCGTCGGTGTACTGCAACCCAAGCAGGGCATCTTCGATGTGGGCGTGCGTTGGCGGATGAATCTGTTGCGATTCACCCCGAAACAGTAGCTACGGATGGCACGCAATACGGCTTTTCGCCTCCCGAGCGGCATCCTCTGCTTGGCGATCGTGGTGGCCCTCTTCGGCTATATCGGCTCGGTGATGGGGGTGGCCAATATGCTCAATACGATTATGCGCACGGCGCACGATCTGCTGCTCAATACGGTCTTCTACCTTATGTCGCTCTGCGTGATTACGGGGGCACTGGGCAAGATCTTTGTCGAGTTCGGGGTGGTGCGCCTCCTCGAACGGCTGTTACGCCCGCTGATGCGGCCGCTCTTCAACCTCCCGGGGGTCGCCTCGCTCGGTGCGGTGGTCACCTTCCTTTCGGATAACCCTGCGATCATCTCGTTGGCGCACGATCAACGCTTTGCCGCCTACTTCAAAAAACACCAATATATCTCGCTCACGAACTTCGGTACGGCCTTTGGAATGGGGTTGCTCGTGATCGTCTTTATGTTCGGACAGGGCTACTTTGCCGAGCCGCTGATCGGCCTTGTCGGTGCAGTGGTGGGGTGTGTGGTCTCGACCCGCCTGATGCAACGCTTCGTGGTGCGTGCCTACCCCCGCTACGCCGAGGAGCAGGCCGCCGAGGGGGCAGCCGAGCCGCTCGCAGAGGAGGAGCAACCGACCGAACGGCAAGAGTCGCTCTTTACGCGCCTGCTCAACGCCCTGCTCGACGGCGGGCGTTCGGGTGTTGAGGTGGGAATGGCGATCATCCCGGGTGTGCTGATCATCTCGACCTTTGTGATGATCCTGACCTTCGGCGCCTCGGCCGAGGGGGTCTATACGGGGGCGGCCTACGAGGGAATTCGGCTGCTGCCGATGCTGGCCGGTAAGCTCTCGTGGCTCTTTGAGTTGCTCTTCGGCTTTACCGATCCGCACCTTGTCGCCTTTCCGATTACGGCACTCGGAGCGGTCGGAGCGGCGTTGAGCTTGGTGCCCAACTTCGCCGCCGAAGGGTGGATCGACGGCAACGCCATCGCCGTCTTTACGGCGATCGGTATGTGCTGGAGCGGCTATTTGAGCACCCATACGGCGATGCTCGACTCGCTCGGTTATCGCACCCTCACCTCGAAAGCAATCCTCTCGCATACGATCGGCGGTTTGGTCGCGGCCGTCACGGCGCACTGGCTTATGCTGCTCTACGCACTGCTCTAATCACGATCAAAAACGAATACAGCGTATGATACGACACCTCATCCTCTTTGCTCTGCTGCTGTTGCCGTTGATGGGCATGGCACAGCCGTTCCGCGTGGTCTATATCGGCGACTCGATCACCGACGGCGGCTGGGGGCGCAGCGGCGGCTCGATGGCCTCGGCCGAGGAGCGCAACCAAAAGGATCTGAACCACCTCTACGGCCACAGCTTTATGCTCTTCGTGGCGGCGCACTTCGAGAGCGAGTACCCCGCAAGCGACCTCGCCTTCTACAATCGCGGCATCAGCGGCTATACGCTCGATGATTTGCACGCACGATGGGAGTGCGATGTCTTGGCACTGCAACCCGACCTGCTCTCGATCCTGATCGGCACGAACGATGTCGATTGCGCCCTTCGCAAGGGTGAACGGCTCGACCTCGCGGCGTGGGAGGCCTCCTATCGTGCCCTGCTCGACCGTACACGCGCGGCCTTCCCGTCGGTTCGCCTCGTGCTCTGTACCCCCTTTGTCGCCCAAACGGGACGACTGGCCAAACAACCGAACTACCCCTTGCGAGCCGAGGATGTCGCTGCGGCGGCGGCTGTTGTCGAGCGACTGACCGAGGCGTATGGCGCAACGCTCGTTCCGTTCGATCGGCTCTTCGCGGAGCTGCTTGCACTCCCCACAGCGGGCGAACACTGGATCTGGGACGGCATCCATCCCACCGCCGCCGGCCATAAACGGATGGCGGATTGCTGGATCCGATATGCCGGCGCAGCGGTTGCGATACAGCACTCAAAGTGAGGTCGGAACGACTGGGAGAGCTGCGAGAACTGGGAATGCCGGAAGTCCTGCGAGGCAGGTAAAAAGTCATTTTGAATTTTGCATTCTAAATTTTGAATTGCGTTTCGCGCTTTTCACTACCTTTACCTTCGCTTCGGGTAGGCTTCCGCCACCCGCCGCTCGGTTTAGGTAGGCTGCGCCTCGGCAATGCCAC
>CAZVNR010000059.1:0-10746 GCA_964628945.1 uncultured Alistipes sp. | reverse complement strand
AACGAGCCTACCGCGCAACCCCCGCCGCCTATCGTGCCGGAAAGGGGGAGCAGTAAGAAGCATCGTTCGATGTTTCGCAGGTATAGACCACGAGGTACTCCTCGTGACGAATGACGGAGAGTGTGATCGGCTCTCCGTTTTTGATTTGGGCCGTAAGGCGATCCGCCGTGTAGGAGAGCAGATGCAGATCATCGCGCAGCGAGCAGGTGCGATCGCCGGCCAATTTGTAGAGTGCCTCTTTGGCGCACCATGCGGCACACAAGAAGAGCGGTTCGCTCGAGAGTTGCTCCTCGGCGGGAGTAAGGTAGCGGCTGTGTACCCGCTCGAAGCGGCGATCGGTGCGTTCGATATCCACCCCGACAGGGTGATCGGCGATCACCACCGCCACCCGATCGGCACCGTGCGACACAGAGATATGCTCCGCACGCTCCACCAACACGGGGGCACCTACGGCGTTATAGGCGATCTCGACCTCACGCCCGAGCGCGCGGCGCACCACCGCCCGCCACGAAAGATACTCACGGCAACGGCGTACCGAACCGAACGAGGCGGCCTGTCGTTGCTCCTCCTCGGTTGTCCAACCGGCGGTCTCATCGACCGTCAGCAGTCGCTCGACCAAGAGTCGGCAACTCATAACACCTCCACTTTGATTTTGTCGATACGGTGGCGCTCCATCACCTCGATCGTGAAGCGCACCTCGTGTGCCGTGAAGCTGTCGCCCTTGCGCGGGAAGTCGCGCTTGAGCTCCAACATCATACCGGCCAGTGTCTCGGCATCGCCGCGCACATCCGAGAAGGCATCCTCGTCGAAGTCCAAGATGCGCTCAAAATCGACGATATGGGTCTTGCCCTCGAAGAGATAGACATTGGGGGCGAGGGTCGTGTAGAGCTTCTCGTCGTTGTCGCTCTCGTCGGAGATCTCACCCACGATCTCCTCGATGATATCCTCCAACGATACCAATCCGAGCGTCGAACCGTACTCATCGACCACAATGGCCATGTGCACCTTGTTCGACTGGAAATCCTCCAGCAGGTCGCTGATCTTCTTGTGCTCGGGGATGAAGTAGGGTTTGCGGATCAGCTGTTGCCAGCCGAACTCGTTGCCGCGATTGATGTAGGGCATCAGATCCTTGACATAGAGCGTACCGCGAATGTGATCCATATCCTCGTCATAGACCGGAATACGCGAGAAGCCCGACTCGATGATGATCCGTTTGAGCGTTTCGTAGTCGGCCGTAAACTCGATGGCGGTCATATCGACACGCGGTTTCATGATCTCCTGCGCCTCGGTATTGACAAAATTGACGATGCCCGAGAGCATCTCGTGCTCCTCTTGGTTCTCATCCTCCGTCAGATCGACCGCATCGGCCAGCTCGTCAAACGAGATGTCGTTGCGGCGCGGAGCGTGTTCGCTGATCGACTGTCCCGTGCATACCAAGATGCGCGCCAACGGATAGACCAGCGTGCGCAGCACCAAGAGGGGGCGTGCGGCAAAGCGTGCGAACGACGAGGGGATCGACTGCGCCAAGACCTTCGGCAGCACTTCGCCACAAAGGAGCAGGACGAAGGTCACAAGAACCGTTTTGAAGAGGAAATCGAAGCGATAGAAGATGAAGAGGTGGTCGATGATCGAGGCCATCAGGATCGTGATGCAGATATTGACCAGATTGTTCACCACCAAGATCGTGGCCAACAGCATATCGACATCGGTCAAGAGGCGCAACACGCTCGCCGAGGAGGTCGTATCCATCTGCTTCAACCGCTGAATATCGTGGTGCGAGAGGGAGAAAAACGAGGTCTCACCCCCCGATGCCAAGAACGATACGCAGAGCAGGCAGAGGGTCGCAACCCCCATCCCGATCACCTCGGGCGAAAAGCCCTGAAAAACGACCCAATCCACCGTCAATCGTCTATTAGTTGGTTACTCGAAGAGCGAGCCGCTCTTCTCTTCACGCTTATCGGCCGATTGCGGCTCCTCGGAGCGCAACACCTCCTTGCGCGACGAAGAGTCCGACACGACGAAGGTCGCCTTGCGAGCCTTATAGGCCGGCTCGGCCTTCACATCGTTCATATTGCCGTAGCGGCGCGAGGGGGCACCCAGCACCACCGGTTCCTGCACCTGCGGTCGCGGTGCGGGCTTGAACTCGTCCAACCCCGAGGCGGGCTTGACGACCACCTCCGGCTTGACCGGCCCCTTCACCACGGCTGCCGCCGCGCGTTGATTCTCCTCGTCGAAGCCCGTCGCCACCAAGACCAGCTCCAGCTGATCGCCCAGCTCGGGTTTCTCGCTCGTACCCCAAATCAGGTTGGCCGTCTGTACGGTGCCGTCGGCACGCTTGACCGTTGCGTGGGCTTGAATGAAGTCCAAGATCTGGTGCACCTCCTCGTAGATGAGGTTGTCGGCCTGATCGACCGAGATATTCAGCAGGATCTGCTTCGCACCCGTGATCTGGTAGTGATCCAACAGGGGCGACTGCAGCGACTCCTTCGCTACGGCCAAAGCGCGATCCTCGCCTGCAGCGACCGCTACAGCCATATGGGCGCGGCCGCTGTTGCGCATCACGCGCGACACATCGGCGAAATCGACATTGACCAGATCGCTCTCGACGGTGATGATCTCGGCGATACCCTTCGTCGCCAAGGCCAAGACATCGTCGGCCTTGCCGAAAGCCTGCTTCAGCGAGAGGCGGCCGTAGAGCTCCAAGATGTTCTCGTTGTTGATGATCAGGAGCGAATCGACGATCTCGCGCAACTCCTCGATACCGCGCTGTGCCTGATCGTAACGCGGCTTACCCTCGACCTGCAGGGGCGAGGTGACGATCGCCACCGTCAGCAGGTTCATCTCTTTGGCCAGCTGCGCAATGACGGGCGACGCACCCGTACCCGTACCGCCGCCCATACCGGCCGTGATGAAGACCATCTTGGTCTTCGTCTCGAGCAGTGCTTGGCGGATGCTCTCGATCGACTCCATCGCCAGTTTGCGCCCCTCGCTCGGGTCGCTGCCGGCACCCAAGCCCTCCTCGCCAAGCTGAATCTTACGCTCGACGGGGCTGATGTTCAGTGCCTGACGGTCGGTGTTGCAGACCATAAAGGTCACCCCCTTGATCCCCAAGTTCCACATATGGTTCACGGCGTTGCTGCCGGCACCGCCGACACCCATTACCGTAATGATCGACGACTCCTCGCGGATCGCCTTGATCTCCGACATCAAATCTGTCATACTTTTATCGTTGAATGAGCGGCTGTATCCGTCCGCTCGTTGGTTCACACTCTGTTTGTTGCTCGTTTGCCGATCGCACATTAAATCTCCTCGTCGTCACCGACCGTCTCGAACCCCTTGGTGAAGTTCTCGATCATGCGCCAAAGGCCGCGCCGCTTCTTCGGTTGCTCGACGGCGGGTACCTCCTCTTCACCGCTCGACGGCTCCTGCTTGCGCTCCTCCTCCTTACGCAACAGTTGCTCGGGTTGCACGGCTGCCGCGCGCGGCTGGGCAGGTTGCTCCGCCTGCGCGGGCTTTGCCGGTTGCTTGGGTTGCACGGGTGTCTGCACGGCCGGCGCGGCGGGTTGTTCGGCCACCGTCTTCGGCTTGGCGGGCTGCTCCTCGGGCTGTGCGGGTTGCTCGGCAGCCTTCTCGACCACCTTCGGCGGCATCGGCACATAGGCCATCCCATTGGGGCTCAACGCCGCCGCCTTGATCAACAGACCGGCGACGGTCACATACTGCGGATCGGCCATCAGCTCGCAGCTCTCCTCCGTAATGCCGAACTCGGGAACACCCACTCGCACCTCGAGGTTCGTGGCGCGACGGAACAGCTCGTCCAGCTCCTTGAGGTTGGCCGAGCCACCCGTCAAGACGATACCGTAGCCGAGCTTGCCGGCGTAGCCCGAGATCTTGATCTCCTCCTTCACGAAGTCGATGATATCCAGCGCACGCGACTCGATGACCGTTGCCAAGTTGCACAGGAGAATATCGCGTGCCTCGCGGGCCGTGCGACCCGTTACGCGCACCATCTTCTTCTCGGGCACATTGGCCGCAACGGCCGAGCCGTACTGCACCTTCAGGTTCTCGACAAAGCGTGACGGCACGCCCATCGTGCCAATATCGTGGTTGATCGACGAAGCACCGATCGGAATCGAGGCGATGTAGCGCACCACATTGCCGTGATAGATCGTCACATCGGTCACGCCGGCACCGATATCGACCAGCGCAACACCCTCCTCCTTCTCGTCGGGCGAGAGCACCGACTCGGCCACCGCCATCGTGTTGGGCAGGATGCCCGCAATCTCGACATCGGCACGCTTCAACGCCATCGAGAGGCGTTTCATCGGTGTCGTGTCCGAGAGCACGAAGTTGAAGGTCGAGGAGAGCTTGCGCCCGAACGAACCGATCGGGTTCTGCACCTCCTGACTGTCATCGACAATATAGTTTTGGGGGATGTGCTCCATAATCACCTCGTTCTCGGGTGCTTGGAGGTTACGCATACGGTCGAACAGGCTCTTAACATCCTGCTCGCTCACGCCGTTCTGCGGATCGCCCACAAAGACATAGTCGGTGTGGCGGGCACAGCGTACAAACTCGCCCGAGATGCCGGCATAGGCCTCCGTGATGCGGATGCCGGCCACCTCGCCCGCCTCCGCAAAGGCGGCGATGACCGCCTGACCCGCCTGTTCGATGTTTTTGATCTGACCCGCCTCGACACTCTCGGCCGGCAGGGGTTTCGACACCACCGCCTGCAACGCAAGGGTCGAATCCTCGTTCTTGACCGCTACGGCCACCACGACATTCGACGAGCCTAAATCGACTGCAACCACATAATTTTTTCGTTCCACGCTATCTTCTCTTTTACTGTTTTCGTTTCTTCACTGTCTTACGCTCTCGCCCGTCAGCGGCAGACCACCTGCCCCGCAAAGCGAATATCCACCTCGCTGAAGCGATCCCACCCCTCGGCCGCCAAACCGCGCCGATAGAATCGCAAGAGTTTTTCCAACTTCTCCTCAACCCCCTCGATCCGTCCGAAACGCACCACAAAGCGGCCGCTACGGGGTACGAGGTCGACCTCCAACGCCCCGCTCGGGGCTGTCGAGGCGATCAATTCGACCACCTCCGAGCGCCAAAACGGCTCCTCCTCAAGATATTCTACAAAGGTAAGGAGTTTCAAGAAATCTTCGTACTTTTTTTCCAACTTTTTTTGTTCGCCCCGTTGTCGCTCCTGCTCGGCGCTGATGCGGTCGATCGAGGCCTGAATCTGCCGACCCCGATAGCGATACTTTCGCCGAAGCTCCGCCTTTTGGGCACGCAACTCCTCGACCCGATGCTCGAAGGCCTCTTCGCTCTCCAGCATCCACCACCGTTTCGAGGTGCGCATCCGTCGCACCTCGCGCAGATCCTTGTCGTTCTGTCGCTCGGCGGCGAAGTAGGGGTATTTCGACCGTTCGAGCGATGTGATCAGCGTGTCGATCATCCATTTACGATGGTCGATGTAGTCGCCGATCAGCCCCGTATAGTCGAGCGGAACGGGGGGACGGTAGCTCCCCGTCACGACCGGTACATAACGCGCCGAGCGGGGCGGTGTGGCGAAGAGGTACCCTTCGCGCGTGACATAGCCGTCCATCCCCTCCAATCGGAGGCGCAGGATCGGCGTGCGTTGCGAGAGGCGCACGCTTAACGCGCCGCACTGCGAAACACTCGCCTCGACACCCGCCACAAAACCGTTGCGGAGGATCAGCTGCTCGATGGCCGTCAGATCGACCGAATCACACGCCGCTCCCGCCACGAAGAGGCCTTTCTGCTCGATTTGACGGCGCACCTCGGCCGCCTTGACGAGCGAGCCGCGTGCCGTCGAGTCGGTCACCTCGATCCGTAGCTCCCCGACCCGACGCGCCGTGCGGTCACGGTGCGCCAAGCGGAGCGCGTAGCCGATATAGGCGGCTACGAGGCACCACAAGAGGGCGGGCAGGAGGTATCGTGCGAGGCGTTTCACGCTTTTCTGTTCGCTATTTCGCTGTTTTCTGTTTCAGTACCTCGGCAATCGCCCGACAACAGGCATCAATGTTGCCCGCACCGAAGGTGACCACCACATCGGTCGTAGCGGCGGCCAGCTCCTCGGCCAACCGTTCGCGCTCGACGATGCGGCACGGGGCGGTCGTATGGGCGGCGATCAGCTCCGACTGCACCCCCTCGATCGGCTCCTCGCGTGCCGGATAGATCGGCAGCAGGATCACCTCGTCGGCCTGCGACAACGCCTCGGCGAACTCGGCGTAGAGGTCGCGCGTACGGGTGTAGAGGTGGGGCTGGAAGGCGGCCGTCAGGTGCCGCTCGGGGAACATCGCCCTGACCGAAGTCAGCGCGGCAGCCAGCTCGCGCGGATGGTGGGCGTAGTCGTCCATATAGACCTGCTCGGGGGTGTTGAGGTAGAACTCGAAGCGGCGTTTCACCCCCTCGAACGAGGCCAACGCCTCGCGCAGTCGCTCCTCGTCGAAGGGGCAACCCTCCCGCTTCGCGGCGACCCAGCACATAGCCACCGCCGCCACGGCATTCTCGATATTGACCCACCCGGGGACACCGAGCGTACAATCGGCCACCGTGCGGTCGGGCATCACCAGATCGAACCGGTAGTGTCCGCCCCCGACAAGGCGGATGTTGGCGGCATAGAAGTCGCAAGGGGTGTCGTAGGCGTAGCGATAGATGTCGATCTGCTCGTTGCGCAACGCCACCTCAACGCCCGCCTTGATCACCAGTGCGCCGCCCGCCTTGATGCGCTCGACGAACTGCGCAAAGGCCTCCTTTACGGCCTCGTGCGTACCGTAGATGTCGAGGTGGTCGGCATCGGCCGAGGTGATCACCGCCACATCGGGCCGCAGGCGCAGGAACGAGCGGTCGAACTCGTCGGCCTCAACCGCCAGACGGTCGTTCTCGCCCAAGACGAGGTTGCCGCCGAAGTTCTTCGACAGACCGCCCAAGAAGGCCGATCCACCCCCCGTCAAACCGCGATTGAGCCACGCCGCCATCGTCGAGGTGGTCGTCTTGCCGTGCGTACCGGCAACGGCCATCACATACTTCCCCTCCGAGAGGTGGCCGAGCATCTGCGACCGCTTCTCGATCGTAAAACCGCGCTCGACAAAGTAGCGATACTCGGCGTGCTCCTGCGGCACGGCGGGGGTATAGACCACGACCGTCGTCGCCGGATCGCGCAGTTCGCAAGGGATCGCCTCGACCGACTCGTCGTAGTGAATCTCGGCCCCCTCGGCCGCGAGTTGGCGCGTGAGGGGCGTCTCCGTGCGGTCGTAACCCGCCACACGACACCCTTCGTGGAGGAAGTAGCGCGCCAAGGCACTCATTCCGATTCCACCGATGCCCAAAAAGTAGTAGTTCTTCTTCTGCTCCATTATCTGCACAAGCTAACAATTTCATCCACAATCTCCTCGGCCGCCTTCGGTCGCGCCAGCTGCTCGATCGCCGCACGCATCGCTGCCAACCGCTCCTCGTCGTCGATCAACGCCAACGCCGTCTGCATGGCGTGCTCGATGCACTCCGCATCGCTCACCATTGCGGCAGCCCCCTTATCCGCCAACGCGCGGGCGTTCTTCGTCTGGTGATCCTCGGCCACATTGGGCGACGGGACAAACAACACCGGCTTGGCCACAAGGCACAACTCCGACACCGTCCCCGCCCCACTGCGCGAGATGACCAGATCGGCCGCCGCGTAGGCGTAATCCATACGGTCGATAAAGGCCCCCTGCCAAATATGCTTGGTCGGATGAGCCGCCAAGAAGGCCTGCATCTCGCGCTCGTAGTACTTGCCCGTCTGCCAGATCACCTGCACGGGAGCCTCGCCCTCGAGCTGCGCGATCCAGTGCTTCATCATCTCGTTCAGCGTGCGCGTACCGAGCGAACCGCCCACCACCAAGATCGTCTTTCGCTCCTCCGTGAAGCCGTAGTGCGCCAACGCCGCCTTGCGATCGACCCCCTCTTTCGAGAAGTTGCCGCGCAAGGGGTTTCCCGTCAAGCGGATCTTCTCGGCGGGGAAGAAACGCTCCATCCCCTCGTAGGCGGTGCAGATCTTGCGGGCACGCTTGGCCAAGATCTTGTTCGTCACCCCCGCGTGGGAGTTCTGCTCTTGGATCAGGGTCGGTACCCCCATCCGTTGTGCCGCCCACAGCACGGGTGCGCTGGCATAGCCGCCAAAGCCCACCACCGCATCGGCCTCGAATTGGCGGATCGTCTGCTTGGCGCGGCGGATGCTCTTCAGCACCTTGAACGGCACGAGCAGGTTGCGCCACTCGAGCCGTCGTTGCAGCCCCGCGATCGGCAGCCCCACGATCGGATAACCCAACGCGGGCACCTTCTCCATCTCCATCTTGCCCTCGGCACCGACGAAGAGGAGCTCCACACGGTCGCCCAACCGTCGTTTCAACGCCTCGGCCACCGCTACGGCGGGGTAGATATGCCCGCCCGTTCCTCCACCCGAAAGGATGATCTTATAGAGTTGTTTCATCTTCGTTTTCTATCTCTTTGCTCTTTCCTCTTTCCTCTTTCCTCTTTCCTCTTTGCTCTCTTTAATTTCCCCACGCTTCGCGGTCGAGGCTTCTGTACCCAATCGCTTCGGCGATGTCGGCCGACTCGATTCGTTCGCGGCCGGCAAGATCGGCGATCGTGCGTGCCACCTTCAGGATGCGGTCGTAGGCGCGTGCCGAGAGCGCCAGACGATCCATCGCCCGTCGCAGCAGCTGTTCCGACCGCTCGTCGAGCGCACAATATTCGCGCACCATCGCGGCGTTCATACGGGCATTCGTATAGACCCCCTCCACCGCACGGAAGCGTTCGCGCTGGATGGCGCGAGCCCGCGCCACGCGCTCGCGGATCACCGCACTGCGCTCACCCGTTTCGGCCGACTGCAGCTCCGCAGGATCGACCGGCGTGACCTCGATGTGCATATCAATACGATCCATCAGCGGGCCCGAGATGCGCCCCATATAGCGATGGACGGCGGCCGGCGAGCAGACGCACTCCTTCGTCGGGTGGTTGTAGTAGCCGCAGGGGCAGGGGTTCATCGCCGCCATCAGCGTAAAGTTGGCCGGATAGGCGACGCTGTAGCGGGCACGCGACACGACGATCTCCCGATCCTCGAGCGGTTGGCGCAGCACCTCCAAGACCGAGCGGCCGAACTCGGGCAGCTCGTCGAGGAACAGCACGCCGTTGTGCGCCAACGACACCTCGCCCGGGCGGGGCGACTGTCCGCCTCCGATCAGCGACACGGGCGAGGCCGTGTGGTGCGGTGCGCGGAACGGGCGGCGCATCATCAGACCGTCGAAGCGTTGCAGGCCTGCGACGGAGTGTATCTTCGTTGTTTCGAGTGCCTCGTCGGTCGTCAGGGGCGGCAGGATCGTCGGCAGGCGACGGGCAAGCATCGTCTTACCCGACCCGGGCGAACCGATCATCAGCACATTGTGGCCACCGGCGGCGGCGATCTCCAAGGCGCGTTTTACATGGCTCTGCCCCTTCACATCGGCGAAGTCCTCCTCGTAACGGCCGGCAGCAGTCGCCTCGCCAAGCGGCGTTGCAACCTCGGTCGGCGCGATCGTGCAGAAGCCGTTCAGGTACTCGATCGTCTGGCGCAGGTTCTCGACACCGATCACCTCCAGCCCCTCGACCACAGCCGCCTCGGCGGCATTCTCGCGCGGCAGGATCAGCCGTTTCAGCCCCGCCTCACGGGCGGCAATGGCCAACGACAGGACACCGCGCACGGGCATCACCGACCCGTCGAGCGAGAGCTCGCCGCAACACATCGTCTCGCCGAGCAACCGCTCCTCGATGCGCTGCATCGCAGCCAAGATGCCGACCGCAATCGGCAGATCGAACGAGGCGCCCTCCTTGCGCAGATCGGCCGGTGCGAGATTGACGACCACCTTGCGCCCCGAGAACTTCTCGTCCGAGTTCTCGAAGGCGGCGCGGATGCGCTGCTCGCTCTCCTTGACGGCGTTGTCGGGCAACCCCACCAAGAAGAGCCCCAGTCCGCCCCCCGTGATATTGACCTCGACGGTCACACGGACGGCATCAATGCCCGAGAGGGCGGCGGTATGGACACGAACAAACATCTTGTAACGAAACTTACGACGAAAAAAAATCGAATTAGAACGGCACCTCGTCTTCGAGGCGCGGCGACTGCATATTCACGGGGCCTTGCGGCGGCAACGCAAACTCGTCGTCGCCGCGCGCCGTGTTCAGCCCACCCGCCGAAGCCGATCCGGCGAGGTTGCTGTCGTAGTCGTCGTAGATCGTGGCACCCGACGGCGAGCCGCCCTGCAGCATCGCATCATCGACATCCATAAAGCGCGCCTGCTCCTTCACGAAACGCAGGTTCACATCGCAGACCGCACCGTTACGGTGCTTGGCCAAGATGATCTCGGCCATACCCGCCGTCGGCATACCGTTCTCGTCTTGGTTGATGCCGTAGTACTCGGGGCGGTGGATGAAGGCGACGATATCGGCATCCTGCTCGATGGCTCCCGACTCGCGGAGGTCCGAGAGTTGCGGTCGCTTCGAGCCGCCGCGCATCTCGGTCTGACGGCTGAGCTGCGAAAGGGCGATGATCGGCACATTGAGCTCCTTGGCGATCGCCTTCAGCGTACGCGAGATGAAGGCCACCTCCTGTTCGCGGTTGCCGTTCTTCGTATCGGCGTTGCCGGTCATCAGCTGCAGGTAGTCGATGATGATGATCTTGATGTCGTTGTGAATCTTCAGACGGCG
>CAZVNR010000058.1:0-10980 GCA_964628945.1 uncultured Alistipes sp. | reverse complement strand
TGCACGAGAAGCCCTTCAAGGGGATCAACGGCTCGGGCAAGCACAACAACTGGTCGCTCGGCACGGACACGGGGGTCAATCTGATGAGCCCGGGCAAGACCGCCTCGGAGAATCTGCAGTTCATCACCTTCCTCGTGAATGTGATCGCCTCGGTTCACAAGCACAACGGACTGCTGAAGGCGGCCGTGATGAGTGCCACGAACGCCCACCGACTGGGTGCAGGCGAGGCTCCGCCGGTAATCATCTCGACCTTCCTCGGGACGCAGGTATCGGCCGTGTTGGACAAGCTGGCCGACTCGAAGGGCGACAACGCCATCCGTTTCGACGCAAAGGGGGTCTTCAAGATGAGCGGCATCTCGCACATCCCTACCCTCCTGCGCGACAACACCGACCGCAACCGCACCTCGCCCTTCGCCTTTACGGGTAACCGCTTCGAGTTCCGTGCGGCGGGCGCATCGGATAACTGTGCCGAGGCGATCATCACGCTCAACACCCTCTTGGCCGACGAGCTGACGGCCTTCAAGGCGGAGGTCGATCGGAAGATCGAGAGCGGCGTGAAGAAGGAGAAGGCGATCTACGAGGTGCTGAAGGGGATGATCAAGGCGTGCCGCCCGATCCGCTTCGACGGCAACGGCTACTCGGAGGCGTGGCGCGAGGAGGCCGCGCGGCGCGGCTTGGATTGCGAGACCTCGACCCCGCTCATCTTCGATCGCTACCTCGCGGCCGAGACGATCGCCCTCTTCGAGCGGACGGGGGTCTATTCGCAGATCGAGCTGGAGGCTCGTACCGAGGTGAAGTGGGAGACCTATATTAAAAAGATCCAGATCGAGGGGCGCGTATTGGGCGACTTGGTGATGAATCAGATCGTGCCGACCGCCTCGAACTACGAGGCGATGCTCTTGGACAAGGTCTATAAGATGTCGCAGATCGAGGGGCTGAACGCCGCCTCGGACATTGCGCTTATTAAACGCATCCAAGACCACACGGCCGCCATCGTCCGCCTCACCGAGGAGATGACCGAGGCTCGCAAACGCGCCAACCGCATCGAAGCGAGCCGCGAACGCGCCATCGCCTACCACGATACGGTCGAGGCCTATTACGACGAGATCCGCACCCATGTCGATAAACTGGAGGAGATCGTCGATGACCGTCTGTGGCCGTTGCCGAAGTACCGCGAGTTGCTGTTCTTGCGATAGCGACGGGAGGCGCAGGCATCGGACAGCAAAAAGAACGATGCCTGCGCAGCCGAAAGACGGCGAGAAAAAAAGCAAAAAAGCGGTGTATTCCTTTGCTTTTATGCTGAAAAGTTATTAATTTTGTACTTGTGAGGGGTGAGGTAAAATTTGCCTGTCACGCTGTAAACCTAATTTATTCACTAAAATCAACTCAAGCTATGAAAAGAACTATCAAACTCACCGCCGTCATGCTGATCGCATCGTTGCTTCTCTCGTCGTGCATTGGCCCGTTCCGTCTGACGAACAACATCAAGGATTGGAACGAGGGTGTCAGCCGCTCGAAATTCGTCAATGAGCTCCTCTTTGTAGCCCTCCACATCGTTCCGGTCTATCCGTTGGCCACCTTCGCCGATGCGATCGTTTTGAACTCGATCCACTTCTGGACGGGCAAGAATGTAGTTGCCGATACCGGCACGACCAAGACCATCGAGAACGCACAGGGTCAGCAGGTACTCGTAACCTCGACCGAGCAGGGATACACGATCTCGAACGGCGAGCAGGATCTGAATCTCGTTTACGACGAGGAGGAGCGCATCTGGAGTGCCCAGTGCAACGACCAAACGATCAACCTCATTCAGTTGATCGACGACAACACCGCCAACCTCTTTGTCGGTGAGGATGTCGTAGAGGTAACGCTGGACGAGCAGGGCATCAATCAGGCCATTATGCACGCCACCCACGCACTCGCCTCGCTGAACTAACAGCGATCGAACAGCACACAACCTTGGGCCGGAGTAGTTCATCACTGCTCCGGCCCAATTTATTTGCCCCTGCATCACTAAATAGCTGTCAGCACTCAACGATCAGCGGTCAGCTCTTGAGAGCAAAGAGCAAAGAGGAAAAAGCAAAGAGGCAGGAGATGGGCTTGCGCTACTCCATTCTCAATCCTCCATTCTCAACGCTCAATGCTCAATTCATTTTGAATTTTGCATTCTAAATTTTGAATTTTAAGCACCTCTCTTCTTAACGATGATCGCCACGACGGCGCAACCGCCCAAGACGAAGGGATAGTAGAGGTAGCCGATGATCTCGAGCGGGGAGATCGCGGCCAAGCCGGCCGCCATCAGCAGCTGTGCACCGTAGGGGATGATGCCCTGCGTAAAGCAGGAGAAGGTATCGAGCAGCGAGGCACTCTTGCGACGATCGACCCCGAAACGGTCGGCGATCTCGCGGGCAATACCGCCCACCGAGAGGATCGCAATCGTGTTGTTGGCCGTGCAGAGGTTCGCCAAGCAGACCAATGCCGCGATGGCCGCTTGTGCCCCGCGCGGGCCGTGAATGTGGCGCGTGAGGCGCGAAATCAGGTAGTCGATACCGCCGTTCAGACGGATCGTCTCGAGCATACCGCCCGCCAACATCGTGATAATGATCAGCTCGCCCATCCCAACGATTCCCTTGCCCATCTCACCGCACCAGTCGAGCGCGCCAAACGAGCCGGTCGCCAAGCCGATCGCACCCGTCGTCACAATACCGAGCAGCAGCACCAGCATCACATTCATCCCCGCAATGGCCGCCACGAGGACGATCAGATAGGGAACAACCTTCACCCACTCGACCTCTTCGGGTTGTACGGCCGCGATCGACGGAGCACCGACCAAGAGGTAGATCGCAAGGGTAATGAGCGAAGCGGGTGCCGCAATGCGGAGGTTCGCCCAAAACTTATCGCGCAGGTTGCACTGTTGCGTGCGCGTTGCGGCAATCGTCGTATCGGAGATAAACGAGAGGTTATCGCCAAAGAACGAACCGCCGACCACCACGGCCGAGAGGTAGGCGGCACCCATCCCCGTTTCGGCCGCCAAGCCCGAGGCAACAGGCATCAGCGCAACGATCGTACCGACCGAGGTGCCGATCGAGATCGACACAAAGCAGGCGGCCAAAAAGAGCCCTGCGGCCAAGAATTCGGGCGGGAGGAGTTGGAGTGTCAGGTGCACCGTAGCATCTACCGCTCCCATCGCACGCGCCGACTCGGCAAAGGCACCCGCCAAGACGAAGATCCAGATCATCTGGATAATATTCTGATCGGCGGCACCCGACGAGAAGCGTTCGATTCGCTCTTGGATCGAGAGGCCGCGCAACAAGAGCACGGCATAGACCGAAGCGGCCACAAAGGCGACCGAGATGGGCATCTTGTAAAAGTCGCCCACGACGATCGAGGTGACCAAATAGAGCACCAAGAAGACCAGCAGCGGGGTCAGTGCCAGAAAGTTGGGGTTACGAATCGGATCAGCAGATTTCATCATCTCTACGAATCAAAAAAAAGCCTTGAAAATTGAAAGTTGAAAGCGGGATGCTCTCAACTCTCAATTTACAAATCGCCATTTGAACTCTTAATTTTCAATGCTCGATCTACTTTCTGCGGTTCTTCTGCTGTTGCAGCAGCTCCTGCTGGCGCATCAGCTCCTCGTAACGCTGCTGGAACTTCGACTTCTTGCCCTTCGACTTCTTCGCCGCATTGGCCTCCATCGCCAAGCGAATCTTGTTGTCATCGACCATGCGACGCACCACGAAGGTCTGTACCATCGTCAGGATGTTCGACAGCAGGTAGTAGTAGCAAAGACCGCTGGCGTAGCTGTTGAACCACAAGAGCAGCATGATGGGCATCATATAGAGCATCATAAACTTCATACCCGGCATCTGCGGCTGCGACGAGGCGGTCTGCTGGTAGTTCACATACGAGAACAAGAAGGTCGAAATGGCCATCAGCAGCGCGAACAACGAGATGTGATCACCGTAGAAGGGGATCGAGAAGGGCAGGTTCAACACGCTGTCGTACGATGAGAGGTCGTGTGCCCAAAGGAACGCCTCACCACGCAACTCGATCGAAGCGGGGAAGAAGCGGAACATCGCAATCAGGATCGGCATCTGGATCAGCATCGGGATACAGCCGCCCATCGGGTTGATACCCGCCTTCTTGTAGAGCTCCATCTGCGCCTGCTGACGCTTCATCGCATCCTCCTGCTTGGGGTACTTCGCCGCCAAGGCATCCATCTCGGGCTTGATCAGGCGCATCTTGGCCATCGAGACATAGCTCTTGTAGGTAAGCGGCGAGATGATCAGACGGATCAGCACGGCCAAGATCAGGATGATGATACCAAACGAGGCGATGTGGTTACGCAACAGGTCGAATACGGGGATCACCACCCAACGGTTGATCCAGCCGAAGATACCCCACCCAAGCGGAATCAGTCGCTCTAAACAGAGCTTCTCCTCGCCCACCTGCACCTTGCGCAGCACCGAGTAGCGGTTCGGACCGAAATAGAGAGCGAAGTCGTACTGCTCCTTGGAGGGCGAGTAGGCCACCGTACCCTGCATCACGAAGCGTTTGATGTAGCCCGAGCCCTCGGTTGCCGTCTCGTAGGCGAGGTTGGCACCTGTGAGCATCTCGGGGGCAATGAGCACCGACGAGAAGAACTGCTGCTTGAAAGCCACCCAGTTCAACTGCGTCGAGATCTCCTTCGTCTTCGTACCCTCGCCGATACCCAGCTCCTCGATCGAATCCTCGTCGGGGAAGCGGTACGAGAGGGTCGTATTCATATTCTCGTTCTGGAAACCGCGCTCGTTCTGATAGGTCGTGCTCGTCCAATCGACCCCGATCGAGGTCTGATTCGACATAAAGGGCTGCATACCGACGAAGCGCACACGGAAGTCGATCAGGTAGTCGCGCTCGGGCGAGGTCGTATTATATATAAGGTATTCGTACTCGACGGCCGCCACCTCGTTCACGGCAAGGCGCATCACCACCTGCTTCGTCCCCTCGGTATCGGTCGTGACGGGCTGCAGCTCGAAGTTGTAGTCGTCGGTCATCACCTTCAGATCGTTGTAGCCGTTGCGCACAAAGAACGAGAGGTTGAACTGCTCGCTCTCCGAGTCGAACATCCGTACCGGCTCCGTGCGCTCGTCGCGCGAACCATACTTCGTGTACTCCTTCAGCTCGACATCGGCAATCTGACCGCCGCGCGTCGAGAAGCGCACCTTCATCACCTCATTCTCGACCGTCACGAACTCCTCCGCGCGCTCCTCGGCAGCCACCAGTTGCTCACCGAACATCGCTACGCGGCGGGCGCGTGCCGACTCCTCGAGCGACTGTGCACCCTCCACGGCCGGTGCAGCCGCATCAATTGTCGATTGCACTGCAACGGTATCGACTGCGGGCATCGCTGCCGCCTCCGCGGCCTTCAACGAATCTTGATAGGCCTGATAGATGGCCATCTGCTCTTGGTAGCGTTGCTGCTCCTTGCCGTTCAGATAGGCAAAGCCGACAAAGACCAACGCCAAGACAACAAGGCCTCCAATTGTTTTCTTATCCATTACTTGCTTTTACTTAAACTCTCTTTTTCGTTTGTAACTCTTTTACTTCTCGGCCTGCTCCAAAGCTGCCTTCACGAAGGCAACAAACAGGGGTGCAGGGCGCAGTACCGTACTCTGATACTCGGGGTGGTACTGCACACCGATAAACCACGGGTGGTTCTCCAGCTCGACCACCTCGACCAGCCCCGTCTCGGGATTGACACCGACACACTTCAGGCCGGCCTGCTCCAACTGCTCGCGGTAGTCGCTGTTCAGCTCGTTGTGGTGGAAGTGACGCTCGATGACCGAGGTGATGCCGTAAGCGGCAGCCGCCTTCGAGTCGGGGTTGAGCGTACATACATAGCCGCCCAAACGGGTCGTGCTCCCCTTCACCGAACCACCCTTCTGCTCGGCCAGCGGGTCGATGACGGGGTGCTTCGTCGAGTTGTTCATCTCGACCGTGGCGGCATCCTCCATACCGAGGATGTGGCGGGCAAACTCGATCACGGCGCACTGCATACCGAGTGCAATACCGAAGAAGGGCACCTTGTGCTCACGAGCGTAGCGCACCGCCTCGATCTTACCCTCGACACCGCGATTGCCGTTGCCCGGGGCGACCAAGATACCGGCCATCCCCTTCAGCAGCTCGTCGGCCGTCTCGGGGGTCACCTTCTCGGACTGGATCAAATGCAGCTTGACTTTGCAGTCGTTGGCCGCGCCGGCGTGTACGAACGACTCGATGATCGACTTATAGGCATCGGGCAGCTCGACATACTTACCGACCAGCGCGATATCGACCCGCTTCGAGGGGTTCTTCACGCGATCGACAAAGTTGCGCCAAGCCGTCAGGTCGGACTCCGTCTCCGAAGGATCCAACCCCAAGCGTTGCAGGATCACCTCGTCCATCTTCTGCTCGTAGAGGCGCAGCGGCACCTCGTAGATCGTCGGCATATCGACCGACTCGACCACCGCCTCGGGCATCACATTACAGAAGAGGGCGATCTTGCGCTTGATGGCCTTATCCAGCGAGTGCTCGGCACGCAACACCAGCACATCGGGCTGCAAGCCGTTCTCCAACAACGCCTTGACGGAGTGCTGCGTGGGCTTCGTCTTCAGCTCGCCCGATGCGGCGAGGTAGGGCACCCACGCCAGATGCACCAGTGCCGTATTCTGCCAACCGAGCGAGTTGCGCAGCTGACGCACCGACTCGATGAACGGTAGCGACTCGATGTCGCCCACCGTACCGCCGATCTCGGTGATGATGATGTCGAACTTCTTGGTCTGGCCGTTGAGCTGGATGCGGCGTTTGATCTCGTCGGTAATGTGCGGAATGACCTGCACGGTCTTACCGAGGAATTCGCCGCGACGCTCCTTCTCGATCACCGCCTGATAGATCTTACCCGTCGTAACGGTGTTGTTCTTCGAGGTTGCAATGGAGGTAAAACGCTCGTAGTGTCCCAAATCGAGGTCGGCCTTCGTACCATCCTCCGTCACATAGCACTCACCGTGCTCGTAGGGATTCAGCGTACCCGGATCGACATTGATGTAGGGGTCGAATTTTTGAATGGTGGTCACATAACCGCGTGCCTGAAGCAGTCGCGCGAGCGACGACGAAATGATACCCTTGCCAAGCGACGAGGCTACGCCGCCCGTAACAAAGATGTACTTGGGTTTTGTGAGTTTCATACTATTTTTGAATTATATGGGTCTAACTATCCTAATCTGCTACTCCTTGTTCTGCTGCTGTTTGTCGATCAACTTCACCTTCTCGATCGTGGTCTGCATCTCCTCGCGGGCACGCTCGATCTTCGCCTTCACCTCGGCGATTAACGCCTCGGCGTTCTTCGACTTGGCGAAGAAACCGATGTTGTTCTCCAAGAGGGCGATCTCCTGCTCCAGCTGGCGCACCTTGTTGTAGAGGCGTTCGCGCTCGGCACCCATCCGGCGGTCACCGCCCTTCATCGTCGAGATTTTCTCCTTAAAACGACCCATCGAACGGTCGCGCTCCGAGCCGCGCAGTTGCTCGAAGAGGTGATCTACCGCCGCCTTGTAGCGTTTTTGGATTGCATCCTTCTGCTTGAGAGGCACGAAGCCGATCTCGCCCCAACGGCGTTGGAAGTCGCGGATCACCTCGTAGCCGCCCGCCTTAACATCGGCCGCAGCCATCTCGTCGAGCAGGGCCAGTTTCTGTTGCAGGTTTGCTTCGTGTTCGTTGTCGATCGACGAGAAGTGAGCCGCCTTGCGCTCGAAGAATTTGTCGCACGCGGCGCGGAAACGCTTCCACACCGTATCCGAATGGCGGCGCGACACGGCACCCACCTGCTTCCAACGGTTCTGCAGGGCGATCAGCTCGTCGGTCGTCTTCTTCCAATCCTCGCTCATCGAGAGTGCCTCGGCCTCGGCGCAGAGCTCCTGCTTGAGTTGCAGATTCTGATCCATCTCGCTCTTCACCTCGGCGTAGAACGCACGCTTCTGCTCGAAGAACTTGTTGCACGCCTCGCGGAAACGCTCATAGATGCGCGTATTGTCCCTCTTCGGCGCAAAGCCGATCGTCTTCCATGTCTTCTGAATCTCGAGCAGGCGGTCGCTCGCCTTGTTCCACTCCTTGCGCGAAGTGAACGGCTCGCCCGACAGCTCCTCGGCAGCCACGCACAACTCCGTCTTCAGCTCGAGGTTCTTCACCTGCTCGGCCTTGAGGCGCTCGAAGTGCTCCTGATGCTGCTTGTTGATCCGGCTCGATGCCGCCTTGAAACGCTCCCACAACGACTCCTTGAACTCGTTGGCAACGGGACCCGTCTCGCGCCACTCGTCGTGGAGCTTCTGCAACTTGTGGAACGCATCGACGATCGAAGGCTCCATCACGAGCGACTCGGCCTGCTCGCAGAGAGCGACCTTCTGCTCGTAGTTCTTCTTCAGATCCAGATCGCGCAGCTCCTTGTTGATCTTGATAAAGCCGTAGAAGTTCTCGACATGGAGGTTATAGGTTTCCCACAGATCCTTGACATTGGCCTGCGGTACCAAACCTGTCTCCTTCCAACGCTGTTGCAGTTCGCGGAATTTGTTGAAGGTGTGATTCAGTGTCTCATCCGAATTGACCAGCTCTTTCAGCTCCTCGATGATCGCCAGCTTCACCTTGAGGTTGGCCTCCTTCTCGGCATCGAGGTTCGAGATAAACTCGTCACGGCGGCGACGATACTCGCGGAAGAGCTCCTTGAGGCGCACCTCGGCCTCGTCGGTCGGGGCAACGAAGGCCTCCTCCTCGCCACCACCCTCCAAAAAGAGGCGACGCGCCGTCTCAACTTCGGCGCGGCGGATGCGGTAGAAGGCGACCTTGAGCTGATCGACCGTGCGACGCAGCGTCGGCACGGGTTGCTCGTCGAGCATCGCGGCAAAGCGATCGAGCATCTCTGATTTGGTCTTACCCGTAAACTCATCCTCGGTCGCCGTATCGGCGGCAGCGGCCTCCTCGGCCGTCTCGTCGCTCAGCTCCAAGCCGGCATCCTCGGCTGCGAGGGCGGCATCTTCGTCGCTGAAATCGACCTCAACGGATTCGTTCGCGGGTTCGTTCGCTGCCTCGTCGGCAGCCACTTCGGTAGGTTCACTCGTCGTCTCCACGGCCTCGGCCGGAGCGACTTGCACATCTTCAGCCGCAACAGGGCTGACTTGCTCGTCAAGAGCAGACAGGGTTGGATTTTCAGTAGCCATCACATCGTTTTTTTACGGTGGCCTCACGCGAGGTCACATAATTGAGGCAAATGTAGCGATTTTTCCGCGGAAAGAGAAAGGTTTTTCGGCAATTTTTTTCTATCTTCGCATAGTTATTTTGCAGCCTCTTCCGCAGAGGGGCACAAAAACCGCGAAAAAAGCAATGAGTCACCGCATTTTACTCGTCGATGACGAGATCGACATCTTGGAGTTTATCCGCTACAACCTCCGCCGCGAAGGATACGAGGTCTTCACAGCCGAGAACGGCCGCGAGGCGTTGCGCATCGCCGAGGAGTGCCGCCCGCATCTGATCCTTCTGGATCGGATGATGCCCGAGATGGATGGTGCCGAAACCTGCGCCGCACTGCGCCAAAACCCCCGATTGAAGGATACGATCATCGTCTTTCTGTCGGCACTCGGCGAGGAGGAGCAGCAGCTGGAGGGGTTCGGTGTCGGGGCGGATGACTACCTCACCAAACCGATCAAAATCAAGCTCCTTATCAGCCGTCTGCAGGCCAAACTCAAGCGCGTGGCTCCCGATGCGCCCGTCCTCGACGACGACCGCACGATTCAGCTCGATGCTTCGCGCCACACGGTGATCCGCCGCGGCGAGGAGATCACCCTGCCGCGCAAGGAGTTCGCACTGCTGGAGCTGCTGATGCGCCACCCCGACAAACTGGTCACACGCGAGGAGATCTACACCTCGATTTGGGGCGAAGAGGTGGTAGTCGGCGACCGCACGATCGATGTCCATATCCGCAAGCTCCGCCAAAAGATCGGCGAGGAGCATATCCGCACGGTCAAGGGGGTAGGTTATCTCTTTGAAAATTGATGATTTTCAAAGAGATAATTCAGAATTCAAAATTAAAAATTCAAAATTAGAAATTGAGCTTTCGGCACTCAACTTTCAGCTTTAGGCTGCGCGACGGGGAGTGAGTGAATTTAGAGAATTTAGGGAGATTAGGGGAATTAGAGCGTTCTCACTAACTTCTCTAATCTCCCTTTTTCAAGTCGCGCCAGCCCCTCTCTTTGCTCTCAAACGCTGATTGCTGGCAGTTCATACAGCCCATTTTGAATTTTGAATTCTAAATTTTGAATTAAAATTTGCCCATCTGCTTTTTTTGCCTTACCTTTAAGGGTTAATTGCGAACTAACATAAAAATAATCTTCAAAATACAAGAGCTACTATGGTCATTTTAGTATTAAACTGCGGCAGTTCGTCGATCAAATATCAGGTGATCGACATGGAGGCCGCGTCGAGTAAGCTGCTCGCCAAAGGTTTGGTCGAGCGTATCGGTCTTCCCGAAGGCGATCTGACACACAAGCCGGTCGGCAAGAGCAACTTTGAGCTGCATCAGCCCATCCCGAACCACACGGTCGGCATCAGCCTCGTGATGGATGCCCTCACGAATGCCGAGCACGGCGTGATCGCCTCGCTCGACGAGGTGAAGGCCGTTGGTCACCGCGTTGCTCACGGTGGCGAGTACTTCCCCGTAAGCTGCCTCGTCGATGAGGATGTGAAGGCGAAGATCTCGTCGCTCTGCGCCATCGCACCATTGCACAACCCCGCTTCGTTGCAGGGTATCGAGGCGATCGACCATGTGTTGCCGGGTGTTCCGCAGGTGACCGTTTTCGACACCTCGTTCCACCAGACGATCCCCGCCACGAACTACATGTACGCTCTGCCCTACGAGTACTACGAGAAGTACCGCGTGCGCAAGTACGGTTTCCACGGCACGAGCCACAAGTATGT
>CAZVNR010000057.1:0-11026 GCA_964628945.1 uncultured Alistipes sp. | reverse complement strand
AAATCCTCGTAACAAATTAAATATCAATCATTTCAAAGAACTATTTCGATTTTTTTAGTGGACACTAATGACTCAATATAGTAAATACAATCGGGGTAATTTTCCCTGCTCACGAAGATTGGAGTTCGCTTGAACACAACTACGAGCATCTAAAGTCAATGCTTACTCAAAAATATGGAGAGCCGACCGATGTCGTTGAAAAATTTCAGAGTCGATATGTAGACTCCAATGATGACAGATTGCTTGAGCTGATGAGGGATCGCTGCACTTGGCACACCACCTACCAGACAAGAAATGGAGAGATTCAACTATCCATACAAAAGGGAGAGTTTGGAAAGCACTTCGTGATCCTGAAATATTTCGACAAGATCAACACAGACACCGTTCGTTCGGCTGCGATGGATGATTTATAATACGGCGGCTAAACAACCGCCGAAAGCGTGACAACGGAGCGGTGAGTATCACCGCGACCAAGCCCGCCCTTTTTCAAAGGGAGGGTTTGGGAGGGAATGTAAGTATTTAATTATTTCAAAAGGAAGGTTACAAACTCCTTACGAAACCACCGCCTTTCGGCACCTTCAACGAAGGTGATCAGATAAGAAGGTCCGACCATCAAACTCGTTTGAAAAGGTCGGATCTTCTTATCTGATGTCACGCTTCGTGACCGAAAGGCAGAATCTCAACGCTCAATTCTCATTTCCCAAGATCTTCTGCATCGTGCACTCGTCCTCCCAACCGTCGGGGCGGCGCAACCAGTCGCGTTTCGTGCCGATCAGCTCGAACCCGCAGGCGTAGAAGAGCGAGAGGCTCGCCACATTGCTCGCCGCGACATTACACCACAGCTGATGCAGCCCCAGCACCTCGCGCCCGTAGCGGCAGAGGGTCTCGATCGTATCGCGGGCATAGCCGCGTCGGCGATCCTCCTCGTCGGCGATCAGAATCCCGATGCCGGCGCGGTCGTTCATCGGATCGAACGCGAAGAGATCGACCGCACCCACGGCGCACCCCTCGCCATTCTCGATGATGAGGCGTTGCTGCCCCGTCTGCGTGATGTCGAACTGCTGTTCATCCAAGAAACGACGCAGCGTATGGCGCGAGAAGGGAACAAGCGTACCGCTCACCTCCCACACCGAGTAGTCGTTCTCCCAGCGATAGAGCAGCTCGATATCCTCCGGCTCGACGGCGCGCAGGCGAATCTGTGTCCCCTCGATATGCATAGCCGCAGCGACGATTAGAGGCCGATGATCTTGTTACGGATCAGCATCGCCACACCCCACGCGCCGGCGTTCTCCGACATCTTCGAGAGGCGGAACTTCGTATCCTTATAGACCAGATTGAGCGAATATTTGTTGGTGGCCGATTTGAGCGGCAGCATAATGTAGTCGCCCGCTGCTGCCAAGTTACCGCCGACGATCACCGTCTCGGGGTTGAAGGTGTTGATCAGGAAGGCGACCGCCTTGCCGACCTTCTCGCCCGCCTCCTCGATCAGCTCGATCGAGAGGTTGTCGTCGTTCTTCGCGGCGGCGATGATCTCGTCGATGTGGATGCTCTTTTGGCGGGCGTACTGCTCCCGAAGGATCGTATTGACCCCCTTCTCGATCTCGTGGCACATCTTCTCCTCGATCGCAATACCCGAAACCTCCGTCTCGAGGCACCCCTTCTTACCGCACGAGCAGATGATCTCGTTGTCGAAGAAGGGGATGTGACCGAACTCGCCCGCGAAACCACTCTTACCGTAGTAGAGCTTGCCGTCCATCACGATACCGATGGCCACACCACGCCCCAAGTGGAGGTACAGCACATTGCTCTCCACCTTCGATTTGCCGCAGGTGTATTCGGCGTAGCAGCGCGAACGGGTGTCGTTCTCGACCAGCACATGCAGCCCGATGCGCTCCTCCAAGATGGCGCGCAGCGAGTGCTCCGACGAGGTGAAGTATTTGTAGCTGCGCCCCGTATCGGGGTTCACACGACCCACCAAGCAGAGCCCCATACCGAGGATCTTGTCACGATCGACTCCGCAGGTGGCGATGAACTCCTCGGTCGAGGAGCAGATGCGCTCCAAGCACTGCGGACGATCCTGCAACTCGAAGGTGTTGTCGGTGCGCTCGACGATGATGTTGTTCTGCAGGTCGGTGATGACAAAACACATATTGTCACGGCCGACATAGACCCCTGCGAAGTAGATCGCCGAGTTGGCCAAGCCGAAGATGTTGGGACGGCGACCGCCCGGGGTCTCGACCTTGCCCAGATCGGTGACGATGTTCTCATCGACCAACTCCTGCACGAGCTTGGTGATCGTCGGTACGCTGATATGCAGCTCCTTGGTCAAGTCCGAGAGCGTACACTCGCCATTGACGGCCATATGCGCAATGATGTTGCGCTTGATGATACTGTTTTTATGTGTGACCCCCTTCAGGGCATCATCCTCACGATTAACGAAAAACTCGGTAAGCGAAGCCATTTATCGAATCTATTTTTTTAATGATTTTGGCAAAGATACGCACAATTTCATAAAAAATAGAATAATTAATTAAAATTAATTAAAATCTGCGCACTTTTTTCGTCACGATCCGCCACATCGGAAGCCACTCGTCGGGAACCGAGACTCGGTTTTATTTAATTATCAGCTATTTATACAAGAGTAGGCAGTCAGCGTTCAGCAATCGGTATTCAGCTGTCAGCTTTGGCTTGCGCGCCCCGAAAGGGCAATGAACGAAAAACCCTTAATCGTACTTAATCACCCATAATAGCCATTATAAAACCGGCGCGGGTATTGTTTTTAATACCCGCGCGGTTTATTGCTCGTTAAAGAACGAGGAAAAGAATTTATTACTGTTTCACTAAGCGATGCTAATGCAAAAAAAAACAGCATATAAGTTTGTGTTGTTAAACAAGAGCCTCCAAAGGCAGATGACTCTTCGGAGGCTCTATCGCTAAAAACAACAGATTATTTCTTCGTAAACTCGTAATATGTGTCACCGTACCAATAATCCTTCAGCCGCAGGGTGCGAGCCGTAACCGTCACAATATACTCACCATCGAGCTGTGAACCCAAAATCTCGATATAACGATCCTCTTCAATATAGTCATATTCGAAATTCTCGGTGCTGCTACCCGATCCATCGGGATAAACAAACAAGATCGTACCGGTTTTTCCTTTATTAAATGTCAAGGTAATCAAAGTACCGGCTTGATTCGTCTGTTGCCATGCCCCAACAATCGACGAGTACGCCGAATCGCCATCATCCCCATCATCATCGCTGCACGAAGCGAGCGAGCAGGTCATCGACACCATCAGTGCCATCATCAAAAAACGGAAAAATTTCTTCATAGTACAAATAAATTAAGTTTAACAACGCAAAGGTAACGGAAAAACTATCTCAACAACAGGCTCCTATGCGACCGATCCCGTCACGCATCTGTGGTCAAAACGGACACACTGCTACATACGGCAGGCTGTTCCGCGATCGGTTCTACAGCTCGTCTTGCGACATACGCGAAAGATCGACAAAAAAATCGTGATTCAAGATGCGCGAAATACGCATAACCAACTCCGTATCCAGATTATTCTTGCGAAAGATACGATACACATTGCGTCGATCACACGCCAAATGGCGCGCGAACCAACTGACACTCCGTTCCTGACGGCGCAACTCCTCCTCGATCAGAGCCCCTAACGAGCTGTTATTTCGATACATTGATAGGTTTTATCCGTTCCCGCAACTCCTCGGGACACACAATAAAGAAAGTGTGGAGTTGAATTTCGATTATCTAACGGAGGTTGTGGAAAGACCTTGAGAGAATAAACGATGCAATGCCCCACACCTGTAATGCAGGGCTATGGGCATAGAATATGCCACGAGCCATACATATACAAGAAATGAGTGCTATTTCGTTTGACCCCTCTCTTGAAAACTTCCACATTTCCGTTAAGGACAAAAGCGAAAAACACTTTCGTTAATAATACACAACCCGTTGGATTGCAGATACAAAGTTAATGATAGTTTTTGGAAATCAAAAGCCGGAATAAAAAAATCGCGCAGGCTACCCGATTGTAACCTGCGCGAAGCTATGCGTAAAGGTGTAAACTTACAGCGTCGATTTCGATTCGACCTCCACATCGGCCGATACCTTGCGGATCAAACCCTGCAGAACGGTGCCCGGGCCGAGCTCGGTAAAGTGCGAGCAGCCATCCTCGACCATACGGCGGACGATCTGCGTCCAGCGCACGGGGGCGGTGAGTTGGGCGATCAGGTTCGCTTTGATCTCCGCGGGATCGGTGTGCGGTGCGGCATCGACATTCTGATAGATCGGGCAGCGCGGCGTTTGGAATTCGGCGGCGGCGATCGCGGCAGCCAGCTCCTCACGGGCGGGCTCCATCAGCGGCGAGTGGAACGCACCCCCCACCGGCAACGGCAGGGCACGGCGCGCGCCCGCCTCCTTCGCTTTGGCGCAGGCGGCCTCCACAGCCCCCTTCTCGCCCGAGATCACCAGCTGACCCGGGCAGTTGTAGTTCGCGGCCACAACGACCCCCTCGGTCGCCTCGCAAACCGCCTCGACCTGTTCGTCCGAGAGCCCCAAGACGGCGGCCATCGTACCCTCAACCTGCTCGCAGGCCTGCTGCATCGCCATCGCACGCTTCGAGACGAGCAATAAGCCCTCCTCGAACGACAACGCGCCCGACACGACCAGTGCCGAGAACTCGCCGAGCGAGTGACCCGCTACGGCCTCCGGCTCGACACCGAGTGCCGTCGCCATCGCCACCGAGTGGAGGAAAACGGCCGGCTGGGTCACCTTCGTCTGCTTCAGATCCTCGGGCGTACCCGCAAACATCAGATCGGTGATC
Source organism: uncultured Alistipes sp. (assembly GCA_964628945.1). Classification (GTDB taxonomy): domain Bacteria; phylum Bacteroidota; class Bacteroidia; order Bacteroidales; family Rikenellaceae; genus Alistipes. The sequence continues at coordinate 6,180 of CAZVNR010000057.1, read as the reverse complement.
CGAAAGCCGAGCAGTTCGTTCGCACGCTCAAACAGGGCGCGCACCTCGGCGTTGTTATCATAAAGGTCTTTGCCCATCCCTACGGCTTGGGCTCCCTGACCCGGGAATACATACGCATTTTTCATCTTTTATTCGTTTTTATTGGATGATGGTTCGGGTGCAAAGGTAATAAAAAATTTGGTTACCCGATACGATACCCCCTCAATTCGCGGTTAAGTTCCCTTTCGCGGCCGCCGACCAAGCGGTCGAGCAGGGCGTGAAAGGCGGCCGAGTGGTTGTGGTGTACCGTGTGGCAGAGTTCGTGCAGCAGGACGAAGTCGCGCAGGTGTTCGGGAAGTGCCATCAGAAAGAGGCTCAACGAGATGCGGTTGCGCGAGGAGCAACTCCCCCACTTCGTCCGCGCCGAGGTGATCGTCAGGTGTTCATAGCGCAGCCCCGTAGCGGCCGCGAGGCGAGCCAAGCGCGGCGGCAGGTCGGCGCGTGCTTCACGGCGCAACGCCTCAACAGCCTCGGAGTTGAACGGCGGCGGAGCGGCGGCTTGGCGTTTGCCGGCACGCGCTTTGGCACGCAACACCCACGCGCGTTTCTCCTCCAAGAAAGCCAACGCACGCTCCACACCGACACGCGGAGAGAAGCTCACGCACACCTCTCCCGTCTTGCGCACCGAGATCGTCACGGTACGCACACGGTACGAGAGGCGCAAGCGTACAGGCCCGATCTCGGGATGGTCGATCAGCTGCTCCATCGGGGCAATTCTTTTGGCGATGATCAACCGATGCGCTGGCGTACCACCTCGAAGAGGAGCACGGCAGCGGCGGCCGAGACATTGAGCGACTCGATATGGCCGATCATCGGGATCGCCAGCTGCTCGTCGCAGAGCTTCAGCACGGCGGGCGAGATACCGGTATCCTCGGCACCCATCACCAAGACGGTCGGGCGGCGGAAGTCGGCATCGTAGAGCAGTTTACGGCTCTTTTCGGTGGCGGCGACGATCTGGTAGCCCTCCTGCTGGAGTTGGGCGAGTGTCATTCGCAGCGAGCCTACGCGGCAGACGGGGATCGCCGTGAGCGCACCCGCCGACGAGCGCATCGCCTCGGCATTGACCGGTGCGGAGTTCTTCAGCGGGGTGATCAGACCGTGTGCACCGGCACACTCGGCCGAGCGGGCAATGGCACCGAAGTTGCGCACATCGGTCACGCCGTCGAAGGCGACGATCAGCGGTGTTTCATCCTCGGGCACACGCTCCAAGATCTCCTCCAGCTGCACATAGCCGATCAGGGCGGTCTGTGCCACCACGCCTTGGTGGTTGCCGCGCGTAAGGCGGTTAAGCTTCTCGACCGGCACCTCCTGATAGCGCAGACGGTGGCGAATGATCAGATCCTTCAGCTCCTGCATCAGTTGCCCGTCGGCACCCTTACGGATGTAGAGTTTCTCGATCTCACGACCCGCCTCAATCGCCTCGGCGACGGGTCGAATACCAAAAATCAGATTTTCCATATCGTTTATTCACTTATTTCCAATTCATACGAGGCCTTCTCCCACTCGTGCATCAAGTGGTCGTAGCGCGCCTTCAGATCGTTGTAGCTCTTGTAGTCCGCCTCGTTGTAGGTCGTGGCGGCGGCCAACTTCGCGTCCCATGCGGCGATCTCCTGCTCCACCTCGGCCAGCGTTGTTTCGATCTGCTCGACATTTTTACGCAGTCGGCGCAGTAATTTTTCCTGCTCCTTCTTCTGCTCGTAGCTCATCTTGCCCGAGGTGCTCTCCTTCGGAGTCGCAGCGGCAGGTTTGTCCGCGCGTTCGATCTCTTGCAGGTCGGCCAGTTTACGCTTCTCAAGGAAGTAGTAGATGCCGCCGAGGTACTCCTTCACACCTCCGTCGCGGAATTCATAGACCTTATCGACCATCCCGTCCAAGAACTCGCGGTCGTGCGACACAACGACCACCGTACCGTCGTACTTCAGGATCGCCTCCTTCAGAATATCCTTCGAGCGCATATCCATATGGTTCGTCGGCTCGTCCAGCACCAAGAGGTTGCGCGGCTCGAGCATCATACGCGCCATCGCCAAGCGGGCACGCTCACCGCCCGAGAGCACCTTCACCTTCTTGTCGATATCCTCGCCTCGGAAGAGGAACGCGCCCAGAATATCGCGCAGGCGGGTGCGGATATCCCCCACCGCCACACGATCGAGCGTATCATAGACCGTAAACTCGCCATCCATCAAATCGTCCTGATTTTGGGCGTAGTAGCCGATATTGACATTCGCGCCGAGGCGGATCGACCCCTCGGTCGGGACGAGCTGACCGATCAGCATACGCGCCAAGGTGGTCTTGCCCTCGCCGTTACGCCCCACGAGTGCGATGCGGTCGCCCTTCTCGATCGTAAAGTCCGCCCCCGAGAAGACATGCTTCGCACCGAACGACATCCCCGCCTCCTTGATCTCGGCGACGATCTGTCCCGAACGCGGAGCGGGCGGGAATTTAATATTGAGGTGCGAGAGATCCTCCTCCTCGATCTCCAAACGATCCAAGCGTTCGAGCTGTTTGATGCGCGACTGCACCTGATTCGATTTCGTCGGCTTGTAGCGAAACTTCTCGATAAACTCCTCGGTCTTTTCGATCATCCGCTGCTGATTCTCGTAGGCGGCCAGTTGCTGTTCGCGTCGCTCGGCACGCAGCACCACATACTTCGAGTAGGGCACCTTGTAGTCGGTGATCTTACCGAGCGAAAGCTCGACCGTGCGGGTCGTCACATTATCCAAGAAGGCGCGGTCGTGCGAAATGAGCAGCACCGCTCCGTTGTAGTTTTTCAGATACTCCTCCAACCACTGGATCGACTCGATGTCGAGGTGGTTCGTCGGCTCGTCCAACAGAAAGATCGAGGGGCGGCGCAACAAGAGTTTCGCCAGCTCGATACGCATACGCCATCCGCCCGAGAACTCGGCCGTCGGTCGATCGAAGTCGCTCCGCTTGAAGCCCAAACCGAGCAGCGTCTTCTCGATGTCGGCATCGCGCGTCTCGCCACCCAACATCTGGTAGAGATCCTGCGCCTCGTTCAAACGATGCAGCAGTTCGGCGTAGGCCTCGCTCTCGTAGTCGTCGCGCGTGGCGATCTCGTCGGTCAGGCATACGATCTCCGCCTCCAAGCGCAGCACCTCCTCGAACGCCTTGCCCGTCTCCTCGACGAGCGTCGTCGTATCGTGCACGCGCATCGTCTGCGGCAGGTAGCCGAGCGTACACTCGCCGTTGATCGTCACGGCTCCCGAAGTGGGCAGTTGCTCCCCCATAATGAGGCGCAGCAGGGTCGTTTTGCCCGCGCCGTTCTTGCCGACCAAGCCGATGCGATCCTTCGGGTTGATCAGAAACGAAATATTGTCAAACAGTGTCCATCCGCCATACGAGACGGTCAGATTATCCAGTGAAATCATCCTTACATTAAGCCTCTAACATCATTTGTATCTCCCGCTCCGGCTCCTCGGCCTTAAAGACCGAACTGCCGGCCACGAGCACATTCGCCCCCGCCGCAAAGAGCCGATCGGCGTTCTTCGACGAGATGCCGCCATCGACCTCGATCAACAGGTTCGGGTTCAGCTCCTCGGCCATCGCACGCAGCTCGCGGATGCGGTCGAGCGATTCGGGGATGAATTGTTGCCCACCAAACCCGGGTTCGACGCTCATCACCAAGACCATATCGACCTGCTGAAGGAGCGGACGCAGCACCTCGACCGCCGTCTTCGGTTTGATCGAGATTCCCACCTGCGCACCGCTCTCGCGGATCAGATGGATGCCGTGTACGGGATCGGCCGTCGCCTCGTAGTGGAAGGTGATTCGGTCGGCGCCGTCGTGGGCAAAGCGTGCCACATAGCGTTCCGGTTCGGTGATCATCAGATGGACATCGACCACCTTCGTCGTTGCCCGCCGCACGGCACGCAAGACGGGGAAGCCGAACGAGATGTTGGGGACAAAGACCCCGTCCATCACATCGACATGAACCCACGCCGCCGCACTGCGATCGACCAGCCGAATGTCGCGTTCCAAGTGGCCGAAGTCGGCCGCCAAAACCGAAGGTGCAATGATTCGCTCCATATCCATCCAATTTATTTTAGGCAAAGATAACCATTTTTCCGTGAAAACTGCTATCTTTGTCCATTATGAATATAGGTATTCTCACTCTTTGCGGTCTTTTGGCTCTTTTAGCCGTCGCCGCCACCGTCGTATCCATCGCCCTCCGCCGCGAAATGCACGCCGTACGCGAGGAGCTGAAAGCGGCCAACGAGGCTCAACAGCGCGCCCAACAGGAGGCTGCGGATCAGCGCGAAGCGCGTGGGCGGGTCGAGGTGGAGCTGGCCTCGGTGCGTGCGGCATCGACGGCCGAGATCGCCGCACTCAAAACCCGCACCGAGGAGGTGCGCGAGGAGGAGCGCAAACGCCGCGAGGAGGAGATCGACCACCTCAAGAGCCACTTCCGCAACCTCTCGACCGAGATCTTGGGGGAGCAGTCGCGCCAATTCCGCGAAACGAACCGCGAGTCGATGGATGTGCTGCTCAAGCCCTTCCGCGAGAACATCACCGAGTTCCGCGAACGGGTCGAGCGCATCTACTCGCACGAGAACGAGCAGCGCGGCGAGCTGAAGAACGAGTTGAAGAACCTGATGGAGCTGAACCGCCGCATCACGACCGAAACGACCAACCTCACAAACGCCCTGCGCGGCAACTCGAAGGTACAGGGCGACTGGGGCGAAACGATGCTCGAGACGATCCTCGACAACTCATCGCTCGTCAAGGGATTGCACTACGAGACGCAACATAACCTCAAGGATGCGGAGGGGCGCAATCTCCGCCCCGATGTGGTATTGCATCTGCCCGAGAAGCGGCAGATCGTCATCGACTCGAAGGTGTCGCTCACGGCCTATGTCGCCTACACCGCCGCCGAGAGCCACGAGGAGCAGCAACGCCACCTCGCCGCCCACATCGCCTCCGTGCGCCAACATGTCACCGAGCTGGGGCGCAAGGAGTATCAGCGACTGCTCGACTCGCCCGACTTTGTGATTATGTTCATCCCCAACGAGCCGGCCTTCCTCGAGGCACTCAAGGCCGACAACGCCATCTGGAACGATGCCTACGACAAAAAGGTGATCATCTCGTCACCGACGAATCTCTTTGCGCTGCTCAAGTTGGTGGCCGATCTTTGGAAGTACGATGCGCAGGACAAGAACACGAAGCGCATCGCCGAGTGCGGATTGAAACTCTACGAGCAAGCCGTCGCCTTCTCGTCGTCGCTCGAGAGCGTGGGTGCTGCGCTGCAGAAGGCGCAAGCCGCCTACGACGATGCCCACAAACGCCTCTCGACGGGCAACAACAACCTTGTGCGTGTCGGTCTGCAGCTCAAAGAGACCGCCCGCCTGCAATCGAAAAAGGAGTTCTCGGCAACGCTGCAAGAGCAGGTTGAGAGTTGAGCAGTCAGCTTTCAAACAAGGGTAATTAAGGGCGATTAAAGGCTATTAAAGGCTATTAAAGACCATGAACAAAATTCCTTAATAGCCCTTAATAACCTTTAATAGCCTTTAATCACCCATCTTCAAACAAGAGATCCCCGCAACCTTTCGGTCGCGGGGATCTCTCTGATATGAGGTGGATTAGAACTCCATCTTCGAGCGGCGTACATAGCTGTTGTAGCGCCACTTGGCGTTCTCCTCGGCAGCCTCGAAGAGCTCCTGTGCCTCCGTCGGGAAGGCCTTCTTGAGCGAGGTGTAGCGTACCTCTCGCATCAGGAAGTCTTGGAACTTCGACCAATCCGGCTCCTTCGAGTCGAGCACAAACGGGTTCTTGCCCTGTGCCTCCAGATCGGGATTGTAGTGGTAGAGGTGCCAGTAACCGCAGGCAACGGCATCCTTACCGATCTGCTGTGTGCGCGTCATACCGCCCTTGATACCGTGGTTGATACACGGTGCGTAGGCGATCACGAGCGACGGGCCCTGATAAGCCTCGGCCTCCTTCAGTACATTGAAGAGCTGCTGCTGCGATGCACCGATCGAAACCTGTGCCACATAGACATAACCGTAGGTCATGGCCATTGCACCGAGGTCCTTCTTGCGGATACGCTTACCGCTCGAAGCGAACTTCGCAACGGCACCTACCGGCGTAGCCTTCGACGACTGACCACCGGTGTTCGAGTAAACCTCC
>CAZVNR010000056.1:0-11083 GCA_964628945.1 uncultured Alistipes sp. | reverse complement strand
GACTCGGCATCAAATTGTTCGGCGGTCAGTTCGCAAAGGCGGGCAACATCATCGTACGCCAGCGCGGTACGGTACACAACGCCGGTGAGAATGTAGGTATGGGCAAGGACCACACGCTCTTCGCCCTCGTTGACGGCACGGTTTCGTTCTGCAAGAAGGGCGAGAACAAGTCGTATGTAAGCGTTACGCCGCTCGCAGAGTAAGCGCGAAAGCACGAAAGAGAAAAGAGGAATCCGAAAAATCGGGTTCCTCTTTTTTTGGCCGGTTGGTGATCTCGGGAGCCTCAAGATCTGGGAGAACTACGAGAACTGGGAGAGCTGGGAAAACTGTTTTTGGGCTTCTCACAGAACTCCCAATCCTCCCAGTATTTCCAGTCCTCAAAGGCTGACAGCTGACAGCTAAATGCTGACAGCTCATTTTGAATTTTGAATTCTAAACTTTGAATTTAGCAGCTCCGTTGCTTCAGATAGATCGTGCAGGTGGCGAAGTCGAAGACGAGATCGAAGTGCGCCCAAAAGGCATTCCCGACCAGTCCGTCGTAGCGCGTATCGGAGAGCGCACCCTGCTCGTTCAAGGACCAAGCAGACGGCAACTCGGTCACCGTCCTACCGCCTGCCGTAATTGCCTTCGCTGTAAACAGATACTCCTCGGCGGCACCACCGACACCACCCACGGCACAACTGCGGCGAACCGCCTCCGGAATGCGCGTTTGCAGCTTGAGGCGCTCGGCCGTGGCAGCGGTCAGCAACAGCGCATCGGAATCGCCCCCTCGGGCAGCGACTTCGGCTGTTGTTCGATCTGTTGCACCCCGTTGGGCGCACCTCCTCCGCAAGCCGTCAGCAGCGCAACCGCCACAACAAGCAAAACTTCCAACCCCTTCATCGTCAATTTTGAATTTAGCAAAATCTCTTTATTCTCAAAAGGCTGACAGCTGATCGCTGACTGCTGACAGTTAATTTTTAATTTGCTCTGCAACCCATTGCGTCAGTTCGACAAACTCAGCGACCGACAGCTGCTCGGCACGGCGCGAGAAGAAGGGGTGCTCGGCACCGCCAAAACCGCCAAAGACCGCCTTCAGCGAGTTGCGGATCATCTTGCGGCGTTGGCCGAACGAGGCCTTGACCACCTTTATAAAGAGCGTTTCGTCGCAGTCGAGCCGCTCGACCGCGTTGCGTTTCAGCCGGATCACGGCACTCTTGACCTTCGGGGGCGGGTTGAAGACCGACTCATTCACCGTGAAGAGGTAGTCGATGTCGTACCACGCCTGCAGGAGCACCGAGAGGATGCCGTACTCGCGCGACCCGGGCGGCTCGGCGATGCGCACGGCGACCTCTTTTTGGATCATCCCGACACACTCGGGGATCCGGTCGCGGTTCTCGAGCAGTTTGAAGAAGATCTGCGACGAGATGTTGTAGGGGAAGTTGCCGATCAGCAACAACCCCTCGGGGAAGCGTTCGCGGAGGTCCATCTTCAGGAAGTCGCCCTCGATCAGGCGCGGTGCGAAGTCGGGATAGTGGGCGTGGAGGTACTCCACACTCTCGGTATCGATCTCGGCACCCCAAGTCGTCACATCGTCGCGCTGCAGGAGGAACTGGGTCAAGACACCCATCCCGCACCCCACCTCCAAGACGGTTTTCGGCCGTTCGGCCGTCCCGCCCGCGAGCGAGTTGCAGATCTTGCGTGCAATATTCAGATCGACCAAAAAGTGCTGGCCGAGTGCTTTTTTGGCTCTAACTTCAGTCATATATTCTAATTCAAAATTCAGAATTCAGCATTCAAAATTAATTTTTATTTGTCGTCCCGACGGAGCCGCAGGCAACGAGGGATCCTCCTTATTTAGCAGTCAGCATTCAGCGACCAGCAGTCAGCTTTTAAGAAAGCTGAGGAAGATTCCTCCGCTAAAGCGTTCGGAATGACAAAACTGATTAGGGCTGCGCAACCTAAAAGCCGCTTATTAAGCCGTTGTCATTCTGAATTCTGGATTCTAAATTTTGAATTTGCTAATTCCCTTGTTCGCATATAAACTTAATACGAATCAGGCGAATCTCCTCCTCGGTATATTCGGCACCCAACTCCTCGATGGCGGCATCGAGCGAATCGCTCTCGGCATCCTCCTTGAAGTAGAGGTAGATATCCTCGGCCTTCTCTTCGTCCATCACCGTATTGATGTAGTAGGAGATATCGAGGCGCGTACCCGAATTGACGATCCCCTCCACCTCGCTCAAGAGCTCCTCGTAGTCGAGGTTCTTGGCGCGGGCGATATCCTCGAAATCCATCTTACGGTCGATCGACTGGATGATGAAGATCTTGTTGCCGGACTTCGCACCCACACCCTTCACGACCATATCCTGCGGGCGGATGATCTCCTTCTCCTCGACATAGGCCTTGATGAGCTTGATGAACTCGGAGCCGAACTTACGCGCCTTGCCCACGCCGACACCCGTGATGTTCTGCATCTCCTCGATCGTGATCGGGTACTGTGCCGACATATCCTCCAACGAGGGGTCTTGGAAGATGACGAAGGTGGGCAGTCCGTGCTGCTTGGCGACCTTCTTGCGCAGGTCTTTGAGCATCGAGAAGAGCTCCTCGTCGGCCGCTCCGCCTCGTCCGGAGGCTCCCGACTGCTCGGTCGGCTGCTCCATCTCGTCGTAGTCGTGATCGAGGGTAATCGTCACGGCGTAGGGTTTGTCGATGAACTGCTCGCCCTTCTCGTTGATCGAGATCAGACCGTAGTTCTCGATGTTCTTGTCGATCAGCCCCAAGATCAACGCTTGGCGCATCACGGCACCCCAGAAGCGGGCATCGTGCTCCTCGCCCGCACCGAACCACTGCAACTTATTGTGGCCGTAGCTCTTGATCATCGCCGTCATCTTGCCCGTGAGGACATTGATCAGGTGATCGACCTTGAACTTGTCGCCCAGCTCGCTCAACGCCTCGAGAGCCATACGGAGCGGTTTCTTCGCATCGACCTTCGGCTTGGGGCGGCTGCAGTTGTCGCAGCTGCCGCAGTTCGACTCGGTGTACTCCTCGCCGAAGTAGTGCAGGAGCGACTTTCGGCGGCACATCGAGCTCTCGGCATACGACACCGTCTCGAGCAGCAGCAGCTTACCGATCTCCTGCTCGGCGACGGGCTTGCCGTGCATAAACTTCTCGAGCTTCTGAATATCCTTATAACTATAAAAGGTAAGGCAGTGGCCCTCGCCGCCGTCACGACCGGCACGCCCCGTCTCTTGGTAGTAGCCCTCGAGCGATTTGGGGATGTCGTAGTGGATCACATAGCGCACATCGGGTTTGTCGATACCCATACCGAAGGCGATCGTGGCGACGATCACATCGACACGCTCCATGAGGAAATCGTCCTGATTCGTGGCACGCGTGGCGGCATCCATACCGGCGTGGTAGGCACGCGCCTTGATGCCATTGGCGATCAAGAGTTCGGTCAGCTCCTCAACCTTCTTGCGGCTCAAGCAGTAGATGATGCCGCTCTTGCCCTCGCGCTGTTTGATGAAGAGGATGATGTCGTGATCGACATTGTGTTTCGGGCGAATCTCGTAGTAGAGGTTCGGGCGGTTGAACGACGAACGATAGACCGCCGCATCGCTCATTGCGAGGTTCTTTTGAATGTCGAGCTGCACCTTTGGCGTAGCGGTCGCCGTCAGGGCGATCAGCGGCGCCTGCCCGATCTCGTTGATGATCGGACGAATACGGCGATACTCGGGACGGAAGTCGTGCCCCCACTCCGAGATACAGTGAGCCTCGTCGATGGCGTAGAACGACACCTTGATCTTGCGCAGGAAGGCGACATTATCCTCCTTCGTGAGCGACTCGGGAGCGAAGTAGAGCAGCTTGGTTTTGCCGTCCAAGACATCTTGGCGCACCTGCTGGATGGCCGCCTTGTTGAGCGACGAGTTCAGGAAGTGGGCGATGCCCGGGTTTTCGGAGAAGGCACGCATCGAATCGACCTGATTCTTCATCAGGGCGATCAGGGGCGATATGACGATCGCCACCCCCTCCATCAACAGCGCAGGCAGCTGATAGCAGAGCGACTTTCCGCCGCCGGTGGGCATCAATACAAAGGTATCGCGTCCCTCAAGGACATTGCGGATGACCGCCTCTTGGTTCCCCTTAAATGCCGAGAAGCCGAAGTACTCCTTCAGCTTGGCGTGCAAAATAGCGGAATCATATTGTTTCATTTCTCCGAGTTTTTCCGTAAAACACAAATTACAATGTAAAGATAAAAATTTTTCCCGAAAAAAGCGTTATCTTTGTAAAAAATTTTCAAAGAAAAATTTTATGCGCCTCTACACCAGCGAACTTGTAAAGAAGTATAAATCGCGCACGGTCGTAAACCATGTAACGATCGATGTCAAGCAGGGTGAGATCGTCGGTCTGCTCGGCCCGAACGGAGCCGGCAAGACGACCACCTTTTATATGATCGTGGGGCTGATCAAGCCCAACGAGGGTCAAATCTTCCTCGAGGACGACGAGGGGAAGGTCTCGGAGCTAACCAACTTGGCCGTCTATCAGCGTGCCCAGCTCGGTGTGGGCTACTTGGCACAGGAGGCCTCGGTCTTCCGCAACCTCTCGGTCGAGGACAACATTCGCGGCGTACTGGAGATGACCTCCTTCTCGAAGGAGTACCAGCGCGAGCGTGTCGAGGCACTGATCGAGGAGTTCCGTCTGCAGAAGGTGCGCAAGAGCTACGGTAATCAGCTCTCGGGTGGCGAGCGTCGCCGCACGGAGATCGCCCGTGCCGTGGCGATCAACCCCTCATTCATTCTCTTGGACGAGCCGTTTGCCGGTGTCGATCCGATCGCCGTGGAGGATATCCAGTCGATCGTCGCCACGCTCAAGCACAAGAATATCGGCGTGATCATCACCGACCACAATGTCGATGAGACGCTGGCCATCACCGACCGCACCTACCTGCTCTACGAGGGCAAGATCCTCAAAACGGGTTCTGCCGAGGAGCTGGCCGCCGACCCGATGGTGCGCAAGCTCTACTTGGGACAGCACTTCGAGCTGAAGAAGAGCCACCACCGCACGCAGGAGATGCTCCTGCGCGGCGGCAAAACCGAGGAACAGGAGTAGGCCTATGGATCAGTCGGTCTTACGCGGTCGCGTGCACGGCACGCTGACACCCCCCTGCTCGAAGAGCTACGCCCAACGCGCACTGGCCTGTTCGCTCTTGGCCGAGGGCGTTACGACGCTCCATAATCTTGAATTTTGCCAAGACACGCGCTCAGCGTTAGGGTGCATCCGTGCACTCGGTGCGCGGGTCGAGGAGGTGGACGAGCAGACCCTTCGCATCGAGGGCGGTCTGCAGCCGCTCGACCTACGCTTGCAGGTGGGCGAATCGGGCTTGGCCTCGCGCCTCTTTACGCCGATCGCTTCGCTGTGGAACCATCCGATCCGCATCGAGGGTATGGGCTCGCTCCTGCAACGCCCGATGCAGATGATGATCGAACCGTTGCGCCGCTTGGGCGTTTCGGTGAGCGATACGCTCGGTCGCCTCCCCTTCGAGGTGTGCGGCCCGTTGCGTGGCGGTGAGGTCGAGGTCGATGGGTCGGTCTCGTCGCAGTTCATCACCGGCCTGCTGTTGGCACTGCCATTGGCCGAGGAGGATACCACGCTGCAGGTCAGCAACGCCGTTTCGACCCCCTATTTGGAGATGACGATCGACACGGCCGCAAAGTTTGGCGTCGAGATCTTCCACAAAGGCTACGAGGAGTTCTTCATCCCCTCGAAGCAACACTATCGCGCCATCGACCTTCGGATCGAGGGCGACTGGTCGGCCGCAGCGATGCTCTTGGTGGCCGGTGCCGTCGCCGGCGAGGTGCGTGTGGAGAACATCTCCGCCCTCTCGAAGCAGGCCGACACGGCTGTTTTGGATGCCCTGACCCGCGCAGGTGCCTATGTCGAGGTGGAGCAGACGGCCGTCACGGTCGCCCACCGCGAGCTGCACGCCTTCGAGTTCGATGCCACGCAGTGCCCCGATCTCTTCCCCGCCTTGGCGGCTCTTGCCGCGCAGTGCGACGGAACGACCGTGCTGCACGGCGCATCGCGTTTGGAGCACAAGGAGTCGAACCGCGCCGAGGCGATCCGCGAGGAGTACCGCAAGGTCGGCATTCGGGTCGAGGTCGAGGAGGATACGATGCGTATCACGGGCGGCACGATTCGCGCCACGCGGGTCGAGAGCCACAACGACCACCGTATGGCGATGTCGCTGGCCGTCGCAGGGCTCTGCTCCGACGGCGAGATGATCATCGAGGAGGCCGAATCGGTCAGCAAGAGCTATCCCGACTTTTTTGACGATTTGGAGCGAATCCGCATAAAATAAGCAAGGCGATGAATCAATTTGGAAATGCGTTTCGCCTCTCGATTTGGGGCGAGTCACACGGCACGGCCGTCGGCATCACGCTCGACGGTGTTCCGGCCGGCATCCCGCTCTCGGAGAGCGACTTCGAGCAGGATCTGGCACGCCGCCGCAGCGGCGCACGCGGTACGACCCCGCGCCGCGAGGCGGATGTGCCGCACCTCATCTCGGGCATCTACAACGGTATGACGACGGGTGCACCGCTTACGATCCTCTTCGAGAACGGCAACACACGCTCGGGGGACTACGCCGCGCTCACGCACCACTTCCGCCCCTCGCACGCCGACCGCGTGGCGGCCGTAAAGTTCGACCATAAGAACGATCCGCGCGGGGGCGGCCACTTCTCGGCACGCCTCACCGTCGGTTTGGTGGCCGCCGGTGTCGTAGCCAAAAAGATCCTCCCCGCGACGCTCCGCTTCACGACCCGCCTTGCAGCGATCGGCGGCGTAGCAGACCCCGCGAAGTTCGACGAGGTGATCACCGCCGCGCTATCCGAGGGGGACTCCGTAGGCGGCCTGATCGAAACGCGCGTCGAGGGTGCGCCGACCGGTTGGGGCGAACCCTTCTTCGACAGCGCAGAGAGTCTGATCGCCCACCTGCTGTTTGCCGTTCCGGCCATCAAGGGGGTGGAGTTTGGTGACGGCTTTGCGGTAGCCGCACGGCGCGGATCGGAGAACAACGATCCGATCCTCGATGCCGCGGGTACGACCGCCACAAACCACGCAGGCGGCATCGACGGCGGCATCACGAACGGCAATCCGCTGATCGTTCGCGCCGCTATGAAACCCACGCCGAGCATCGCGCGTGAGCAGCAGACCTACGACCAAGCGACCGACACGGTCGCTCCGCTCCGCATTACCGGTCGCCACGATGCCTGTGTCGCCCTGCGCGGCGCGGTGGTCGTCGAGGCGGCTGTTGCCATCGCCCTTGCCGACCTCTCATTACGCCACGGCCGATGACTGCGCGTGAGCTGATCCACCACTTCGAGCAACCGCTCAACAGGCTCTACGACAAGCGCGAAGCACACCAAATCGCACTCCTCGTAGCGGCTGCGTATGCCGGTTTGGGGATGCAGACGGCCGCCCTTGTGGCCGATCCCGAGCGTGAGGTCGTGATCAGCGAGGCGGAAATCAACCACCTCACCGAACGGTTGAGCGCGGGTGAACCGATGCAGTACATCCTCGGCACGACCGACTTCTACGGGCGACTCTTTCAGATCGACCGCCGCGTATTGATCCCCCGCCCCGAGACCGAAGAGTTAGTCGATTGGATCTGCCGCGAGGAGCGCACCGCCCGCCGCCTGCTTGATGTGGGCACCGGAAGCGGTTGCATTGCCATCTCGCTCCGGTTGGAACTGCCGACAGCCGAGGTCGCAGCCGTCGATTACTCGGCCGATGCACTCGCCGTGGCTCGTCTGAATGCCGAGGTGTTGGGTGCACAGATCGATTTTCGACAGGGCGATGCGCTGCACGGTTTGGTCGAGCTGTTCGACGGCGAGCAGCCGTTCGATCTGATCGTATCGAACCCGCCCTACATCCCCTCGTCGGATCGCGCCGCGATGCACCGCAATGTCCTTGAGCACGAGCCGCACCTCGCGCTCTTCATCCCCGACGAGGATCCGCTCCGCTTCTACCGCGCCATCGCCCGCGCCGGCCGCGAACTGCTGACCGACGACGGACGACTCTACTTCGAGATCTACCACGAGGCATCCGATGCACTCGGCCTATTGCTCGCCGACGAGGGCTACACGGCGATCGAAGTGCGCCGCGACCTCTGCGATAAACCCCGTATGCTATGCTGCCGAAAAAGCCGATAACGGAGCGTACGCCCCGCACCAAGAGCGCAGACGAGGCCCTCGCCTCGCTTATGCGGCTCTGCGCCCGTGCCGAGAAGTGCGAGGCCGATGCCCGCCGTCTGATGCGCGGTTGGGGCGTAGCCGAGCAGGAGATCGAGCCGGTCGTGGCACGATTGGTGCGCGAGCGGTTTATCGACGACAGCCGCTATGCGGCGATGTATGTACGCGAAAAGGCCCACCTTGCGGGGTGGGGTGCCTACAAGATTCGCACCTTCCTGCAGCGCAAGCAGATCGCCCGACAGACGATCGACGAGGCGCTGCAACAGATCAACCCCGCACAAGCGACCGACCGCCTTATGGAGCGGCTGCAACGCAAAGCACGCACGACAAAGGCGAAGTCGCCCTACGAGTTACGAACCAAGCTGATCCGCTACGGCCTCTCGCTCGGATTCAGCTACGATGCGGTGCTAAAGGCCGTCGAGGCCTGCGCCCCCAACACCGAAGAGCAACCATGCGACGAATTTTTCGATTAACACTCCTTTTTACGGTGCTGCACCTGACCGTTGCGGCACAGACGATCAACCCCGACGACTACATCTACCCGATCCGCGATGTGGCGGGGCTCTACTCGGCCAACTTCGGCGAGATGCGCCCGGGGCACTTCCACGCCGGCATCGACATCAAGACCGACGGTGTCGAAGGCAAACCGCTCGTGGCCGTGATGGACGGCTATGTTTCGCGCGTAGCGATACAGGCGGGCGGTTATGGTCGCGCCGTCTATATCGCCCTCAAAAACGGCACAACGGCCGTCTATGGCCACCTGCAACGCTTCTCGGACGAGCTCGAGCAGCACATCCGCAGCGAACGCTACCGCCGCCGCTCGAACAGCGTCGATCTCTACTTCACGCCCGACCGTTTCCCCGTGCGGCAGGGCGATCTGGTCGGCTACTCGGGCAACAGCGGCTCGTCGTCGGGTCCGCACCTCCACTTCGAGATTCGCAACTCGTCGGATCAGTCGCTCCGCAACCCCGTTCGTGAAGGGATCATCACCCCGCGCGACACGCTGCCGCCGCGCTTCGTGCAGCTGCACTATGTCGAGATCGACACGCTCCGAAACGGAATCCCGATGCGGAGCGAACGCGCCACCTACGAGGTCGTGCGCACCGCCTCGGGCAGCTACCGACTGACGCGCAACGAGCCGCTTCCGGTCGGGCGCAAGGGATACTTCATCGCCGAGGTGACCGACCGTCGCAACGGTGTACAGAATGTCTTTGCCGTCTATCGGATCAAAGGGTGGTTGGACGGCATCCCCTACTTCGAGTTCCGCCTCGACACCTTCACCTTCGGCATCTCGCGCACCTGCGATGCCGTGAGCTGCTACCCGCTGCAGCTCACCTCGCGTAACGAGGTGATCCGCATGGCACAGCTGGAGGGGGCTCCCTCGCTCTTCTACCCCACCCTTGTCGAGCGCGGCTTGGTACGAACCGTCCCCAACGAGCAGCGCACCGTCGAGATGGAGATCGAGGACGACTGCGGCAACCGCTCCGACCTCCGCTTTACGATCGTCGGCCGCGAGGATTGTTTCACGGCCGAACCGCCGACCGATTCGTTGGCCGTTCCGATGCGGGTCAATTACGCTGCCACACTGCGTGCCGACGAGAGCTTCTCGGCACACATCCCCAAAGGGGCACTCTACGACGGGCAGTACCTGAAGGCCGAGGCGGGCACCGTTCCGCCGGTCGATACGGGCACGATCGTCCTGACCCCCGCCTACCGCATCACCGACAATCCGCTCACGCCGCTCTTTAAGCCGATCACCGTCACGCTCTGCCACGAGGTGCCGAAGGAGCTGCAGGCGAAGACCGTGATGGCCTTCCGCAACCGCAACGGCCGCGCCGCCTCGGCCGGAGGCCGTTACAAGGAGGGCGCAGTGACGATCTCGACCCGCACATTGGGCGATTGGTTCTTGGCGGCCGATACGCTCCCGCCCACGATCCGTCCCCAATTCTCGGCCACGACCAACCTCGCCGCGAGCCGCGAGCTGCGCTTCCATGTCGGGGATAACTTCACGGGTATCGCCTCGTGGCGGTTAGAGATCGACGGCGAGTGGGTTCCCTGCGACCGCTACCCGAGTAGCGGACAGCTCATTTGGCACATCGACCAACCCGCCGAAGGGCGTTCGCGCCGTGCTGTGCTGACCCTCCGCGACGGCGCAGGCAACGAGCAACGCTGGGAGGGGAGTTTCCGATGGTAACAATTTCAAATGCAAAATGCAAAATGCAAAATAATTAAGACCGATAGGGCCCATGAGGCCTATATGTTTGTCCTTTTTCAACAAAAAGTTGATCGCTTGTCTGCATCAAGCGTCATCCTGAGTGGAACGAAGGATCTGTATGTCAGCAAAGTACGCAGTACAGATCCTTCACTGTGTTCAGGATGACGATGCGGAGAATACGCTCCATCGCGCAGCCCCTCATCTTGAATGCTACATTCTAAATTTTGAATTTAACAAAATCTCTTTGCTCTTTCCTCTCAAAAAACCGAATGCTGATCGTTAAATTTTGTATTTAGATATTTTTTCGTACTTTTGTGGCGCAAAATGTTTTTGGTCGCGTAGCTCAGTTGGATAGAGCAGCAGCCTTCTAAGCTGCCGGTCGAGCGTTCGAGCCGCTCCGCGATCACAAAATCGGCAAAAAAAGAGGGGCAAAATGCCTCTTTTTTTGTTATTTTGAAATTTCTTTGTATATTTGCGCGCTAATTAGGCCGAAAGGCTGAGCGTTTTTTATTAACCTTATTCAAAATTTTATAGCAAATGGCTGTTAAAATTCGTCTGGCACGCCACGGTAAGAAGGGCTACGCTTTCTACCACATCGTTGCCGCAGATAGCAGAGCGCCACGTGATGGTAAATTCA
>CAZVNR010000055.1:0-11119 GCA_964628945.1 uncultured Alistipes sp. | reverse complement strand
TCTACAACAACTGCGACCACGAGGAGGCCTTCAAGGAGACCGGCACGCAGGCCGTCAGCTTCACGACGGGCGTTCCCGCCGCACTCGGTGCCTCGATGTGGGCCAAGGGGCTGTGGCGCGGTGCCGGCGTCTTCAATGTCGAGGAGTTCGATCCCGATCCGTTCTTGGCCGAGCTGGGCAAGGAGGGTCTGCCGTGGCACGAACTGTTCGATACGGATATTGAGGTGTAGCGCAAGCTACTCGAAAGCAAACAGAACCTGTCCCGTTAGGATGGGTTCTGTTTTTTATGCGGCCTGCCTCCCCGACAAATGGCGATTAACGGCGATTAACGAACGGCCGAAAACCCCTTAATAGCCTTTAATAACCCTTAACTCGCCACAAAAAAAATCCGTTGCGGCAGCGAACCGTAACGGATTCTTCAAGAACGATGTTTTATCTACCGCGCAATACGGCCGTTGGTAGCCCCGTCGGCGGCCGCTTCGATCTCCTCGATCGGGAATTGGGCGTAGTCGCCGCGCACGGTGTTCTTCAGGGCACACGAGGCGGCACCCAAATCGAGCGAGCGTTGCGGCGTGCAACCGTGCATCATCCCGTAGATGATCCCCGCATTGTAGGCATCGCCCACGCCGACACAGTCGATCACGCCGTCGATATCGAAGATACGCGCCCGATACATCGCGCCTCGGTGCCACATCGTACCGCCCAACAGGTGGTGTTGGGCGTTGATCACATTGCGCAGCGCAAAGACGATCGTATGGCAGCGGGGCATCAGCGCAGCCACCTCGTTCGAGGCGCGGGTGTAGGCCTCCATCGCCATCTCGTAGCGGGTATCGACGGCCTTGAACTGCGGCATCTCAACCCCGAGTGCCTGCTGGAACTCCAGCTCGGTACCAAACAGCACCTCACACTCGGCCATCATCGCCGGCAACACCTCGGAGGGTTTGCGTCCCCACTTCCAGAGGTTACGGCGGAAGTTGATGTCGCACGAGATCGTCAGCCCGCGTTTTTTGGCGGCACGGATCGCCTCGGCGCAAACCTCGGCAGCCCCCGCGCTCACGGCCGGTGCGATGCCCGACCAGTGGAACCAATCGGCATCGGCAAAAACGGCATCCCAGTCGATGTCGCCCCGCGAGAGGTTGGCAAAGGCCGAACCTTCGCGGTCATAGACCACCTGCGACGAGCGCATTGCCACCGCCTCCTCCATATAGTAGAGCCCCATACGCCCCGCCTTACGCACGACATGGTCGGTGCAGACCCCGTAGCGGTGCAGGTCGTCGAGTGCCGCTTGTGCCAATCGGTTCGGCGGCAGGCAGGTGACCAGTTCGCTCTCGAGGCCGTAGTTGGCCAACGATACGGCCACATTGGCCTCGCTGCCGCCAAAGTTCGCCTCGAAGCTGCTCGTCTGATTGAACCGATCGAACGACGGCGGGGTCAGGCGCAGCATCACTTCGCCAAAGGTGACGACTTTCATTACCCTCTGTTTTTTGGTGTTACTTCTGCTCCTTAACGGTTGCCTTCACCTTGAGTTTCTGCATCCCCTTGATGATGTTGGCATCGTTGTTCTTCGAGGCGTCGTAGGTCACCGTCACATCGAAGCTCTTGGGGTCGATCTTTACCTCCTTGATGCCCTTACCGAGCACGGGGACATTCGTCTCGACCTTCTTGGCGCAGTTCGGGCAGTCGAGGTTCGTCGCAAAGACGGTCGTCGTCAGCTGCTTGTCGCTCTTCGGAGCATTCTTGTTCTCTTGTGCCATCGTCACACCCGCACCCAACAGGAGGGCGAAGCAGATCATCATAATTTTTTTCATCGTCTTAAAATTTGTTTATTGTTTGTTGTTTAGTACAGATTGAATCGCAGACCGAAATAGAACTTGCGCCCCATCAGCGGCCCCCACACATTCATCGAGTTGAAGGCGGTCGAATAGGGGTTGGAGGCGTTCACGATCGGCACCTCCTGACGGTAGTCGGCGATGTTCTCGCAGCCGACATAGAGGTCGAATTTACCCACCTTGCGCGTTACCTGCGCATAGAACATCGGATACTCGGGCGAGTAGCTGTCGTCGGCGAGTACACCCGTCTGCGAGGGGATGCGTGCCGAGCCGTTGAGCTGCGCTGTGGCATCGAAAATCCACACACGGAAGCGCGTGGCGTACTGGATGTTGAGCAGCGTTTTGTAGCGATTGACCATCGGTCGCTCGACCGAGGCAGTCGTACCGTCGGGGCGGTGGATCGTCATTTGGCTGTCCGTATAACGGAAGGTGGCAAAGATATCCAGTCGCTCGGCGGGTGTCCACGAGAAATCGACTTGGTAGGTGTCGGTGTAGGATTTGCCCGTCGAGGTGTAGATGTTAATGAGCGCGGGATTCCACTCCTGATCCACAACCACGGCGTTCGAGAACTCCGTACGGAAGTAGTCGAAGCTCAAGGTCGCGTTCTCCGAGCCGGCCAGCGAGAAGGTCTGCGTCAGCGAGCCGCCGAGCGTGAGTGCCTTCTCCATTCGGTCGAACTGCTCGAACCAATCCTTCGAGGTGGTTGCACCGCCGTTGAAGACGATGCGACGACCGGTGGTCATAATACCGATGTTATCCGTAAAGAGGTTCGTCGAGCGGTAGCCCAGACCGGCCGAGAGGCGGAGGGTCGTGAGCGGCGTGATGTTCCAACGGATATGGCCGCGCGGCGTGGCAAACAGGCGATCGTAGAAGGTGTTGTAGTCACCGCGCAGACCTGCTACCAACGAGAGTTTATCCTTGATCGAGTAGGTATATTCGGCATAGGCACCCACCTCCTGCTCCTCGCGGTCGAGGCGGTAGTGCATCACCTCGCTGTCGATCCACGGCGTGCGGTTCACGAGCCCCTCGTTGATCGAGGAGTGGAAGCCCTGCAAGCCCAAGATGACCGACGAACGCGGCGAGAAGTAGTGGTTGAAGGCGAGGTTCATCGTAGCGACATTCTCCGAGCCGAAGTAGTCGTTCAGACCGAAGTAGGCCGACTCGTCGTAGTGGTCGAAATCGGCCGTCAGCGCGATGCTCGAACGCTTCTCCTCCTCCGACTCGGCATCGTAGATCGAGGCTCCGACCGGCACGCCGATCTTCAGATAGGCTCCCGCCTCGCGGTTGCGGATGTGCGACCCGTAGGCGGGCATCGCAACGCCCTTCGCCTGCCAATCCCAGTTCTCGGCCATCAGCGAACGCTCCTCGTCCGTATCGTCGTAATCCATCATACCGCCCAAGCGATTCTCCTGCAAGAGCTTAAAGCCCCAGCGCATCTGCATCCCGTTATCGGCCTGATAGAGCCAACGATTCGAGAACGAAAGGAGGTTCGTTTCGGGCTGATCGCGGAAGAGGTCGTGGTTGTGATCCATCTCGCGCACATCGGTATCGGCCGAGCCGTGGAAGAGGATCACAGTCGAGAGCTTCTTATCGGCCGTCACGGGGATCGCCGACGAGAGGTTGATCTCGGGACGCAGTTCGTCGTCGAGGTAGAGATTGACGAAGAGCCGCTCCTCGTCGGTCGGTTTGCGGTGCTCGAGGTTGATCTGTCCGGTGATCGCCTCGTGGCCGGCAGCCACCGACGAGATGCCCTTCGACACCTGAATCGAGTTGAGCCACATACCGGGCGTATAGCTCAAACCGTAGGGGGCACTCAAACCGCGCATAATGGGGCGGTTCTCGTCCAAGATCTGCGTATAGGTACCGGCCAAGCCGAGCATCTTGATTTGGCGTGCGCCCGAGATCGCATCGCTGTAACCAACGGTCACCGAGGCGGAGTTCTCGAACGACTCGGCCAAGTTGCAACAGGCCATCTTACAAAGACCCGCGAACGAGATCATCTCGTTCTTCATCAAGCCGTCGCGCTTCACGAAGTTGCCGCTCTGCGTCCCCTCGATCACCACGCTCTCGACCTCTAAACCCTCCGCCTCGAGGCGGAATTCGATCGGCTCGGCCGAGGCGACACGGATCGTATCGTTCAGATAGCCCAAATAGGAGGCGACCAAGCGGTCATAACCCTTGACACGGTGGATCGCAAAGGCACCATCGGCACCGGCACTGCTGCCGACATATGTATCGGCCCAATAGACGGCTGCTCCGACGAGCGGTTCGCCGCTCCGATCGAGCACCTTGCCGCGCAACTCCTGCGCCGAGGCCGTAAAGGGTACGACGAGGGCTGCGGCAGCGAAAACAAATTGATAAAATTTCATTGAAATAGACTCCTTGAATAATCAGTTAAACAATCGGTTGCGACCAAGATACGAATGATCCGGCCGCCGTGTGTCGTTAAACTGTTCGAGGAGGGGCACGCAGGCCGCACGGGCTTGTCGCGCCGACAAGCAGGGGTGGGGTATCGTCACGCCAAACGAGGCGCACCTCGCCATGGAGCGCAGCGCAGACCGCGCAACCGAGCGCAGAGGGCTCGGCCACAAGCGACTGCATCGCAACACGGAACGCACGGCGTTCGGTCTGTTCGTCGCTTGCCGTATAGAGTTGAATTTCGTTCGAATGGTGATTGTCGCAACAGCTCGCCTTGAGATGGGCAACCCCCTCGAGATCCGCCGTGGTGGCGTGGTCGTGGCTGCAACCGTGGCAACACGCGGTCGTGTGGCGGTGCAGATCGACACAGGGACAGGTCAGCGACGCCACAGCCGTCCCGCCCGCCGCCAAAAGATAGACGGAGGTGCAGAGAAGAGCTATCAGTCGTCGCAGAAACATCGTTGCGTTCGTTAAAGTGCGTTACAAAATACCGCAATCGCGGAGCTGATCGACCCACTTCGCAGCATCGCGCTCGGCCGTTGCGCCGTCGATCTCGTACTCCTCGACCAACAAGCGAGCCACATCGGCCGTCTCGAACTCCTTGCCCTCGAGGGCATTCCACAGATAGAGCGAGGTGGGATTGAGCGCAACGACGCGCGTCATATCGACCCCGTAACTGCCCGGCATGACGATAATGTGCTCGCCGGCCATTTCGCGTACTTTGTATTTGGTATCCAGTTTCATAGGCACAAAGATACGACGAAAAATCAAGAATCGGAAACATCGCATCGAAAAATCCCCATTTTTGGGTAGATCGCCTAGAAAACCGAGCAAACGCAAGCCGCACAACGGGCTTGCTGATACAGAACAAGCCACGATTCGGAACAGCGTTGGCCGATTTCTGAAATATCGGCTCTCAAGGCCATTGAAAGGGGATCGGCCAATTATTCAAAAAAATCAAAAAGGTTACATTTTGACCAATACCATACACATTGTGCCGATCGAGCCTATCGAAAAATCCTTTATCTTTGCACCCAGTAAAAAAAAGAGACTATTATTATGGAAGAGAATGAAATCAAAAGTATCTCGATAGAGATGTTGCAGAAATTTGCACAACAATCAATAGGCAGAGAGCACATCGTTACGCATCGCCATTGTCTTGTGGCTCAGCTAAACGCAAAGAACCACTCGCCGTACACCTCCTTTGACGAGCCGTGTCGTATTGATGCATTGGTGCTGTGGTTCTGTCTTGAGGGCGGAGGAGTATTGACCTGTAATTTGGAGGAGTTGCAAATCCAAGAGGGGAGTCTGGTCATCTTACCCCCGAAGAGTATTGTCGAATTAACACTCTCCTCGGAACAGCCGTTCAACGGCTACCTGATGGTGATCGATCAGGCCTATTTGGGCGAGGCCGATCTCAACCTGCGCAAGATCATCGGCACGATGGTCAACACGAAGGTTTCAAAGGGTATCCTGTACCTCGACGAGGGGGAGCGCCAACAGCTGACCCGCCTCTTCGAGTTGGGCTACTCGACGATCGAGCACACGACGGAGAGCACTTTCAGCGAGGATATCATCCGTACGATGCTCGCGCTGTTTATCTATCAGATCAGCGATCTGGTAGCCACGCGAAACGAGCTGAAGAAGGGCGAATCACCCGCCTCGTCACGCACCGAAGAGTACTTCCGTCGCTTCCTCAAGGAGCTCTCGGAACACTACCTCGAGCGACAGAATGTCACCTTCTATGCCGATCAGCTCTGCATCTCGTCGCGCTACCTGACGACCATCGTACGGCGCGTGAGCGGCCATTCGGTCACCGACTGGATGAACCGCTATGTGATCACCGAGGCGAAGTACCTGCTCAAATACTCGGATATGAGCATCCAAGAGGTCGCCTACAAGCTCAACTTCCCGAACCAATCCTTCTTCGGTAAGTACTTCAAACAGCATGTCGGCATCTCGCCCTCGACCTACCGGCAGAAGAATTAAAAATTAAAAATTACTACTGGTGCGATAAAAAAATCATCGTGTCATTCCGAACGCGGCAAGCGGAGGAATCTTCCTCTGTCCACGCTTGCTTTTCAATGGAATAAGGAGGATCCCTCGTCGCCTTCGGCTCCGTCGGGATGACATTTTGATTCAAATCATAAAACCAACAAACACCTGCAATTGATTCAAGTTCAATGTCATATCGGCTGTCTTACTGAATTTATCGCACCAGTGGCAATTAAAAATTGAAAATTGAAGATTGAAGATTGGGCTGGCGCGATAAGAGTGATTCTTGCACCAGCCCAATCATTTTGAATTCTAAATTCTAAATTTTGAATTTAAGAAATCCTCTTTGCTCTTTGCTCTTTCCTCTGTTCTCTACTTTTCCCAATGGAACGGCGCAAACTCGGCAGCGGCCTTCGGATCACGCCACGAAGGTTTGCGGTTGGCGTAGATCAGTAGCGGGATCGTCACAACCACCACGCAGCCGATGATGAGCACTGAGTACCACACCGTCTTGCTGCCCGTTGCGATCTGTGCGGGCGGCACAAAACTCAACACAAAGGCCAGCAACGCACCGCAGAAGCCCATCAGACCCAAGATCCACATCAGCAGATTGCCCTTGCCGAGGCGGAACGGACGGGGCGTGTTGCGCATCTTATAGCGGAGGGTAATCGCCGCCGAGAACATCAACATATACATAATAAGGTAGAGCAGCACGGTGAGCTGCGAGAGGATCTGATAGAAGGATTGCACCGAAGGCATCACAACGAACAGGAGTGCCAAACAGGTGACGATCGCCCCCTGCACGAGCAGGATGTTACGCTGCACGCCGAGTTTGTTGCTCTTTTGGAAGAAGGGCGGCAGGTAGCCCGCTTTGCCGACGGCAAAGATACCGCGCGAAGGGCCTGCCACCCAAGTCAGCACACCGGCCAGCACGCCAAACATCAGCGCAATGGCGATCACGGGTTTCATCCAGTGCAGGTGCACATAGTCGAAGTAGCGATCGAAGCCGATCAGGAGCGACTGCGTGAGGTTGATCTCCGAGGCCGGAATGATCAGACCAAGCGAGAAGGTGCCGAGGATGAAGATCGACACGGTTATCAGCGCACCGATGATGATCGCCTTGGGGTAGTTGCGGGCGGGGTTCTCGACCTCCATCACATGGATACCCATCATCTCCATACCGGCGTAGAAGAGGAAGATACTGCTCGCCAAGACGAGGTTGTCGAAGTGCTTCAGGTCGGGGAAGAAACTCTGGTGCATATTCATCTGATTCTCTCCGCCCGTCGCCAAGTAGATGATCGCCAACAGGATCAGCAGCACGGCCGGAATGATCGTACCGATCATACCGCCCCATTTCGAGATCTTACCCACCCACGACAGGCCGCGCAGGGCGACAAAGGTGGCAATCCAGTAGATCGCCAGCACGATGCAAATCGTGAAGAGCTTGTTCGAGGCCAACGCCATATCGTGCTGCTGATTCATCCCGATAAAGGCGATCGACACGGCACCGAAGGTGAGGACGGTCGGGTACCAGATCGTCGATTGGATCCACTGCAGGAAGATCGCCAAGAAGCCGGCGCGTGCCCCGAAGGCCTCGCCGACCCAGCGGAAGACACCGCCCTGCTTGTCGGAGAACATCGCCGCCAATTCGGCCGCCACCATCGCCGTCGGGATCAGAAACACAACCGCCGCGAAGAGATAATAGAAGGCCGACGAGAGGCCGTACTCCGCCTCGGTAGCCAAGCCGCGCAGGCTGACCACCGCCGTAACATTCATAATGGCAAGGGTCATCACGCTCAGTTTGAACCCCGTTGAGTTGCCGTTTTTCTTTGCATCCATTTTGTATTACGCTTTTGATTGATTGTTTTTAACACCTTTTCGTTGTTTGCAACTACCGTGCAATTTTTTCCGTATCTTTGTTGTATGAAACAGCTGTTTACGCTTCTTATGGCCGCGATCGTGCTCGCACTGACCGCCTGCAACCACTCGCAACGCCCCAAGGCGAGCCGCCCCGAGGGGCCGCTGCACGCCTTCTCTGTCCCCACGCCGCCCGCCGCCCTCGAGCGGGCGCAGCAGCTCGACTACCTCTGCCGTCACTACTGGGATCGGTTCCGTTTCGACGATACGCTCGCGCTCCGCACGCTCGACACGATGCAGTTGCTGCGCCGCTACGGGCAGTTCGCCGCTCTCGCTGCGCAACAGCCCCTCGAACGCGCTCCGATGGATACGCTGATGCACCGCGCCGCCGCATCGCGCCCGATGTTCGAGCTCTTCGTCTGGTTGGCCGACGAGGTGCTGCACGATCCGAACTCGCCGCTGCGCAACGACGAGCTCTACATCCCCGTCTTGGAGGCACAGCTCGCCGCGCCGTGGTACGACGAATATGAGCGGATCGGCCCCGCCTACACGCTCCGTATGGCGCAGCAGAACCGCCTCGGACGGCGTGCCAACGACCTGCGATACACCACCGCCGACGGCCGCACGGGCACGCTCCACGCGATCGAGGCGGATTATACGCTCCTCTTCTTCAACAACCCCGACTGCACGATGTGCAAGAGCCTGCGCGAGCAGATCACCGCTTCGCCCCGCCTTGCGCAGCTGCTTGCGGAGGGACGGCTCGTGATCTTGGCACTCTATCCCGACGAGGATCTTGCGGCTTGGCACCGCTACCGCAGCGAGATCCCCCCGTCGTGGATCAACGCCTACGATGCGGGGTGCGTGATCCGCGAAACGGAGAGCTACGCCGTCAATGCCATCCCGTCGCTCTATCTTTTAGATCGCAGCAAGCGGGTGCTGGTCAAGGACTCGACCGATGTGGGGGAGATCGAAGCGGCGACCGGCCGATAAGTTTTGCTGATCGCACTATTAGAAAATAGAATCGTCTTTCGGGTTGCAAATCCGCCCAAATATACTATCTTTGCTCTCGGAAACAGAAACACACAAATAAACACTTAAAACAGGAAACATTATGGCAAAGAAATTTCGTTGTACCGTATGTGGTTACATCCACGAGGGTAATGAGGCACCCGAGCAGTGCCCGTTGTGCAAGGTAGGTCCCGAGAAGTTCGTCGAGGTTATCGAGGATGGCGCGTTGGATTTCGTGACCGAGCATAAGATCGGCGACGGCAAAGGCTCGAACGAGGAGCTGTGGCAGGGGTTGCAGGATCACTTCATGGGTGAATGCACCGAGGTGGGTATGTATTTGGCAATGAGCCGTCAGGCCGACCGTGAGGGTTATCCCGAGATTGCCGAGGCCTTCAAGCGTTACGCTTGGGAGGAGGCCGAGCACGCTGCCAAGTTCGCCGAGCTGATCGGCGAGGTAGTTTGGGATACGAAGACCAACCTCTACAAGCGCATGAACGCCGAGTGCGGTGCCTGCGAGGGCAAGATGCATCTGGCGAAGATCGCCAAGGAGCAGAATCTCGACGCGGTACACGACACCGTACACGAGATGGCCAAGGATGAGGCTCGCCACGGCAAGGGCTTCGAGGGGCTGTATAACCGCTATTTCAAATAGTTCAAGACCATCACAAAGCAAGAGAGCCTGTCGATCACTCGACAGGTTCTCTCATTTTCAGGGTGAACCGCTCCAGTAGTTGCTGCAACGACCCCAACAGCCGCATTCCCTGCTGCAATGCCCAGTCGTAGCCGTGTTCGATCAGATCGGCCACATACGACACCGTTTCCAGTTGGCGTGCAATCCGCCGCACAAGGCGGCGCAGCGAGACGAAGTAGCAGACAAGTGCCAAGAGCAGGAAGAGGGCGCAGACCGCCAACGAGGCATAGATCACCCCGATCCATCCGGCCAACCAGACGATCAGCGCGGTCGTCCCCGTCAGCAGTGCGCCGACCACCCCGATCAGGAAGAGCGACAGCGAAAGAAGCAGGCCGCCGCCCGATGCCGCGTTGCGCCTCATCGCGTTACGCCTTCGCCTCGTGGTCGTTGCAGTGACAGCGGGCATCGTCGATCTCGGCCTTCAACTTCTCCTGCAGCTTGGCCGCCTTCGCCTTGAGCTGATCAACCTCGTCCTCGACGGCATCACGGATCTTGTGGCGCAGTTCGGGCCCCGACTGCGGCGTGAGGAGCATGGCAAGGGTCGAGCCGAGGAGCATACCGCCCAACAACGAGGCGATGCAGATAGTGGTGTGTTTCATAGTCGTAAAATTTTTTTGAATGTATCGCCCCGAAAGGAGCAAACTACGCGCCAAAAAGTTGTATCTTTACCGAAAATTTCACCCCGAGAACCGATGAACCGCTCCATGACCGTCGCCTTTACCGGCCACCGTACCTACCGCAACGAAGCCGACACGGCGTTACGTGGGCTGATTCGAGCGCTCTACGACGAGGGCTTTCGCACCTTTCTGAGTGGTATGGCGACGGGCTTCGACCTTGCGGCCGCCGAGGCGGTCATCACACTCGGCGAGGAGCTGCCGGAGCTGCGGCTCGTTGCCGTCATCCCCTTTGCCGAGCAGGTGGCAGGGTATGCCGGCGCAACCCGCCGCCGCTACGAATGGATCGTGGAGCGAGCCGACGAGCGGATCACCCTCTCGGCCACCTACTACAAGGGATGTTATCAGGTACGCAACCGCTATTTGGTCGATCACGCCGCCGTGCTGATTGCTTGGTACAACGGCTCGTCGGGCGGCACGCAACAGACCTTCCTCTCGGCACTGCATCGCGGTCTGCGCATCGAAAACCTCGGCACAATCACCCCCGAACGACGGCTGTTTTAGATTTTTTCTTTACCAACGGCGGTTTTTCGCGCTTTTTTGCTACCTTTGTGCCGTCAAATACGCTCGGGGTGTAGCGCAGTCCGGTTAGCGCGTCTGGTTTGGGACCAGAAAGTCGCTGGTTCGAATCCAGTCTCCCCGACAAA
>CAZVNR010000054.1:0-11302 GCA_964628945.1 uncultured Alistipes sp. | reverse complement strand
GTATTTATACTTTGTGGGATATGTTGTGTGAAAAAATTATTTAGGACAATATTGAACATCCCCACATCTCCCCCATTTTGGCTGCGAATTTGCACGAGGGGACGAAAACGGTTTGAACGATGAATCAGCACACATTTCAAGAGGCGGTGGCACGCCGCCGCACCTGTTATGCCCTTGCTGTTGTTGTGTTTTTTGTAAATAATAGGGGATGCGACCGTGGAAATTGAAAAAATATCACTACCTTTGTCGTAGCAAGTTAGTGAAAACCAAACCAAATCGCACAATGAAAGGGACCAAAACCAAGCAACCCAACATCTTGGTGAAGATGCTGGAGGACAAGAAGGCGATACAGCAGTGTATCCGTCAGGGAGGCGATTTGAAGCAAGTCGCCCAGAAGAGAAATGTTAAGTTCGTTACGCCCCTATAAACTGACCAAGCGCGAAGACGACGGTTTTTCGGGTTACGAGTTTACGACTGACAGCGGTGTTGTGTATAAGGCCTATTTTCTTGATATGGCCTCCTATGCTCCTCATTTCGAAAGTGTTTATACCTTCAATTTTGAAACCGACACGCCCGCTGCCGGTTATGATGGTCGTGTGGCTGACACGATCTGCACTTTGTTGTGCCAGCTCTTCACCGATAACAGGAATGCGGTAGTTTTCATCTGCGACAATACGGATGAGCGCGAGCGAGGGCGTAATAGGCTGTTCCAACAATGGTATCACTATTTGGGCGAGATATCAATCGACAAGATTGATCGCCATTGCACCACAACCGACTACGACATCTATTCGTCGCTGCTTATCCATCAAGAAAACCCCAAACGCGCACTTATTGTCGAATCCTTTGAGGCGTTGGTGGCAAATGCATTGTATCCGATAGAGTAACGCTATTTGGGGGGAATGATACCAAAAACACCGCTGTAAATCGACAGTTGTTCACGCACGCCTGCGTGGTAATAAATCCGATCTTCCCGACATCAAAAGCTGACAGCTGAGTGCTGACTATTCCTCTTCCATCGAAATTTTACTGTGATTCCCCACTTTGGCTGCGGATTTGCACGAGGGGGCGAAAACGGTTTGAACGATGAATCAGCACACTTTTCAAGAGGCGGTGGCACGCCGCCGCACCTGTTATGCCCTTGCTCCCGCGAGCCCGATCTCGGAGGAGGAGCTGCTTGCGTTGCTCGATGCAGCGTTACGCGATGCCCCATCGGCCTTCAATGTGCAGTCGGCACGCTTGGTGTTGCTGCTCGGGGTGGCGCATCGGCGATTGTGGGATCTGGTGAAGGAGGAGTTGCAACGGATCGTCCCGACGGAGGCCTTCGCTCGCACGCGCGAGAAGATCGACACGGCCTTCGCGGCGGGCTACGGTACGGTGCTCTTCTATGAGGATCGCACCCTTGTCGAGGCGCAGAAGATCACCTACCGCACCTATGCCGATCAGATCGACAGCTACTCGCTGCAAGGCTCGGCAATGTTGCAATTTGTGGTGTGGACGATGCTTGCGGATGCCGGCTTCGGCGCCTCGTTGCAGCATTACAATCCGTTGATCGACCGACGCGTAGCTGCCGAATGGGGTATTGATCCCGCTTGGCAGTTGATCGCCCAAATGCCCTTCGGCACACCCCTCACCGCTCCCGCCCCCAAAGAGCAACATCTCACGCCCGAGGCAAGAAGAAGGGTGTTTTGACAAATGCAAAATGTAGCATTCAAAATTCAAAATTAAGGGCTGGCGCGACGGAGAAAAAATGCAAATGCAAAATTAGCGTTTGAGGAAGGCGCCGGTGTAGCTCTCGGGGCAGGCGGCGACCGCTTGCGGAGTGCCCGTAGCGACGATGCGG
Organism: uncultured Alistipes sp.; assembly: GCA_964628945.1. GTDB lineage: Bacteria > Bacteroidota > Bacteroidia > Bacteroidales > Rikenellaceae > Alistipes. The sequence continues at coordinate 9,459 of CAZVNR010000054.1, read as the reverse complement.
CCGCCGGCAGCACCCCCTTCGGGGCCGATGTCGATCAGGTGGTCGGCCACCTTGATCACATCGAGGTTGTGTTCGATGACGATCACCGTATTGCCGCGATCGACCAGCTTGCCCAGCACCTCCAGCAGCAGGCGGATATCCTCGAAGTGCAAGCCCGTCGTCGGCTCGTCCAAGATGTAGAGCGTGCGCCCCGTGTCGCTCTTGGCCAACTCCGACGAGAGCTTAATGCGTTGGCTCTCACCGCCCGAGAGGGTTGTGCAGGGTTGTCCGAGGGTCAGATAGCCCAATCCAACCTCCTGAATGGCACGCAGTTTTTGGTAGATCGCGGGGATCGACTCGAAGAACTCGACCGCCATATTGACCGTCATATTCAGCACATCGTTGATCGTCTTTCCCTTGTATCGCACCTCGAGCGTTTCGCGGTTGTAGCGGTTGCCGCCGCACGCCTTGCAGCGCACATAGACATCGGGCAGGAAGTTCATCTCGATCGTCTGTACGCCCGCACCGCGACACTCCTCGCAGCGACCGCCGCGCACATTGAACGAGAAGTGCCCCGCCTTGTAGCCGCGAATCTGCGCATCGGGGGTCTTCTCGAATAGCTTGCGAATATCGGTAAAGACATTCGAGTAGGTCGCCGGATTGCTACGCGGCGTACGGCCGATGGGCGACTGATCGACCACGACGAGCTTATCAATCAGCTCGATCCCCTCGATCGCGTCGTAGGGGAGCGGGCGATCGAGCGAACGGTAGAGCTTTTGGCTCAAGATCGGGCGGAGCGTCTCGTTCACGAGTGTCGATTTGCCTGATCCGCTGACACCCGTCACGCAGATCAGCTTCCCGAGTGGGAACGCTACATCAATATTTTTCAGGTTGTTGCCGCGTGCACCGCGCAGGATGATCTGTTCGCCGCTACCGGCACGCAGTGTGGCGGAAGGTTCGATCTTTCGTCGCCCCGTAAGGTAGTCGGCCGTGATGCTGTCGGCCTTGCAGATCTCCTCGAAACTGCCTGCGGCGACGATACGGCCCCCCTTGCGACCCGCTTTGGGCCCCACATCGACGATGTAGTCCGCCGCACGCATCATCTCTTCATCGTGCTCGACGACGATCACCGAGTTGCCCGCATCGCGCAACTCCTCGAGGCTACGAATCAGCCGTTGGTTGTCGCGTTGATGAAGTCCGATCGACGGCTCGTCCAAGATGTAGAGCACATTGACCAACTTCGAGCCGATCTGCGTAGCGAGGCGGATGCGCTGGCTCTCACCGCCCGAAAGGGTGCGCGAGGCACGGTCGAGCGAGAGGTAGCCCAGTCCGACATCGATCAGAAAGCGCAACCGTTCGCGGATCTCCTTGACGATCTCGCGGGCGATCTGCTGTTCCTTGTGATCCATCCGCTCCTCGATCCCCTCCATCCACGCGGCAAACTCGGCAATCGACATAGCCGAGAGCTGGGCGATGTTCATCTCGCCGATGCGGAAGTGCAACGCCTCCTCCTTGAGGCGCGAGCCGCCGCAGACCGAGCAGGGTTGATAGACAAGGAACTGCCCGCGCCACTTCTGGCCACGCTTCGTATCCTCGTCCTCCATACGGTCGATGTAGCCGGCCACCCCCTCCCACTGGAGGAACTGTACCCCGCCGGCGGGGGAGCTGAAGTGGCTCAAATCAACCGTCAGCGGCTCGGCATCACCGTAGAGCACCGCGTTGAGTGCCGTCTGCGAGAGTGTTTCGATCGGGTCGTCGAGCGTGAAGTCGTAGCGACGACCGATCATCTCGAGCATCGCAAAGGTCATATTGTTGCGGTACTTCCCGAGCGGGTCGATCGCGCCGTCGCGGATCGAACGGTGCGGTGCGGGGATGATCTTCTCGAGATCGAAGACCGCCTCCTCGCCCAAGCCGTTGCAGTGGGGGCAAGCCCCCTTCGGCGAGTTGAACGAGAAGGTGTGCGGGGCGGGGTCCTCGAAGGCTACGCCTGTCGAGGGGCACATCAGATGGCGCGAGTAGTAACGCTGCGCATCGGCTTCGTAGTCATAGACCGACATCGTTCCCTTGCCCTGCCGCATCGCCTCCTTGAGCGAGGTGGCAAGCCGTTCGGCCGACTCCGCACTGACGCGCAACCGATCCACCACGAGGTCGATCGTATGGGTCTTGTAGCGGTCAAGGCGCATACCGGCCGAAAATTCGCGGATCTCGCCGTCGATGCGGGCGTAGAGGTAGCCCTTCTTGGCCAGCGACTCGAAGAGTTCGCGGTAGTGGCCCTTGCGCCCCTTCACGACGGGTGCCATCAGGGCGATCTTGCGCCCCGCGAAGTTCGTTTGGATCAGCTCGACGATCCGCTCGTCGGTGTAGTGCACCATCCGCTCGCCCGTGATGGGGGAGTAGGCACGCGAAGCACGCGCGAAGAGCAGGCGCAGGAAGTCGTTGATCTCGGTGACGGTGCCGACCGTCGAACGGGGGTTCTTGTTGGTGGTCTTCTGCTCGATCGCCACGACGGGGCTCAACCCCGTGATCTTATCGACATCGGGTCGCTCCATCGTCCCGACAAAGTGGCGGGCGTAGGCCGAGAGGGTCTCCATATAGCGGCGTTGCCCTTCGGCGTAGATCGTATCGAAGGCGAGCGACGATTTGCCCGATCCGCTCAACCCCGTCACGACAACCAACCGGTTGCGCGGAATCTCCAGATCGACACTCTTCAGATTGTGCACACGGGCACCGAGTATGTGGATTTTGTCCTGCTTCATAGTCCTAAAACGCACCTCGTCCCGTGTTTATTGGCTGCGACAGGGGCGAAAACGCAAAGATAATGATTTCAAATGTAGAATTCAAAATTTAGCATTCGAAATGAGGACAAAATAGGCTGTCAGCGATCAGCTTTCAGCTTTGGGCTGCGCGACGGGGAGTAAGTGAATTTAGAGAATTTGGGGAGATTAGGGAAATTAGAGCGTTTCACAAACTTCTCTAATCTCCCTAATCTCCTATTTTTAGGTCGCACAGCCAAAAGCTGACCATTATATGTCATTCCGACGGAGCCGGAGGCGACGAGGAATCTACCTTATTGAATGTGGTAGATTCCTCACCTTGCGACGGATTGTTTCTGTGCTACTCTACCCAATCGGTTCGCAAGGGTTCGGAATGACATTTTTCCTATCGCGCCGGCCAAAAGCTGACGGCTGAATGCCGATCGCTGACCGCTAATTTTGCGTTTTTACGCAAAATATCCTACCTTTGTCCAATCAGAATTATTTACTATGCTCAAAGCTGGACGAATCCATCGGCTGACCGTGAGCCGCATTACCGAACACGGACTCTATTTGCAGGACGAGGAGCAGAACGAAGTGCTCCTCCCGAACCGTTACACCTCGCTTGCGGATCAGGTGGGCGACGAGAAGGAGGTCTTCGTCTATCACGACTCGGAGGATCGCCTCGTGGCGACGACCGAGCAGCCCACGATCAAGGTGGGCGAGGCGGCCTGCCTGAAGGTGGTCGATAAGAACCTGCACGGTGCCTTTCTCGACTGGGGGTTGGTCGGCAAGGACCTCTTCCTGCCGAACCGCAACCAGCAGGGCGGCGTCTTGATCGGCCACAGCTACATCGTCTATGCCTACGAGGATAACATCACGGGGCGTTGTGTGGCAAGCGGCAAGCTCAAGAGCTTCATCGACAACGAGATCCTCTCGGTCAAGGTGCGCGACGAGGTCGATGTGCTCATCGCCTCCGAGAGCCCGATCGGCTACCGCGTGATCATCAACAACCGCCACTGGGGTATGATCTACCGCAACCAGCTCTTCCGTCCGGTGCAGATCGGCGAACGCGTGAAGGGGTATGTGCGCCGCATCACCGACGATGCCCGCATCGATGTCAGCCTGCAGCAGCAGGGCTATGCACAGGTGAAGGACTCGGTGGAGGTGTTGCGTGAGCTGCTCGCCGCGAACGACGGCTTCCTGCCCGTCAACGACCACAGCGATCCGCAGGAGGTGGCTCGGGTGACCCAAATGAGTAAAAAGGTCTTCAAACGCTGCCTCGGTATGCTGCTCAAGAGCGGTGAGGCGGAGCAGACCGACGAGGGCATCAAACTGACGCGGCGCAATGGGTAAGCTGCAGACCGCCGAGCGCGTATCGGCACGCGATGCCTCGGATAACTTCGTCTATCAGCGTTCGGTCTTGGCCTATCACGAGGCGGCCAAGCGGATCGAGGGCGATGTGTTGGAGATCGGCACGGGGTCGGGCTACGGAATCGAGGTGATCGCTCCGCACGCCCGCCGCTATGTGACGATCGACAAGTTTATGTTCTCGCGCGATGCCGCGCTGCCCGATAATGTAGAGTTCCGTCAAGCGACCGTGCCGCCGCTGCCCTATGCCGACGAGAGCTTCGATTGCGTGATCTCGTTTCAGGTGATCGAACACATCAAGGACGATTTTAGATTTGTCAGCGAAATCCACCGTGTCCTGCGCCCCAACGGACGGCTGATCCTCACGACCCCCAACGCACCGATGTCGCTCACACGCAACCCGTGGCATGTCCGCGAGTATCGCGCCGAGGAGCTGCAAAACCTGCTCTCGCACTTTTTTGACGGGGTTGAGTGCTTGGGCGTGACGGGCAACGAGCAGGTGATGGCCTACTACGAGCGCAACCGCGCGAGTGTCAGACGGTTGATGCGGTGGGATCTGTTCGATCTGCAGCACCGCCTGCCGGCGTGGATGCTGCGCCTGCCCTACGATGTGATGAACCGCCTGAATCGCCGCAAACTGCTGAACGCCGCTCCCGAGGCGACGATGGCGATCCGTATGGAGGATTATCGGTTAGAGCCCTGCCGCGCCGAGGCGTTTGATCTCTTCTTTGTCGCTACGAAACGGTAGTGGTTTTTTGCAGGCCTTTCGGTTGCCTGCGGCAACATAAAAAAAGCAGCATCTGCGGTCATTTGAGCAAGCCCAAGACCGTAGGTGCTCTTTTTCCACCTCCTTCGGAGGCCGAAAGGCCTGCAACCGCTATGCAAACAGCGCCTCGACCTTCGCAACGACATCCTCCAGCTCGGGTTTGAGCGGGAAGATATGGCTCGGCTTGAGGTACCACAGCTCCTTATCCTGCTTGAAGAGCTCCTCGCCGCCGCCCGTGATGTTGAGCATCACCGTCGCATCCTTCTCGATCTTACCGTCGGCCACCGCCTTGATCAGCGAAGCCGTGGCGATGCCGGCTGCGGGGTGGATATCGACCCCCTCCAGCTCCTTGAAGAGCTGACGAGCCTTGCGACCCTGCGGGTTCGTCGCAACCAAGATATCACCGCCCGTCGCCTTCAGCGCATCGTACAGACCGCCCACCAGCCCATAGGGGGGCTTGCGGTTCGAGAGCACCTTGGCATCAATGATCTCGGCGTCGCGGCGAGCCTTGTCGTCGTCGTAGGGGAGCATCGCACGCGAATCGGCACGCCACGCATCGTACATCGGTACGAACGGCGCGTTCTGTGCCACCATCAGCTTCATCAGGTTCGACCCGTAGCGGCCATCCTCAATGAGGCGCATATTGGCCTCCCATGCGGCGATGGCACCCGTGCCGCTGCCGACGGCTTGGAAGTAGTAGTCGGGAATGCGACCGATCGTCGTCACGGCCGAGAGTACCGTCGTACCCATACCGTCGCGGCGGGCGATGTTCTTCGCGCCGCCCTCGGCGTAGAAGTTCTGCGCCTTGAGTGCCATATCCGAGAGGGCGATTGCATCGAAATAGTCGCCACCTGCGGCGCAGGCGATCAGCTTCACGCAGGGATTCAGCGGCTCCTCGAACCACAGTGCATCGAGGTTGTCGTGCGGTACGGCCAACAACAGACGGATGTTGTTGTCGGAGCAGACCTTCGCAAAGGCGCGTGCCGTGTTACCCGCCGAGGCAACTACCAAAACGCGGTTCTCCTCCTGCTTGGCGCGGCCGCAGACCGAGTAGGCCTCCGTCTCCTTGAACGAACAGGTGGTCATGTTGGCACCAATGGCGGGGTAGTAGCCGTTGAAGGTGATCCAAAGGTTCTCCAAACCGAGGTGCTTGCCCAGCCCCTTGCTGCGGAAGGTGACCGGTGCGGCCGACCCCTTCAGGAGGTGGCCGACGGGCAGCCAGTCGCAGAACCTATAGAGTCCGTAGCTCTCGGGCTTCAGCTCCAGCTGCTTCTTGGCATAGTGCGCACGCACCAACGAGGGGCACTGACACTCGCGGTCGGCCAGCGTCCAACCCTCATCCTTAAATTCGTGACCCGAAGCGACGCAGACGAGCGTATATTCGGTAGGCTTAAAATTTTCCATCGGTATCTTCTTTATTTTGTTGTTGTCGAATCTGTTATCCCATTCTGTTTTTGTAATCTTCGTAGCCGAACTCGCGTACGATCTCCGTCGTGCCGTCACGGCGGACGATGGCGATTGCAGGGTGCGATACACCGTTGAACATCGTCGTCTTGACCATCGTGTAGTGGATCATATCCTCGAAGATGATTCGGTCGCCCACCTTCGGATCGTGCTCAAAGGCCCAATCGCCGTAGTAATCCCCCGCCAAGCAGCTGTTGCCGCCCATGCGCCACCGTTTCTCCCCTGCTTCGGGGTCGTGCGCACCGACGATCGCGGGCTTGTAGGGCATCTCGAGGCAGTCGGGCATATGGCAGGCAAACGACACATCGAGCATCGCCGTATGTACGCCGCCGTTCTCGACCACATCCTCGACCGTCGAGAGGAGGTAACCCGTGCGCCAAGTGAAGGCACTCCCGGGCTCCAAGATGAGGCGCAGATGGGGATGACGCGCCTTGAACGCACGCAGCACGGCGATCAGCTCGTCGCAGTCGTACTCGGCGTGGGTCATCAGGTGGCCGCCGCCCATATTGAGCCATTTAATTTGGTCGAGGTAGTGCCCGAAGTGCTCCTCAACGGCCTCCAACGCCAACTTCAGGTGGTGCGGCCGCGACTCGCAGAGCACATGGAAATGCAACCCCTCCAAACCGGCGGGCAGCTCCTGCAGCTCCTCGGCCGTCACGCCCAAACGCGACCCCGCCACGCAGGGGTTGTAGAGGTCGGTCTCGACGGGCGAGTATTTCGGGTTGATGCGCAGTCCGCACGAGATCCCGCGCAGGATCGCCTGCGGCGCGAATCGTTCGTACTGTGCGACGGAGTTGAAGGTGATGTGGTTGCTGCAGCGCATCATCTCGCCGATCGTACGGTCGGTATAGACGGGCGCATAGGTGTGCGCCGGCTTGCCGTACTCCTCGAATACGAGGCGTGCCTCGGCCGGCGACGAGGCGGTGGCACCGTCGGAGTGGCGTGCCAGCTCCGGAAAGATCGACCACATCGCACACGCCTTCAGCGCGACGATGATCTCCACCTCAGCCTCGCGGCGCACGCGGTCGATCACCGCCAGATTTTGGTCGAGCAGCTTCTCGTCCAGCACATAGGCGGGCGAGGGTATGTTTCGAAAATCAATCATTTCGTATTGTTTGTTATGCAACCGCGCAAATCCTCAATTTTGAATGCTAAATTCTAAATTTTGAATTTACTTCAAATGTCCTTCGGCGACAAATTCGGCTACCGAGCGGATGTAGTGCTCGATGGTTTGCTCCATCGTGTCGAACGACTTTCCGCCGGCTGCGTTTTTGTGACCGCCGCCGTTGAAGTATTTGCGGGCAAAGAGGTTCACATCGACCCGCCCGCGCGAACGGAACGAGATGCGGATGCAGTCGGTGTGCTGCAGAAACATCGCCGACATCTTGATTCGCTTGACCGTGAGCGGGTAGTTGACAAACCCCTCGGCCTCGCCCTGCTGGAAGCCGAATCGCTGCAGCTCCTTGGCCGTGAGCGACATATAGGCTACGCGGTTGTTCTCGATCAGCTGCATCTTGCGGTTGATCGTGTAGCCGAACAGGCGGGCACGCCCCACCGTGTAGGAGTTATAGACGCGGCCGTTGACATAGGGTACCTTGACGCCGTGCTCGATCAGCACCGCGACGGCGCGGAAGAGCTCGGGCGTGAGGTTCGAGAAGGCGAAGTTGCCCGTGTCGGTCATCATACCGACATAGAGCTGCTCGGCCATATTGCGTGTGATGATCGCCACGCCGAAGAGCGCCTCGATCAGCTGATAGATCAGAAAACAGGTGCTCGAACACTCCGAGTCGGAGAAGATTAGGTCGAATCCGCCGCTCGGCGAGAGGTGGTGGTCGATCAGCACGCGACGAGCCGTCGTGTTGCGCTCGATCACCTCGGTCAGCGCATCCAAACGCGAGAGGTCGCTCATATCGAGGCAGAAGATCAGCTCCGCCTCGGCGACATGGTGTGCCACCTCCTCGGGCGAATCCTTGAAGTAGAGCACCTCCTCGACATTGGGCATCCAGTTCAGAAAGTAGGGGAAGTGGTTCGGCACGATGCAGTGTACCTCGTGCCCGAGCGTGCGCAGGGCGTTTGCCCACGCCAACGACGAGCCGATGGCATCCCCGTCGGGGTTCGCGTGTGACACGATTACGACACGCTGCGGCGCGGTTTGAATCACCTCGCGCAGCTGTTCGATCTTATCTTGTAGAGACTCCATACGACAAAGGTACAATATTTTGCGCAAAACGCAAAATATACTTTGAAAGTGGGAATACTGCGAGCACTCCCAAAAAAATAGTTGTCCGAAATTTTGTTTTAAGGGTGAGTTGTTCTACTTTTGTAGAACAAGAACCGCTAAACAGGATATGGAACGCGAAGAACCGTTGGTGCAGTATGCCGGTGATCATCGAAAATTGATCTGTTATCGAAAGGCCGAGTTGATCTACGACCTTACCTATCGCTTTGCAAACGAGGTGTTTTTGCGAGGTGATCGCACGGTGGATCAAATGGTGCAGGCGGCTCGTTCCGGTAAGCAGAATATCGTTGAGGGGAATGCCGCCAAGGCGACCTCGATGCATATGTGTATTCATCTGCTTAATGTGGCTAAATCGAGTTTGCAGGAGTTGCTGACCGATTACGAGGATTTTCTACGGGTGCGTGGGCATAAACGCTGGGAGAAAGATTCGGAGGAGGTGAACGCGATGCGTCTGCTTGCCCGACAGCGTACCAATGAGGAGATCTGTCAGCTTGCGGCAAGCCGCCCACCCGAGGTCGTGGCCAATATGGTGCTTGTCTTGCTCCATCAGAACGACCGTCTGCTGCAAAAATTGATCGAAAAGTGCAGTGCACAATTTGAGGAGCAGGGCGGCTTCCGCGAAAAGATGATGCGCGTGCGCCTCGCCAAACGCAAACAATAAGCAGGAAAACTGTCTTGAACTGGGAAAACTGGGAATACTAGGAAAACTGGGAATACTGGGAAAACTGGGAAAACTGGGAGAACTGGGAGAACTGGGAATGCTGCGAGCACTACAAAATCTCCCAGTCCTCTCGATTCTCCCAGTCTTCTCAGTCCTCCCAGTCCCTCCCAATCCTCCCGGCATTCTCGGCTCTCTCTTAGCTTTTAGCTCTTTGCTCTTTGCTCTT
>CAZVNR010000053.1:0-11485 GCA_964628945.1 uncultured Alistipes sp. | reverse complement strand
CGAGTTGTCGGCCATCACCGCCACGACACACTGTTCGCCCGCCTTTACACCCACTTCCGAGAGCGACAACATCACGGGCAGGTAGCCGCCCAAATGCTCCTCGACGAGCTTGCCGTTCACATAGAACTGCTGCTTGCCCATCACCGCCTCGAAGTGTAACAGCACCTCCTTCTCGGCGCAATCGGCCGGTACGGTGAAGTGTTTGCGGTACCACACCTTGCCCTGATAGTTGCGGCAACCGCTCGCCTCGGCGGGTACCAACTCGACCGTATGGGGCGTAGCCACCACCTCCCACGCGGAGTCGTCGAAATCGACCGCCTCGGCTCCGGCCACATCGCCCTTACAGAATCGCCAACCGGCGTTGAAATCATAGACCACGCGGCCGCTCCCCTCGAGCGGAATCAACCCCGCCACCGAGGTTTCGATCGGTCGATACGCCTCGGCCGACACCCACGCGGGCAACAACGCCACAAAGGCGATCAGCATCCATCTTTTCATCTTGCAAAATTTATTCGGTTCGTAGTAAAATTTTCACATCCTTCGCACGACTCTCGGGCAGCACCTTGAGGTGGGTCACCTTGCCGCCCTTCAGCTCGCACTCGACCGTCGTTTGGTTCGGCGCGTGGAGTTTGAAGCGGACATCCCACGCCGCAGGCCACGCAGGAAAGAGGACGATCCGTTCGCAGTCGCACTGCATCAGCATCTCCTGCAGACCGATCGCGCCACTGCCGCCCCAGTTGTGGTCGGGTGTCCAGTCGAAGCCCGGACCCCAGAAGGCGGGGAAGCGGTGCGGACCGTCGGAGAGTTTCTCCTTCGTAAGGCGCACGGCATCATCCGTTTGTCCGAGCATCGCCGCCCAAATGTTATCCTGTTTCCACCCCTTCGACGAACGCATCGCAACGGCGTGGTCGTCGTAGAGATAGGTGTTGCGTGCCACCTCGATCGGCTGCTCCGAAGCCATCGAGTAGTCACGCCACGGGAAGACCGAGTAGAGTTGCGGGGTCTCGCTGTTGTTGATGCGCTCCCACGCCACGGCCGGTGCGATCATCTCGCGCCCTGCGACCGTGCGGTGCGGCACCTCGGGGATGCGATCGAGCATCGCCCGCCACGGTGCAACAACCGTGTCGCCCTGCATCTGTTTCACCTCGAGGTAGGTCGTCAGCACGCGGCGCAGACCGGCCACCGTCGAGGAGGCGTTGTAGGTCATCTTGTAGGTCTCGCAGCCCGATCCCGGGTAGAGGATCAGCTTGCCGTCGCCGTTCAGGCGGTTGCGACCGCGCTCGGCGGCGAGGTATTGGTAATGCTCGTCGAAGAACTTTAACGAGCTCTCGATGAGTGGTTTATAGCGTTCGATGTCGGCACGGTCGTAACGGTAGGTCTCGAGGATCATCTGGCAGAACTCCAAGACCGTATCCCAGCAGTGCTCCAACCACGCATTGTACTCCACCCCCTTGTCGAACGAGGCGGGGCGTTTCGTGCCATACTCCATGTAGTTCGGCAGGCCGAACAGCTCGATCTGCTCGGTGAAAGAGGCCCCCTCGTGCCCCCAGTAGAAACGCGAGCGCAGCTCGGCATTGGGACGCATCCGCTCGTAGAAGTCGAACTCGACGGGCATCAGATCGAAGTCGCCCGAACGCAGCATCGGCCAATAGACCAGTCGCTGATTCTGCGCCGTCATCGTACCGCCACCCCAGTTGCGGAAGTCGGGCGTGAAGGGGCGATCGGCATTGACAAACTCGGGATCGAAGGTGAACAGACCGCCGTTGAACTTCGTCGGGTCGCTCCCCTTGCGATTGCAACCGAGCATATAGCGAAAGAGCGTGTAGTTGCGTGTGATCTCGGTCGCCTCGCCCGCACCCTCGATCCAGCTGCGCTGCCAAAACGCAGCCCACCACTGTTCGGTGCAACGGCGTGCCTCCTTATCGGCCTTGGCGCGGGCGATCGTCGCCGCGAGCTGCTGCTGCCACTGCCCCACATCGGGCGTTTGGTCATTGGCCAGCGCGATCGTGAATTGCTGACGGCATGCGGGGCGTTTCGAGCGGAACGCCCACGCGCGGTAGTCGGTCGAACAGTATGTTCCGTCGCTCGTCCCGACATAGGTGAGCTGATCGCTCCACAGGCGGCCGCCCGAGATGCGGTGCGCCAACGGGTTCCACAACTCGGCCTTCACCTCGTTCATCCCCTCGACCTCCACCGTGCGGTCGAAGGCCGTCACGGCGGGGTTGTGGTGGTAGAAGGTCACCCCTTTTTCGTCGGCCGCAATCACATCGGCCGAGGTCTGCAGACCGGCCGGTTTGCGCCACTTGTGCGACCCCTGCAACCCCTCCAGTTTGCGGTAGGGGCGATCCTCGTAGCGCCAGTTCTCGTACTGCACAAGGCAGCTGACGGCTCGCTGACCCGACACCTCGACCCGAATGACCGGCTCGAAAGCATCGACCCACAGGAGGATCGTCGCGCCGTGCAACTCAACCTCCATCGCGCTCTTCGCAAGGCGCAGGGTTTGACGGAACGGAGCCGTCTTGTCGCCGTTCTCGATCCGCAGGCGCACGCGCCCCGCCTTGAGCAGCGCGTTGTTTTCGTCGTAGGAGCCGCTACGGCAGATGTAGAAGCAAAGATCGCCCCCCTCGACCCACACATTGAGGCCGATATCGCCACCGCCCAACGGCATCGACTCCGAGGAGTTCCGACTCTCGCTCGTCCAACTGTAATCGGCCGGTTGCGCCTGCGCCGCCAGCGACCACAACGCCACCACCGCCGTTAAGAGGCATATCCTTAAATTGATCATTTTGAATTTTGCATTCTAAATTTTGAATTTTAGATTTAGCTACTGCTTAATCGGTGCCGGATCGGGCCAATCGTCGGTGCGGAACGACGAGATCGGCAGGCCGTCCGAACCGAACAGATCACCCTCGACCCAATCCTCGAAGCCGTAGCGCACGGCTACGGGGTTCTGCACTTCGTCGCTCCAGACGATCAGTTTCTTCTGCTTCACCTTCGCCTTGGCGGGGTGGAATACGCGATCCTCGCCGGCGATCTTCACCCACTTCGACTCGAAGGCGTGCTTGCACGAGATCCACATCGGCGAGCGGTCGAACGAGATCTCGATCGTATTGCCCTTCACCTCCATCGACTTATAGACGGGGCTGTCGCAGTAGATCCCCTCGAAGCCGTAGGTCTTGGCCAGTGCGTGGAGTGCCAAACGCTCACCCGGGGTCTGCTTGTCGTAGGGGTGGATGCCGTCCTTCATACCCTTGTCGAGCAGGACGACCATACCCGAGTTGGGCACCATAAACTCCACCTTTGCCTGCTGTTCGCGCAGGTAGGCCGAGTTGTAGCGCGGCTGACCCTTACCGGTGATAATATCGTAGTCGAACGGTGCGATCTGGCAGTAGTAGAAGGGAAAGTCGCCAATGCCCCACTCTTCGCGCCACCCCTTGATCATCGTGGCGTTCAGATCGGCGTAGTAGTAGGCGCGGTTCCAGTTGTCGCACCCCTGATACCAGATCACGCCGCGCATCGCCATCCCGACAATCGGTTTAAGCATACCGTTCCACAGGGCAGTCGGGCAGCGTTGTTGCGTCTTATCGACCTCGGCCTGCGTTTCGGGCAGTTTCACCTGCGGGAAGGCGGCGAGCATCTCCTCGGTCATCCACGCCTCGCAGGCCGAGCCGCCCCACGCCACGCAGATCAGCCCGACGGGCATCTGCAACTCCTCCTCGATCATACGACCGAAGTAGTAGGCCGTAGCCGAGAAGTCGCGGATCGAGAGGGGTTTCGCCTCGTTCCATTTACCCACGACATCCTCCACCTCGTCGATCTTGGCGTTGCGCTTCACCGTAAAGAGGCGGATGTTGGGATTCGTGCCCTTCGCGGCATCCAAGTTGCCGTTCTCGACGGGCTGGTTCTTAAAACCCTTCATCGGCATCTCCATATTCGACTGTCCCGAGCAGACCCACACCTCGCCCAGCATCACATTGTTGAGCACCAGCTCCTTGCCATCCGAGATGGAGATCGTGTAGGGGCCGCCTGCCTCGATCGTCGGCAGATCGATCCGCCAACGACCCTCCCGATCGGCTTTGGTCGTTACGCTCTCACCGCTCCACGAGGGGGTCACCTTCACCTGCTTGTTGGGTGTTGCCCACCCCCACAGGCGGGCGTTGGTCTGCTGTTGCAGCACCATATTGTCGGTAAAGATGGCGGGCATCTTCACCTCGGCAGCGGCCGTCGAGGCCATCCAAACGGCCGCACAGAGCAGCCACAATCGTTGTAGTTTCATATCGGTTTGTGTTATTGTTTATGCGTTTCAATGCGCAGTTCGATCGGCCCCATCAGACCTGCCGGCAGCAGCGTCTGCTCCTTGCGGCGGTAGGTGCCGTTCGTCCAGATGTTGCGGAAGGGGGCTTTGCCCAGCTCCTGACCCAAGAGGGCGTTGGCCCAAGTGTTCGATACGGTGACGAGCAGCTTGTTCTCGCCCTTTTTCAGTGCTTCGGTCACATCGACCTCGTACGGTGCCGTCCACGCGATGCCGCACGGTTTGCCGTTCACCGTCACAGCCGCCACATCGCAGACGCGCCCCAAGCAGAGCACAACACGCTCACCCTTGCGCGGCTTATAGTTGAACGAGGTGCGGTACTCGACCCGTCCCGAGTGGTAGCGCAGTTCGTGGTGCGCCTCCTGCGACCAATCGAAGAGCTCCGTGCGGCGTTCGGTGCGCTTGCCCTGCTCGTTCAGATCGAACGACACCCACCACGGCGCGGTCTTGAGCGGCTCGACACGCTGCAGGCGCTCTTGCTCCTTCACGGCCGACGGTACACCCGCACGGCGGAAGACCACAAAGCAGGAGGCATTCCCCTCCAGCGCGATTTTCAGCTCGGTACGCCCATCACGCACCGACCACGCGGCGAGATCCTCGATCGCCCCCGTCATCGGGTTCCACAGCTCGGGCACACGACCCGCCACGCGCAGCGAGAGGTCGATCGTGCGTTTTGTACCGTGCTGGTTGGCAAAGAAGTAGATATCCGTATCATCCTCCTCCGAGCGGCGGTGTGTCCACGCCACCACCTCCGAGGCAATCACATCGCGCTCCAAGCCGTAGGCGGCGAAATCGGCCGCCGTATAGGGGAGCTCGGGGACGATCACACCGCCCGCTTTCAGCTCCTCGATCTTCGTGCGAACCTCCTCCGAGAGCGGCGTTTCGGGGTTCATCGGGCGTGCCTCGGGCACCACAAAGAGGCGATACGAGCCGCCGTGCGGCAGCACCAAACGCCCCTCCTTAACCGTCGCCAAGCGGAGCAGCGCATCGCGGTTGAACGAGTCGTAGGCGTAGCCGCGCAGCGGATCGACCCACTGTTCGGGATCGGCCATATTGGCCGTATGCGTAACACCGACGGGCTTCACGCGCATCGGGTTGCCCTCGTTACGAAGGCGCACGCGCTCGCTCTCGACCCGCTCCTCGCCAAAAATGCCCGGGAGCGACGGCACCAAGCGGTCGGGCAGCACCGAACGGCGCGGCATCTCCTCGCCCGTAAAGACCGCCACATCGACCACCGGCCAACCATACTGCAAGAGCGTTTGGCAGCGGGCAGCGTAGTCGCACAGCCCCTTGGCGCCATCCTTGAACCACACATTATCGCGCTGGAAGAAGAGGCCGATGCCGTCGAGGGTCATACCCGGGCGGCGGTTCAGCCACGGATTGTGCGTATAGACATGATAGACCAAGCGGTTCAGTCCGAGTGCATAGTTGCGATCCAAGAGGGGTTTGAGCGTAGCGGGCGTGGCATCCCATACGCCGCGCAGCTCCGTGAAGCCCTCGGCCGAGATGATCCGCTTGCCATAGATACGGCCGCCACTGATCGCATCCAACATATCGTTCGGTTTGTCGTGCGTGGGGCTGTTGAGCCAGAACTCGCCCATCGGCAGATCGACCTTGTCGTAGTGGTACATACCGTCGCTCACCATCGTTGGAGCCACGCTCTCGGCCGTGAAGCGGCACGCATACGCATCGGCCTTCTCGGCCAAGACATCAAAGAAGACATCGTGTACCAGTTCGCCGATCGTCTCGCGCACATCGCGCAACACGCGCTCCGACGCCTCGGCCGACACCATCGGCACCCCCGCAAAGAGGGGCAGCCAAGGCTTCAGATCGTAGCCGCGGCGTGCCTTGAACTCCGCAGCGAAGTTCGCGCTCCAGTTCTGCGAACCGCACTCCCAGCTATCGACATAGAGGATCTTCAGCACGCGGCGTGCCACCTCGGGGTCGATCGTGCGGTAGATCTTGCCAAACCAGTTGTCGATCTGCTTGCCCACCGCCGCACGGCTGAACTTATCGCACTCCAAACCGCGACCGGCACCGCCCGTTGCGTTCGTATGACCCGTTGCCGTGTGGCCGATGCGCAGGATGCGCCACGACCCCTCGGGGAGATCGACCGTCACGCGATCGCCCGTCCGTTGCGCCGTAAGGTCGATCACCTCGTCGGGCTGCACACAGGCGGCCGTCGGCACCTCACGCGCCGAAGTAGCACGCGCCACGCGCCATACATAGCCCGCTTTGCCCTCCCACTGGTGGATGCGGGGCGTACCGCCGAAACGGATCTCTTTGATCTTCAGATTGGGTTTCCACTTTGCAGCATCCAGATCCTCCGCACCGGCCTCGCTCCCGTCGGGTGTCCAATCAAAGACGAAGCAACGCCCCGTCGTAGGTTCAACGGCGTGGGTCGATTGAAAATCGGTATTCTGCCAGCCGTGGCGTGCTGGCTCGAGCTGCGATACGGGACGAAGTGCGCCCCCCTCCTCCTCGACATACATCTTCAGACGGTGCGCCTGATAGTTGTTGCCCGAGAGGAGGATCTCGATGTGGTGCACGGTCACCTCCTCGGGGAAAGTATAGCGGAGGCGGCAGGCCGCACCGGCGCGAATCACCCCCTTCTCGTCGATCGAGGCACGCTGCTTCTCGGTCGCCTCCGGAGCGGTCGTTGCGACCTCCACCTGCGGGGCGGGCAATTCGGCTACCCCCTTCATCGGCATTGCCAAGAGGGCAATATCTTCGTAGTAACCGTCGTAGTGTGCGGGCCTCTTCAACTCCAGCGCGAGAGGCTTTCCGCCCTCGACGACCATCTCGCTCGTCACCACCTTCTGCATCGACTCGGCGGGGCTGATCCACGGGCCGCCCGCAAGCGCAAAACCGTCGCAAATGTGCACACCGAGCTGCAGCCCGAGCCGATCGGCCTCGTCGAAGGCCGTGCGCACACGCTGCCACCAATTCTCGGTCAGCTGATCCGAATCGCCCTGAAACGGCACACCGCGCTTATCGTCGCTCGAACGGATCGTGACGAGGTAGGCTCCGCCCAACCCCGCCTCGGCCATTGATTGCAGATCGGCACGCACCCCCTCGTCGGAGATCGCCCCATACATCCAGTACCACAGCGTCCACGGACGGGCATCCCCCGTCGGGCGACGGAATTGCTCCTCGAGCGGTTGAGCCGTCAGCGGCATCACAATCGCCAACAGCAGCGACAACAGAATGGTTTTCAGCGCAGTAGTTTTCATCGGTTCGGTTTTCGTTCGGTATAGGTTACACGATTTACAAAGATAGCATTTTCTAATTAAAAATTAAAGACTAAGCATTAAAAATTAGCTGCGCGACCGAGCATTAGGGAGATTAGGGAGGTTAAAGCGATTAGCGAGTTCTCCCTTAATTCCCTAACCTCTCTCAATTCCCTAAAAAAGCTGAAAGCTGATCGTTTTTTTGCATGGCAAAAAAAACGGGTCCTCTTGCGAGAACCCGTTTTTGTGCGTTCGTCTGAACGCGAAGACTACATCTTCTTACCGACATTCGTCTTCTTTGCCACCTTCGGAGCAGCCGTCTTGGCAGCAGCCTTCGGAGCAGCAGCCTTCTTTGCAGGCTTCTTCTCTACGACCGTTGCATCCTCTACGGCATCCGTCGTCTTCTTCGAGCGCGAACGACGCGTCTTCGGCTTCGCCTCGGCTGCAGCAGCGGCCGGCGTTACGCCCAGCGTGTAGGCCTCGTTGAAGTCAACGAACTCGATGATGCACATCTCGGCTGCGTCACCCAGACGGAAGCCCGTCTTCAGGATGCGCGTGTAGCCGCCGTTGCGCTCTGCGATCTTCGGAGCGATCGTACGGAACAACTCCGTAACGGCCTCCTTCTGTTTCAGGTACGAGAATACGACACGACGCGAGTGCGTGGTATCCTCCTTCGACTTGGTTACCAGCGGCTCAACGAACTGACGGAGGGCCTTTGCCTTGGCAACCGTGGTCTCGATGCGCTTGTGCAGGATCAGCGACGATGCCATGTTCGACATCAGGGCCTTGCGGTGACCCGCCTGACGACCGAGGTGGTTGTAATTCTTGTTATGTCTCATAGTGTGTTAATCTTTGTCAAGTTTGTAGATTGATACATCCATTCCGAACTTGAGGTTCAGCGAGGCCAACAGCTCGTCCAGCTCCGTCAGCGACTTCTTACCGAAGTTGCGGAACTTCAGCAGATCGTTGCGGTTCAGCTTCACCAGATCGCCAAGCGTCTCAACCTCGGCTGCCTTCAGGCAGTTCAGGGCGCGAACGCTCAGATCCTGATCCGAGAGCTTCGTCTTCAGCAGCTGGCGCATGTGCAGTACATCCTCGTCGAACTCCTCGGTGCCGTTCTTATCCTCCATATTCACCGTGATCTTCTCGTCCGAGAAGAGCATAAAGTGCTGGATCAGGATCTTGGCGGCCTCCTTCAGAGCGTCCTTCGGGTGAATCGACCCGTCGGTAGTAATTTCCAAATTCAACTTCTCGTAGTCCGTACGCTGCTCCACACGATAGTCCTCGATCGCATACTTCACATTCTTGATCGGCGTGAAGATCGAGTCGATCGGGAGCGTACCGAACTCGCAATTCTCGGGCATATTCTCCTCGGCGGGAACATAACCACGACCCTTGCCAATCGTGATCGTCAGCTGCATCTTCGTCTCGGGTGCAAGATGACAGATCACCAATTCGGGGTTCAGTACCTTGAAGAACGACAGGTAATTCGAGATATATCCGGCAGTCAGCTCCGTCACACCCGCAACATTGATCGACACCTTCTCGGCATCCTGATTATCAACGGTGCGGATAAAGCGAATCTGCTTCAGGGCGAGGATGATGTGTAACATATCCTCCTTCACGCCGGGAATGGCGGCGAACTCGTGGTCAACGCCGGCCACCTTTACGGTCGTAATCGCATAACCCTCGAGCGACGAGAGCAGGATACGGCGCAAAGCGTTTCCGACCGTACGACCGAATCCGGGCTCCAGCGGTCGGAACTCAAACTTTCCGAACGACGAAGTAGATTCGAGCATAATCACCTTTTCAGGTTTCTGGAATGCTAATATTGCCATATAGATCTTGAATTTGTTGATTTACTACTTCGAGTACAACTCGACGATGAGCTGCTCCTTGATATTCTCGGGAATCTCCTCACGCTCGGGCTTCTGCAGGAACTTACCGCTCATCGCGGCACCGTCCCACTCCAACCACGAGTAGCGGCTCTTGGCCGTACCTGCGAGCGAGTTGGTAATCACCTCCAAGCTCTTCGACTTCTCGCGTACCGATACAACATCACCGGCGCGCAACGAGTACGAAGGAATGTTCACAACCGTACCATTGACGCAGATGTGGCAGTGCGATACGAGCTGACGGGCAGCTGCACGCGTCGGGGCGATACCCAAACGATATACCACATTGTCCAAACGGCACTCCAAGAGCTTCAACAGGTTCTCACCCGTGATACCACCCATACGGGCAGCCTGCTCGTAGGTACGCGAGAACTGCTTCTCCAAAAGGCCGTAGGTGTACTTCGCCTTCTGCTTCTCGCTCAGCTGCGTGCCGTACTCCGACACCTTCTTGCGCTTGCGAGCCAAACCGTGCTGGCCGGGAGGGAAGTTGCGCTTCTCAAGCACCTTGTCGGCACCATAGATAGCCTCGCCAAACTTACGAGCGATCTTCGATTTAGGTCCAATATATTTTCCCATTGTCTTAATCTTGTTTAATTAGTTTGTGATACCTTAACTTTCGTAATGCGAATAATTCCGTAAAATTATACCTTACGACGTTTAGGAGCGCGGCAACCGTTGTGCGGCAGCGGAGTAACATCGATGATCTCGATCACCTCGATACCGGCACCGTGGATCGTACGAACGGCCGACTCACGACCCTGACCCGGGCCCTTCACATAGACCTTCACCTTACGAAGACCCATATCGAAGGCTACCTTGGCGCAGTCGGCAGCCGAAGTCTGCGCTGCATACGGCGTATTCTTCTTCGAACCACGGAAGCCCATCTTACCGGCCGACGACCAGCTGATCACATCACCATTCTCGTTGGTGATCGTGACAATCACATTGTTAAAGCTCGAGTGAATGTAGGCGTTGCCCACCAAACCAACCTTAACAACCTTCTTCTTAACAGTTCCTGTTTTCTTTGCCATAATTCTCTAAAGATTACTTCGTTGCCTTTTTCTTGTTTGCAACCGTCTTCTTCTTACCCTTACGCGTACGAGCGTTGTTCTTGGTCGATTGACCACGAAGGGGAAGACCCAGACGGTGACGGATGCCTCGGTAGCAACCGATATCCATCAGACGCTTAATGTTGAGCTGTACGAGCGAACGGCACTCGCCCTCGACTTTCAAACCGAGGTCGGCAATCGTCGAACGAATTGCACCTACCTGCTCGTCGGTCCAATCTTGAACCTTGACATCGTAGCTGATACCAGCCGTGTCAAGAATCTTGCGAGCCGTCGAACGACCAATACCGAAGATATAGGTCAGACCGATCTCGCCTCTCTTATTTTTGGGTAAATCTACACCAACTATACGTGCCATAATGTCTCTCTTTTCTTTAATTTGGTTTAACCTTGGCGCATTTTGAACTTGGGATTCTTCTTGCAAATTACGTAGAGCTTACCCTTACGCTTTACAATCTTGCAATCCTCGCTTCTCTTTTTGATGGATGCTTTTACTTTCATAGTTTTTCAAGCAATCTGGTTATTGTACCTTTTTATTTGTAACGGAACGAAATGCGCCCCTTCGACAGATCGTAGGGCGTCATCTCTACCTTTACCTTGTCCCCGGGCAGGATCTTGATGTAGTGCATTCGCATCTTGCCCGAGATGTGGGCCGTCAAAATGTGACCGTTGTCCAACTCAACGCGGAACATTGCGTTCGACAGGGCCTCGATGATCGTCCCATCACATTCGATTACAGCTTGTTTTGCCATAGAGCCTTAGTGTTTAATAGCCTTTTCGATGATGCTGAAATCCGTCAGCACGTCGGGACCGTTTTTACGGATCGCCACAGCAAACTCGTAGTGTGCTGCCGGCTTGCGATCGCGCGTACGAACGGTCCATCCGTCCTCCTCGAATACGACCGCGCGGCCTCCCATATTGATCATCGGCTCGATGCAGATGACCATCCCCTCCTTGAGGAGCGGGCCGCGACCTTTGGCA
>CAZVNR010000052.1:0-11575 GCA_964628945.1 uncultured Alistipes sp. | reverse complement strand
TGAGGGGCTGGATGTAGCGGTAGAGGGCGGTGTGGACGGCCGTCAGGTGCTCCGTACCGCGATAGAGCAGCCACATCGGCCAGACGGTGCCGAGCAGCAGCACATAGACCAACTCGCCGAGTGCCGAGAGGGGCAGCCGCCAGACGGCCGAGAGGTCGAGGTAGCTCCGAAAAAAGGGGAGCGTGATGAGTAGGCCGATCAGATAGTACCACCCCATCACAACGCGCGTGCCGAGCCGCTCGAGCTGCGGCTTGATCAGCACCGTATTGGCGGCGATGGCGACAACGGCACAGAGTACCAAGAGGTTGCCGTAGCCGCGACTGCCGTGTACGAGGACAAATCCCCGATCGAAGATCAAAAGCCACGCCCCGACAAAGATCGCCGCCGAACCGAAGAGGCGCGAACGGTTCAGGGGCGAGGTGCGGTGAAGCAGACGGTCGATCAGCAGCGTGAAGGCGGGACCCAAGGTGGCGATGATCGCCGCATCGATCGGGGTGGTGTAGGAGGAGCCCCACAGAATCAGATACATCCATCCATAGACGACCAGCACCGACACGAAGAGAATCTGCACCGCATCACGCCACGCGATGCGGTAGCTGCGCGGCGAGAGGAGTGCCGAGGGGATGAAGACGAGGGCAGCCGCGACGACCTGCAGGATGAAGAGCTGCCGATAGGGGAGGTAGTTGTGGATCAGCGAGACATAGAACGAGAAGTTCGCGCCGAATAGCAGATTCGCCGCGATCAGATCCCAATGAAAACGCCCCTTGTCCACGCACGACAAGGGGCAAATCTTGCGCCAATAATTTGATCAAAGGCCATTAAGGGCTGTTAAAGGCGATTAAAGGAACTTCTTGTCGCGTTTTTAGGCTGCACAGCCTAATTCTCAATTTTCAATTCTCACCCCTCAATCCTAAATTTTGAATTTAACACAATGTCATCCCGACGGAGCCAAAGGCGACGAGGGATCTTCCTTGTTCAGCTTTCAGCTTTCAGCGATCAGCAGTCAGCATTCAGCTTTTGAGAAAGAGGAAGATTCCTCCGCTTGCCGCGTTCGGAATGACATGGTTTTTTAGGTCGCGTTTTTAGGCTGCGCAGCTTAATTCTCCATTCTCCATTCTCAACTCTCAATTTTGAATTTTGCATTCTAAATTTTGAATTGTGTAATCGCTACCTTTTCATCGGCAACACCTCGATCCAGTAGTCGTCGGGGTCGTTGATGAAGTAGAGCCCCATCTTGTGGTTCTCGTAGCAGAGGCACCCCATCGCGCGGTAATATTCGCGCAGCTCCTCGTAGTCGCCCTCGACCCGCACGCAGAGGTGGCTCTCGTTCTCGCCCAGCTCGAAGGGGCGATCGGCGTGGTCGCAGAGCCATGTCAGCTCGAGCGTAAAACCCGTGACGCCGTCCCCCAAGAAGACGATCGTGTAGCTGCCGTCATTGGCCACCTTGCGCCGCACCTCTTTTAGCCCCAACGCCTTGTTGTAGAAGGCGATACTGCGCTCCAAATCCTGTACATCAATGTTGAAATGATCAAATCTTGCTCCAATTTCCATCGTCGTAAATTTTAAGGTTTTCACAAAGATACGAAATACTTTCACAGTGCAGGCTCAATTTTTAATTTTTAATTTTTCATTTTTAATTTATATTTGTGTACTTTTGCATCACGAAAGAAAATTAAAAGGAATAAATACCATGGGAAGAGCATTCGAGTATCGCAAGGCGAGAAAAATGAAGCGCTGGGGACATATGGCGCGTGTGTTTACGAAGTTGGGTAAGGAGATCGAAATCGCCGTGAAGGCGGCCGGTCCCGACCCCTCGTCCAACACCCGTCTGCGTCTGCTGATGCAGAACGCGAAGGCGGAGAATATGCCCAAAGAGAATGTGGAGCGTGCCATCAAGCGTGCCACCGAGAAGGATTCGGCCGACTATAAGGAGGTCATCTACGAGGGCTACGGCGCACACGGCATCGCCTTCCTCGTCGAGACGGCAACCGACAACACGAACCGCACCGTGGCCAATGTGCGCATGCACTTCAACAAGTGCGGCGGTACGCTCGGCAACAGCGGCTCGGTAGCCTTTATGTTCGAGCACAAGTGCGTCTTTAAGTTCCACGCAGCCGAGGGGGTTGATCCCGAGGAGCTCGAGCTCGAGATGATCGACTTGGGTGTCGATGAATTCTACGCCGAGGAGGATGGCATCACCGTCTATGCCGCCTACGAGTCCTTCGGCGGTATCCAAAAGTGGCTCGACGATCAGGGTTACGAGATCGTCTCGGGTGAGGGTGTCTATATCCCCACCGACACCAAGGAGCTGGATGCCGAGGGTCGTGAGGCCATCGAGAAGCTTGTCGAGCGTTTGGAAGAGGATGATGATGTGACGAATGTTTATCATACGATGCAAGAACCCGAAGAGTAAGTCCATAGCACGGCTCTTTTGTCGTTACACAAAACCCCGCAGTTCCTCACATACGCGCTGTATGCTCCGGACTGCGGGGTTTCGTGTGCCTAAAAATAGCTCGCGCTATGAACTTACTCCGTCGCGCAGCCCACGCAAGAGCCGCTTCTTAAGCGGCCGTGCCTCGCCTTTTTGTGTGCCTTGCACTCACCTCGTCGGATGAATTTTTTTGTTGTGACGGAAGCTGATAGCTGACAGCTTACAGACAAAAGTTGAGCAGCGCATCGGCCACAGCTTGGGGCTCCTCGAGGAAACCCATATGACCCGAGTTCTCGAGCCAAACGACCGCTGCCTGCGGGTGGCGGGCCACCATCGTCTCGGCCACCTCTGCGGTGATGTACTCGTCCTTGCGGCCGAGGATAAAGAGCTGGCGTACGGGGCTCTTTTGCAGCATCTCGTTCTGGTCGGCGCGGCCGATCATACCGTTCAGCAGGGCGACGATCCCCTCATCCTCGGTGACGGTGATCTGTTCCGTGAGGTCGGCGATCGCATCCTGCATACGGCGGCGATTCTCGGCGGCGAAGCCGGCGGCGGGGGCGACCCGTGCCAACAGCTCCTTCTTGCCGCTCTTGACGAGGGCGATCTCGCGGCGACGGTTCTCGGCCTTCTCCTCCGTGTCGGGGTTCGGGGTCGAGCTTAAGAGCACCAGCCCGTCGAGCCGCTCGGGGTAGCGTTCGCAGAGTGCCAACGCCACATAGCCCCCCATCGAGTGGCCGACGACCGTGTAGCGTGCGACGCCGAGAGCCTCCATTGCGGCGGCGACCGTATCGGCCAAGAAGGCCATCGAGTGCTCTTCGCCGAGTACGGCCGAGATGCCGTGTCCCGGGAGGTCGAGCGTCACGACGCGCACCTTCTTATATATATAGGGGACGAACTCGTCCCACACGAGCATCGACTCCAAATAACCGTGCAGCAGCACCACACACTTTTCGCCCTGCTCCGAATCGCAGATATGAAGGGGCGTTTCGCCCGCCATAATAAACTTCTCAACCATTGTTTCGCTGTTTCAAATCGGTTTTTCACCGCAATATTACACATTTTTTGGCAAAAAACGGTCGCTTTGCATCGAAAGTTGCGGGGTGGGGTTTGAAAAAGCGGAATATTATTCGTAATTTTGACTTCCAAATCGCCCTTTGAGGAGGAACGAAACGAAAGATGCTGACAACAAACTACATACGCTGTCACGGGTCGGGCAATCGTTTTTTGATGCTCGATGCTGTTGCCGAGCCGCAGTTGGAGGGCTTGGCCGAACATCCGTACCTCATCGCGCGGCTCTGCACGGAGCGTGAACGGATGGACGGGTTGCTGCTGACGGTGCGTACGGGCGATACCTTCGGGATGCGGATGTTCAACACCGACGGTTCGGAGGCGGAGATGTGCGGCAACGGCATTCGTTGCGTGGCACGGCAGGCGCAGCACTATGTCGGTGAGGCGTGCGATCGGTTTGACCTCTGGTCGGGCGGTCGCATCCAGCACATCCGCCGCGATCGGCCGATCTACGGCACGATCCCGACCTATCGGGTCGATATTGCGATCCGCACCGCCTCGGCGGAGTTCCCGCAGAGCCTGCAGACGGGGGAGTGGATCGGGCGCGTGGTGCCGGAGTTGGATGCGGAGCTGCGCTTTACCTACCTTAATTTGGGCAATCCGCACTTGGTCGCCGAGGTGGAGGAGATCGACCTCGAACGCCTCACGGCACTCGGCGAGCGGGTGAAGGAGCTGACCGAGCTGCTGCCGCGCGGAGTCAATGTGAGCCTCTTCCGCCACACGGGCGAGCAGGCGATCTACACGGCCACCTACGAGCGCGGTGTGGGGCTTACCTCGTCGTGCGGAACGGCGATGACGGCCTGTTCGACCGCTTCGTGCCTCTTGGGGCTGAACCGCACGGGGCAACCGATCGAGGTGCGCAACAGCGGCGGCAAGGTCGATTGTTGCTGCCGGCACGAGGGGACGGAGATTACGACCTCGCTCTCGGGGAATGCCACCTACGAGGCCGAGGGGGAGCTCTCGATCGACCTTGCGACGGAGCAGTGCCGATGGGGGGATGAACGCCCCTGCACGGAGGAGGTCAAGGAGTATGAACAATTTTATAATTCGCTGAAATAGACGATGAAAAATACGATTTTTAGCCACCGTTCGATTCGTAAATACAAATCGACACCGATCCCCGAGGAGCTGTTGAACGAGCTGCTGGAGGCGGCCTCGCGTGCCTCGACCTGCGGCAATATGCAGCTCTACTCGCTCGTCGTGACGCGCGATCGGGCGATGCGCGAGAAGCTCCTGCCGTGCCACTTCGGGCAGCAGATGGTCGTTGAGGCACCCTGTGTGATCACGATCTGTGCCGATGTGCACCGCTTCTCGATGTGGTGCAAACAGCGCGATGCCGAGCCGGCCTACGATAACTTTGCGTGGTTCCTGACGGCGACCATCGATGCGATGTTGGCGGCGCAGAACCTCTCGATCGCGGCCGAGGCCAACGGGCTGGGTATCTGCGTGCTGGGGACGACGATCTATACGGCCGGCGAGATCGTACGCGTGTTGGAGCTGCCGAAGGGGGTACTGCCCGTGACGACGATCGTGGTGGGCTATCCCGACGAGAAGCCCGAACTGACGGATCGTCTGCCGCTGGACGGCATCGTCCACTACGAGAAGTACAAGGAGTACACGGCCGCCGAGATCGACGAGCTGTGGGCCGAACGCGAGGAGTCGGAGCTGACCAAAAAGCTCCTCGAGGAGAACGGGCTGCCGAACTTGGCACGCATCTTCACCGAGCGCCGCTATGTGGAGAAGGACAATCGTGCCATCTCGAAGAGCTACCTTGCACTGCTCAAGGAGCGCGGATTCTTTAACCAATAGGCGATTCGATGACGATGTACGGGTTTCTTCGACGGTTGTTGTGGCTGGTGGTGTCGGGCATACTCTGCTCGGCCTGCAGCGTTACGCGCAACATCCCCGAGGGGAGCTACCTGTTGAGTAAAGTAAAGATTGAAACCGACCGCGAGGCACCGCGCAAGGAGCGTTTGAAGAGGGAGGAGCTGGAGAAGTATATCCGCACGATCCCCACCAAACGCCTCTTCGGCACCAATCTGCCGATCTGGATCTACCAGCACGCCGACTCGACGAAGCAGAACGGCTGGAATCGTTGGAAGCGCGAGAAGGTGGGGAAAAAACCGGTGCTGCTCGATCTGGATCTGGCGCGAACCAGTGCCAACAACCTCAAGGTCTATATGGATAATCGAGGCTTTTTGCGCTCGTCGGCCACCTTCGAGGTCGATACCACCTCGCGCCCGCGCCGCGCCTCGATCACCTACCGCACGCAGCAACGCGAACTCTACACCATCGGCCGGATCGACTACGACTTCCGCGACCGTACGCTGAAGCAGGAGGTCCTCTCCGATACGATCAACTCGATGATCCGCTCCGGCAAACCGTTCGCTACCGTGACGCTCGATGCCGAGCGTGAGCGCGTGGCCGAGCACCTGAACAATTTGGGCTACTACAACTTCACGGTGGGCAACATCTCCTACATCGCCGATACGCTGCGCTCGGATCGCACGGCCGATCTGACGATGGTCGTGTGGCCGCACTACGAGACCGACCGCCTAGGCATCCAGACCGAGGAGGAGAATCTCCGCTACCGCATCCGCTCGATCAATGTCTATTCCGACCACAACCTTGCCGCGACCCGTTCGGCCGACAGCGTTCGCCGCGATACGCTCTATCGCGGGCTGAACATCATCAGCAACGGCCCGTTGCAGATTCGCCCCTCGGTGTTGCGACAGGCGATTCGCCTCCACACCGACGAGCTTTACAGCAGCAACGATGTGAAGCGCACGACGGCCGATCTGATGGCGCTCGGCTTCTTCCGCAGTGCCCGCGTATCGTTCACGCCGCTCGCTGAACGGCAGACCACCTACGAGACGGTCGGGCAGTTCGACGAGTACGGCATATCGAAGGGTGAACTGCGGGTCGAGAAGCACGAGGGGCTGCTCGACTGCGACATCTACTGCACGCCGACCCTCCGACAGAGCTTCAAACTGGAGGTGGAGGGATCGACCACCTCGAGCTTCTACGGCCTGAAGACTACGGTCGGTTATCAGAACCGCAACATCTTCCACGGAGCCGAGTCGTTCGATGTGTCGTTCTCGGCCGGTTACGAATTTATGAAGGCGACCGATGCCAAGATGCGCCGCGCAACGGAGATGGGTGTGACGACGGGATTGACCTTCCCGCGCTTCCTGCTGCTCTCCAACGATCGCTACTTTGCCTCGATCGTACAGCCCAAGACCAAACTCGAGCTCTCGGTCAATTTCCAAGACCGTCCCTACTATCGCCGTACGCTTGTCGGTGCCGGCTTTGGTTACCAGTGGAGCAACCGCCGCTTTTCGACCTTCTCGTTGCGCCCGATCGACATCAATGTCATCAAGGTCGATCGCCTCGACCCCGAGTTCTTGGGCGAAACAGAAAACCAATACCTCGCGAACAGTTACAAAACGCAGCTGATTGCCGGTCTGAACTTCAGCTACGGCTACAACAACCAAAGTGCCGATCTGAAGGGTGATGCGACGGTCGTGCGCTTCAATGTCGAGACTTCGGGTAACCTGCTCGACGGTCTGAACCGCCTCATCTCGGGATCGCCTGCTCGCGGCTACCACCGTCTGTTCGGCATCCGCTACTCGCAGTATGTGCGTACCGACTTGAGCGTCAGCCACAAGATCACCTTGGGTGAAAAGACGGCCATCGCGGGGCGCATCTATGGTGGTTGGGCGAAGGCCTACGGCAACTCCGATGCCATCCCCTTCGATCGCCTCTTCTATGCGGGCGGCAGCAACAGCATGCGCGGCTGGGCCCCCCGTACGCTCGGTCCGGGTACGACCCCCGAACCCAAGACCACTTTCCCGACCCAGCTCGGCGATATGAAACTGGAGGCCAACCTCGAATTCCGCTTCCCGATCTGGGGGGTGGTGCGCGGTGCGACCTTCTTCGATCTGGGCAACATCTGGTACACCGAGTCGAACCCCGAGGAGTATGCCGAGGAGGCCGTCTTCCACTTCGATACCTTCTACAAACAGCTCGGCTTCAATACGGGCTTCGGCCTGCGCTTCGATATCAAGTTTGCCGTCCTGCGCCTCGACTGGGGTGTGCAGCTCCACAACCCCAACTGGCCGAAGGGTGAACGCTGGTTCCGTAAATTCCGTTGGGCCAATACGGCCATTAATTTCGGTGTGGGATACCCCTTCTAAAAGCATTCAGCGATCAGCTGTCTGCTTTTTTAGAGAATTTAGGGAGTTTAGAGAATTTAGGGAGTGGCATCCTCCCTAACTTCCCTAACCTCCCTAAATACCTATCCTACACCGCGTTAGCCCTCTCATTTTGAATTTTGAATTCTACATTTTGAATTGCTCTTCGCGCATCCCGCGAGAGAACTGCCCCCCCCTTTTTTTTACAACAGCAGCAGGGCGACCTTTTCTTGGTCGCCCTGCTGCTTGTTGTAAGGGTTGATCGTGGGTTTACAAGCGTGCCTTGATCGCCTTCGAGGCCTCCTCGTACCCGGGCTTGTCCAAGAGGGCAAACATGTTCTTCTTGTAGGCCTCGACACCCGGCTGATCGAAGGGGTTGACCCCCAAGATGTAGCCACTGATGCCGCACGCCTTCTCGAAGAAGTACAGCAAGCCGCCGATCGTCTCGGCATCAATGGTCGGGATCTCGATGCGGATGTTGGGTACGCCGCCATCGACATGAGCCAGCTGTACGCCCAGCTCGGCCATGCGATTCACCTCCGAAATGCGCTTGCCGGCCATAAAGTTCAGCCCGTCGAGGTTCTCCGCGTCGGCCTCGACCACCACCTTATGCTTGGGCGAAACGACCGAAATGATCGTCTCGAAAAGCGTGCGCTCGCCCTCCTGAATATACTGCCCCATCGAGTGCAGGTCGGCCGTCAGTGTCACGCTGGCAGGGAAGATACCCTTGCCCTCCTTGCCCTCCGACTCGCCGTAGAGCTGCTTCCACCACTCGTTGATGTACTGCAACTGCGGCTCGTACGAACCGAGGATCTCGATCTTCTTGCCGTCGGCATAGAGCAGGTTGCGCACGGCTGCATAGACCGCCGAGGGGTTCTCGTCAAAGGGGGTAGCCTCGCCCGTCAGCACCTCCATCTGCTGTGCACCCTTCACCAAGGCGCGTACATCGACACCGGCAACGGCTAACGGCAGCAGACCCACGGGGGTCAGCACCGAGAAGCGACCGCCTACATCGTCGGGGATGACGAAGGTGGGGTAGCCCTCGTTCGTGGCGAGGGTCTTCAGCGCGCCGCGTGCCTTGTCCGTCACGGCGACGATGCGCTCGGCAGCCTCCTGCTTGCCGTAGCGTGCCTCGATCTCGGCCTTGATCAGACGGAAGGCGATCGCCGGCTCGGTCGTCGTACCCGACTTTGAGATCACGATCGCACCGATCGCGTGCTCTTTCGAGGCCTCCATCAGCTCGTAGATGTAGTCCTCCGAGATATTCTGACCGGCGAAGACCACCGTCGGGTTGCTCTGCTCCTTCTTCAAGAGCTGGAACGGGTTGGCCATCGCCTCCAGCACCGCCTTGGCGCCGAGGTACGAACCACCGATACCGATGCAGATCACCAAGTCGCACTTCTCGCGCAGCTTGGCGGCAGCAGCCTCGATCGCCGTCAGTTTGTCGTCACCGATCGACGAGGGGAGCTTCACCCACCCCAAAAAGTCGTTACCTTTGCCCTCGCCCGAGTGCAACAGTGCGTTGGCCGCAAGGGCCTTCTCCTTCATCTCGGCCGGAATCACCAATCCGGTCTTCGCGTAGTCAATTTTCATAAATGCAGTGCTATTTTGTGTTTGTTTTATGTTAGATCAGTTTGGCGGTTAGTGCCTTCATCGACTTACGCGCCGAGGCATGCTCGTAGAGCACCTGATAGACCATCTCGGCGATCGGCATATCGACCTTGTGGCGGAAGTTGATGTGGCGGATGCAGTCGGCGGCAAAGTAGCCCTCGGCGACCATCGTCATCTCGTTCAGTGCCGTCTTGACCGAGCAGCCGTGTCCGATCAGCAGCCCTAACCGTCGGTTGCGGCTGTGGATCGAGTAGCAGGTTACGAGCAGGTCGCCCAAATAGGCCGAGGCCTGCGTGTTGCGCTCGTCGGGATAGCTCTCCGTCAAAAAACGGGTCATCTCCGAGGCGCAGTTCGAGATCAGCACCGCGAGGAAGTTGTCGCCGTAGCCCAAGCCGATGGCCATACCGACCGCGACGGCGTAGATGTTCTTCAGGATGGCGGCATACTCCGTGCCGTAGAGATCGTTCGAGTAACTTAAGTGGATGTACTTCGTCGAGAGCTTTGCCCCGACGATCCGTGCATTCTCGGGGTCGGTGCAGACCACCGTGAGGTACGACAACCGTTCGCGCGACACCTCCTCGGCGTGGGTCGGGCCGGTGATGAGGCCGATCTGCTTGTACGACAGCTCGTAGCGGTCGTGCAGGTACTCGACGACGGTCTTGTAGTCGCCCGGGATGATGCCCTTGACGGCCGAGATGATGAACTTATCTTTGAGCGACACGGTGAGCGGCTCGAGGAAGGTCTTGAGATAGGCCGACGGAGCGGCCATAATGATAATGTCGGCACCGGCCACCACCTCGTTCAGATCGTCCGACGGAGCGATGCGCTCGGGGTCGAACTCCAAATCGCTCAAGTAGCGCAGGTTGCGCCCCTCGGTACGCAGCGACTCGAGCACCTCGGCATTGCGCACATACCAGCCTACGCGGCACTCTTTGGCGGTAAGTACGCCCACCAACGCCGTAGCCCATGTTCCGTAGCCGATCACGGCACAGCGCGCATCTGCGGTTAGTTTATACTCCATAGATCAATGGGTGTTTAATCTGTTCCAACAGACAAAGATAATGATTTTTCTCTGATTTCCCAATTTCGGAAGGGAAACTATTGGCCGCAGTGGTCGCTTTTGGATGAAAGAGCGGGTGAAACCATCTTTTTTGTTTCATTTTGCGATTTTTTACGATTTACATTTGGTTCTTTGAAGGGATATTTATATATTTGTAAGTCAAAATAACTAAACCAATAATAATAAACCGTAATTTCAACCTATTATGGCAACCCATCTTAATGTTGACATTCCGATTGCATCGTATCAGGTAGCCGATATGATTGCGGCAATTCGGACCCCGTTTGGCGTATTGCGAAACGACTGTGTGGCTGCTTGCGATGTGGACGCTGCGTCGATCTACGAGATTCCCAATCGCTTGGATGCCTTCGTGGTCGGTGTCTGCACGGCCGGTGAGGCGCGCGTGATGATCAACCTGCAGGAGTACACGCTCCGCAAGAACACCCTCTTCTCGGTCGCTCCGAACCACCTCTGCCAGCTCTACGAGGCCTATGATTTCAAGGCACATATCCTGATCATCTCGTCGAAGTTCTTCTCGCAGATCAATGTCGATACGAAGCAGCTGATGCCGCTCTCGATCGAGCTGCAGCGTTCGGCACTCCATATCGCCGAGGAGAATACGCAGATGCTCTGCAGCTACATCGCCTTGATCGAGCGTGAGATGCGCGCCGAGCACCACGCCTTCACCGACGATCTGGTTCCCACGCTGATTGCAGCAACGCTCTATAAAGTGGGCGAGACGCTGCTCCGTCAGATCAAGACCTCGCCGATGATGGGCCTTCCGAAGAACCGCGCCGAGGCCTACTTCCAGTCGTTCGTGCACCTGCTCGGTCAGCACTACCTGAAGGAGCGCAGCGTAAGCTACTACGCCGACCTGCTCGACATCACGCCGAAGTACCTCACGACCCTTATTAAGCGCGTGAGCGGCCGCTCGGTGTCGGATTGGATCGACTACTATGTAATCGTTGAGGCCAAGACGCTGTTGAAGTTCTCGGACAAGAGCATTATGGAGATCTCGGATCAGTTGAACTTCGCCAACCAATCCTTCTTCGGCAGCTACTTCCGTCGCAATACGGGTATGTCGCCCTCGCAGTATCGTGCACTGCGCTAAAAATAAGCAGAGGTGAGCCCGTGGGGTTCACCTCTGCTTATTTTTAATTGTCCCGTCCTGAAATAGCGTTACACAAAAAATGTAAAGCTATGGAAGAAAAC
>CAZVNR010000051.1:0-11808 GCA_964628945.1 uncultured Alistipes sp. | reverse complement strand
TTAGTTTTCAACTTCCTTTTTTATTTTTTTCAAAATTATTTAGGACAATATTGGGCGGCAGGCGTGAAGTTTTTTTCGGAATTTTGAATTCTATAAAATTTTTCACTATTTTTGTAAAAATTGTGTGCACTATGGATTACGCAAAACAGCTCAACGAATACGCTGCGGCCATGACGGTCGAGCAGGTAGATCAGGAGGTAGCCCGCATCAAGGCGGCGGCCGTGAAGAATCAGTCAGTCGATGTCTATAAGCTCTGCTACTCGACGATCGACCTTACGACCCTCTCGTGCAACGACTCGGTCGAGTCGGTGACCGCCTTTGCTGGCAAGGCGGCGGCCTTCTATCAGGCCTACCCCCACATCCCCAATGTCGCCTCGATCTGCGTCTATCCCTCGTTTGTCGAGACGGTCGGGTTGGCGGTCGATGGTACGCCGATGCGCATCACGAGCGTAGCGGGCGGTTTCCCCGCCTCGCAGACCTTCCTCGAGGTGAAGGCGTTGGAGGTGGCGATGGCCGTTGAGAATGGTGCCGACGAGATCGACATCGTGCTCAATGTGGGCAAGATGCTCACGGGCGAGTACGACGAGGCGGCGGCCGAGGTGGAACTCTTGGTCAAGGAGAAGGGCGACGATGTGGTGCTGAAGGTGATCATCGAGTCGGGTGCGCTGAAAACGCCCGAACTGATCCGCAAGGCTTCGCTCCTCTCGATGTTCGCGGGGGCCGACTTTGTCAAGACCTCGACGGGCAAGATCGATGTGGCCGCCACACCCGAGGCGGCGGTGGTGATGTGCCAAGCGATCCGCGACTACTACGAAAAGACGGGGATCAAGGTGGGCTTCAAGGCAGCCGGCGGTGTACGCACGGCCGAGGATGCCGCCCTCTACTATACGATCGTCGAGGAGATCCTCGGCAAGGAGTGGCTCACGCCCGAGCTCTTCCGCATCGGTGCCTCGTCGGTGGCCAATGCCATCCTGACGGCGATCGAGGGGAAGACGGTGAAGTACTATTAAAAGAGGAAAGAGGGAAGAGGAAAGAGGAAAGAGAATAGATTCTCCCAGTACCCCCAGTACGCTCAACTCTTCCACAAAAAGGGCTGTCCAACAAGTTAAGTTGCGACAGCCCCAAGTTTTAGAAGTTGTATAACAAGTGGGATTTCAAGTTTGCAATTAAGCGAGCGCAGAGGCTGCTTGCAGACTTTGCCGAGCCGGAGCAACCAAAAGGAACTTAACGCAGAAATCACCTTGTTAGCCAACTTCCTCATCTTGAATTTTGAATTCTAAATTCTACATTCAACTTCTCGCTGCTATCAGTGCGGCGATAAACTCCGGATAGCGCAGCCACAGGCTCTCGGTTTGGAGCCACAGTTCGCGGGCCTCGGCTTCGGGCGTGGGGTGTTCGCTCTCGATCGCGGCGAGGTAGGCCGCGTCGGCAGGATGATCGTCGGCCGTGAACTCGTTGTAGTAGGGCGCAAAGCGTTCACGCAGCCGCTTCAGCTCCCCCTGCGGCAACTGCCCCTCGCGGCGGAAGCCCGCCCACAGCAGCAGCAACAGCCGCACGGCGTGCTTGTCCGACACATCGTTGATCACCTCGTCGAAGAGCTCCTGCTCGTCCATCGCCTGATAGTCGAAGGCCAAGAGGTTCGTCCCCTCCAAGTGATCCTCGGGGTCAAGCTCCAACAGCAGCTCCAGCATCGCCGCCGAGAGTTCGTAGTCGCCGATCAGGAAGTGATCGACCGCCGTAGCGTGGAGCAGCTCCAAGACGGCGCGCGAGTTGCGGTGATTCCACTCCAAGACGATCTCCTCGTCGTCGGGCAGGAACTCCATCAGCCGCTGAAAGGCTTGGAAGCGGTGGTTGCAGGCCGCCTCCACCTCGCCGCGTTGTTGCAGGGCGCGGGCATCGGCCAAGATCTTCGTAAAATCGTAGTTGCCCGAACCGATCAGTTCGAAGGTCTGATCGGCGGTCGGCTTAAGCTGCGGTTTTTGCATTGCGACGAAGGATATGGATAAAGAGCAAGGTGATTACAAGGGTCAATGCGGCGCCCAACAGGTAGGCGGCCGTGCGGTCGGCCATCCCGAAGAACTGCCCCGAGATGAAGAGGAACGACGAGCAGACATAGGTCATCAGGATCGACGGCAACAGCGCGATCCAATAGTTGGCCTTGCGGCGCACCATATAGACCGTGATCGTCCACAGCACGACGGTCGCTAACGACTGGTTCGTCCACGCGAAGTAACGCCATACGACATCGAAATCGACCGTCGTGATCCAGTAGCCCACCACGAAGAGCGGGATGCAGATCAGGAAACGCTTCCAGTGGGTGCGCTGCTCGATGTGGAGCATATCGGCAATGATCAGACGCGCCGAGCGGAAGGCCGTATCACCCGAGGTGATCGGCGCCGCTACCACACCCAGCAGTGCCAAGATGCCGCCCACAACACCCAACATACCGTTCGAGATCGTATCGACGGCCCACGCGGCACTGCCGCCGTGCTCCTTCAGCGTGGTGGCCAACTCGCCTGCGCCACCGAAGAAGGCCATCGCTACGGCCGCCCAAATAAGGGCAATGATGCTCTCCGAGATCATCGCTCCGTAGAAGACCGAGCGGCACTCGCGCTCGTTGCCCACGCAACGCGCCATCAGAGGTGACTGCGTGGCGTGGAAACCCGAGATCGCACCGCAGGCGATCGTGATAAAGAGGGTCGGAACGATCGGCAATGCCTCGGCGTTGAGCTGGAAGTTGCGGAGGGTCGTCAGCTCGGGAATCGTGTAGTCGCCGATGATCACCGCGCCGAGCAGACCGACGGCCATCGCAACGAGTGCCACACCAAATAGCGGATAGATCTTACCGATAATCTGATCGATCGGGAGGAGCGTGGCGATGAAGTAGTAGGCCAAGATGATCCATACCCAAGTCTCTGTCGAGATTGCAGGGGTCATTCCCGAGAGCAGCTGCGCGGGGCTTAACAGGAAGACCGCGCCGACCAAGACAAGCAACAGCACCGAGAAGATGCGCATAAACTGGCGCATCCCGCCGCCGAGGTAGTGACCGACCACTTCGGGGATGCTCAACCCGTCGTGGCGCACGAGCATCACGCCCGAGATGAAGTCGTGCATCGCCCCCATCAGAATACCGCCCAGCGTGATCCACAGGAAGGCGACGGGGCCGAAGCAGGCACCCAAGACGGCGCCGAAGATGGGGCCTGTGCCCGCAATGTTGAGCAATTGGATCAGAAAGACGCGCCAACGCGGGAGCTGTACATAATCCACTCCGTCGGCCAGACGGTGACAAGGTGTCACGGCCTCGGGATCGATGCCCACCTGCCGCTCAAGGTAGCGTCCATAGGTAAAATAGGCGGTCACGAGGAGCGCCAAACAGATGCAAAAAGTGATCATAGCTGCTGAATTTTATGCGAAGATACAAAAAAAGTAAGTTTTTTATGGAAAATAGTTGCGGGAATTAAATTTTTTTCTGATATTTGCACTCCGAAACGGGACGACAACCAAGCCCGAAAGGCCGAAATAGCTCAGCGGTAGAGCACTTCACTCGTAATGAAGGGGTCCCGAGTTCAAATCTCGGTTTCGGCTCAAGAGAGGGGATAACCAAACGGTTATCTCCTTTTTTGTTTGCATTGCGTCCCGTCCCGAAATAGCGGTTCAGTTGTAAATTTCGGACCAGTCGCAAATTTCGGTGGGGAGGGGTAAAAAACGAATCAGCCACCTACATCGTTGTAAGTGGCTGATCTTGAGTGTGACACCGACAGGACTCAAACCTGTAACCTTCTGATCCGTAGTCAGATGCTCTATTCAATTAAGCTACGGTGCCGAATTGCGAGTGCAAATGTAGGGCGAAAAAGTGAATTATGCAACTTATTTCACAAAAAAATTAAAAATATTTTTCGGCCGGCACCCAAGAGTTTAACCTATCTCATTGTAAATCTTAACAGTAGCGCACCACATCGCGTTCGGTGATTCGTTCGCCCGAGAGGATCATCAGCCGCTCGACCACATTGCGCAGTTCGCGGAAGTTGCCCACGAAGTCGGAAACACAACAAGGTCGGGGGCATTTGGTCTATATCTGCACTCTATTGGCGATTTTCGGCGCATTTTCATCAAATTATCTTGTTTTTATTTGTTTTCCCTGATCTTTATGCGTAAATTGCAGCCGAAAATTAAACTTTAATTGAAATATACGCCATTATGAAAAACTATTTTGTTATCTTATTAGCGGCGATCGGCCTTGCAGCTTGCAGCAGCGACGAGACGCCGGTTGCTAACGATAAGCCTTTTGCAGAAGTAGCCACAGGGGGTGATACAACGACCTCCGCCGAACAGCTGACCACATCACTCACCTCGAAAGTATTATCCGTTGCGGAGTACCGCATGTATAGTCCGGATTACCCCCAACATGGTTGGAATTACACGCTCGACGGTATCGTGATCGGGTTCGACATCGTACTCAACGCCGACCGGAGCGGCATCTATCGGGAAGCAGCATCGTGTGCTTTCCCCGATGGTGCACCCGCCTTTTACCCGATCACTTGGTCGTATGATGAGGCAAGCCAACAGTTGACCCTTAATGTTAAACAGAAGGGTGATATGGTTTGTTCCGTCTCCGGAGGCAGCTATCCGCAACTTGTTTTAGAGGGTAGCCATTATGCCTTACGCGAAACTCCTTCCTATTCCAATATTATCGTGCGCTACCTATGTTCGTTTGAGCAGATGAATAGAGCCGACTTTATG
Source organism: uncultured Alistipes sp. (assembly GCA_964628945.1). Lineage (GTDB taxonomy): Bacteria > Bacteroidota > Bacteroidia > Bacteroidales > Rikenellaceae > Alistipes. Next base: position 7,068 of record CAZVNR010000051.1, on the reverse strand, counting down.
GCCGAATTCAACGCTGCGAACAGGCAATAAATGCTACAGCAATTCATCTTCAGCAATCACCCCTGCCACACTACGGCAGGGGTGATTGCTTGTTGATCAAAGGCGCCGGATCGAAAAAGATGCCTTAACAGTAGCGCACCACATCGCGTTCGGTAATTCGTTCGCCCGAGAGGATCATCAGCCGCTCGACCACATTGCGCAGTTCGCGAATGTTGCCCGTCCACGCCATCTGTTGCAGGCGGTCGAGTGCCTCCCGATCGATCGGTTTTGGCGGGCAGCCATACTCGGCGGCGATCAGGCGGATAAAGTGGTCGATCAGAATCGGTACATCCCCCGCACGGTCGCGCAGTGCCGGCACGCGGATCACGACCACGCCGATACGGTGGTAGAGATCCTCGCGGAAGTTCCCGCGCCGAATCTCCTCCTTCAGATCCTTGTTCGTTGCGGCCAGCACCCGCACATTGACCTCAATATCGCGGTCGCTGCCCACGCGGCTGATCTTCCGCTCCTGCAACGCGCGCAGCACCTTCGCCTGTGCCGCCAGCGACATATCGCCGATCTCGTCCATAAAGAGCGTGCCGCCGTCGGCCTGTTCGAACTTTCCCTTGCGCTGTTTGATCGCCGAGGTGAAGGCGCCGCGTTCGTGACCAAACAGCTCGCTCTCAATCAATTCGGATGGGATCGCCGCGCAGTTCACCTCGACGAACGGTGCCGCCGCACGCGGGCTGGCGGCGTGCAGGTGGCGGGCGACCAGCTCTTTGCCCGTACCGTTCTCGCCCGTGATCAGCACACGCGCCTCGCAGGGGGCCACCTTGTCGATCAACTCGCGCACCTCGACAATCTCGGGCGAGGCGCCGATGATCGCCTCGGTCGCGTGCATCATCGCCGCACGGCGGGCTTTGCGGTGGTTGGTCCGAAGGGACACGGCGGCCGTCCCAACCGCCTCGTCGCGCTCCTCGACCGCACGGTGGATCGCCTGAAGCAGGCGGTTCATATCGACAGGTTTCGTCAGAAAATCCTCCGCACCGCCTCGCAACGCCTCAACGGCCGTCTCGAGCGTGGCCTCCTCCGCAAGGACGATGTAGGGCAGGGGGCTTTCGAGCGGCAGCGAGGGGGTGTCGGTCAGCACCAGATCGACCGCCTCGCGCGTGCAGACCGCCTCGGCCGCTTCAGCCGTTGCTACCGCCTCGGCAGCAAAACCTTCGTATTCGAGCCGCTCGCGCAGCGTGTTTCGCATACTTTTTGAATGATCGAGAATTAAAACTTTCGTCATGGCTTGTTTTTCCTAAAATTTTACCTACATTTGTCCCAAAATTACGAAATCCTATCGTCGAAACCCAATCGCACATCCGAGGGGACGACGCACGAAAAGGGACTCTTTTGGAACAATCGGGGAGCACCTTTCGGAGGTTACGGCCGCCTCGGCGGCGTATCGAACAGAGAACATCACCTACGATGAAAAAGAATTACAACTACACGCGGCGTAAGCTCTTCCTGCCGGAGTACGGCCGCCACATCCACGAGATGATCGACTCGCTGATGACGATCGAAGATCGCCACGAGCGTAATCGGCAGGCGCGTGCCGTAATCGCCGTAATGGGCAACCTGAATCCCCTCCTGCGCGACACGGCCGACTTCACCCACAAGCTGTGGGACCACCTCTTCATTATGTCTGATTTTCAGCTCGATGTCGATTCGCCCTATCCGCGCCCCACGCGGCAGGAGCTGACCATCGCACCGCGCCATCTGCGCTACCCGCAGTCGCGGATCGCCTACAAGCACTACGGCAAATATGTCGCCCGCATCGTCGATGCGATCAAGGAGCAGCCCGCCTCGCCGGCGCGTGATGTGGCGGTCGATCACCTTGTCTGCTACATGCGTGCGAAGAGCTTCGAGTACAACCAAGAACACCCCAACAACGAGGTGATCGCAAAGGACCTCTACCGGCTGTCCGAGGGGCGGATCGAGCTGACCGAAGAGACCCTAAACAACCTCCGAAGCGAGTATAAACAGCACTTTTCGGCACGCCCGCAGAAGGGCGCAGCGGGGCGCAATCAGCGGATGCAGAAGGGTCGCAATCAGGTGCACGGCAACGGCGGTTATCGAAAAAACAACCGACAGTACACCAATTCGCAGAAATAAGAAGCTGTTTGAAATTTATCCAGCTTCTAATTGCAGGGATTTCGCAAAAAAAGGGTTATCTTTGTTTTTTGAATCAAACCGAAAGAGATGAAATTTATGAATAAACTACCCATTCTTTTCGCGGCAGCCGCCCTTCTGGTTGGTTGTCAATCGTCGGAGGTGCGCATCGAAGGCCGCATCGCCGGCAACGACGCGCGCGTCATCTACCTCGAACAAACCTCGTCGCTCAATCCGCAGTTGATCGACTCGACGGAGTTGGATGCCGCGGGCAACTACCGCTTCGTGATCGAGCACGCAACGGCAACCCCGTCGCTCTACAATTTGGTCTGCAACGGCGAGCGCATTCCGCTCTTCCTCGCAGCCGGTGACCGTCTGAAGGTCAATGCCGTCGGCGATGTGGTGAACAACTACACGGTCGAGGGCTCGGAGGAGTCGCAGCTCTTGGGCGACTTCTACCGTCCGTTCGTGGCCGGTGTGCAGCAGCTCGACGAGATTGCCCTCCGTTTGGCCGACACGCAGCTCGACGAGGCGGAGCGCAAGGCGTTGATGAGCACCTACTCGAACGAGTACTTCCGCATCCGCCGCGCACAGATCGAGTTCATCACGCTCAACAAAGGCTCGATGGCGGCTGTTTATGCCCTCTACCAGCGTTTTGGCGGCGACCGCTACCTCCACAACGGCGACAGCGATGTGATCTACTACCGCGATGTGGCCGATGCGATCGCCGAGCGTTATCCCGACTCGCCCTATCTGAAGATGCTCCGCTCGGAGGTCGAGCGTATGGAGGCGAGCAACCGCCTGTTGGCCGAGGTGACCGAGGCGACCTTCCCCGAGATCGAGATGGCCGATATGTACGGCAAGAAGATCAAGCTCTCGTCGCTCAAGGGCAAGGTGATCCTGCTCGACTTTTGGTCGGCCGAGCTGGGCAACAGCAATGTACTCAACGCCGAGCTGAAGGAGCTCTACGCCAAGTATAAGTCGGCCACCACGCCGCTCGAGATCTATCAGGTGGCGATCGACACCTCGAAACCGCTCTGGATCAGCACCGTGCAGGAGCAGGGGCTGCCGTGGATCTCGGTCAGCGATCTGCGCGGTCGCGCAACGACGGCACTCGGTCTTTACAATGTACAGAAGCTCCCGACGAACTTCCTCTTCGACAAGGAGGGGACGATCGTGGCACGCGACATTCGCGGCGAGGAGCTGGAGCAGAAACTTCGTCAGTTGACCCGCTAATGCACTACTTCGCCTCGGATACCCATTTGGGCGCAGGCACTGCCGCCGAAGCGCGCGCTACGGAGCAACGCTTCGTGGCGTGGCTCGACCGTGTGGCGGCCGATGCCGATACGATCGTACTGCTGGGCGACATCTTCGATTTTTGGTTCGAGTATCGGCGCGTGGTGCCGAAGGGGTGCGTGCGCACGCTGGCCAAGCTGGCCGAGCTGTGCGAGCGGGGCATCCGCATCATCTACCTCACGGGCAACCACGATATGTGGGTACGCGACTACCTCGTGCAGGAGTGCGGCGTGGAACTCTACACCACCCCGCAACGGCTCAAGCTGGGCGGCGCGACGCTCTTTGTGGCGCACGGCGACAACATGAAGATCGACGGGCAGTGGTCGCTGAAGCTGATGAATACGGTTTTCCGTTCGCGCGTGGCGCGGTGGCTCTTCTCGTGGCTCGTCCATCCCGACCTCTCGATTCGTTTTGGGCGGTGGTGGAGCGGCAGCTCGCGCAAACGCCACGCCCAACACACGCTGACCGCCGAGGTGACCGAACCGCTCATCGCCTACGCCCGCGAGGTGGCCGCCTCGGAGCCAATCGACCACTTCGTCTTCGGCCATATGCACTTCGCCCGCGACTACCGCGACGGTGCGCTCCACACGCTGCACCTCGGCTGCTGGGAGGAGGGCGAGAGCTACGCTGTGCTCGACCGAGCGGGCAACCTTACTTTGAAATAAGCACGACAAAAATATGAAACAATATCTCGATCTGTTGCAGCGCATCAAGCGCGAAGGGGTCGTGCGGGGCGACCGCACGGGCACGGGCACGAAGGGGGTCTTCGGCCATCAGATGCGCTTCGATCTCGCGGAGGGTTTCCCGCTGCTGACCACCAAGAAGGTCTTTCTGAAGGGGGTGATCCACGAGCTGTTGTGGTTCCTCAAGGGGGACACAAACATCCGCTATTTGGTCGAGAACGGCGTGCATATCTGGGACAACGACGCCTTCCGCTACTATAACGAGCTGTGCGTGCGGCACGGCATCCTGCCCGTCGATCGGGAGACCTTCCTCGCCTCGGCCGGCATCGAGTCGCCGATCGAGGTGTACCGTTTCGGCGATCTGAACCATGTCTATGGCTACCAGTGGCGTTCGTGGCCGGCGGGTGACGGCAAGGCGATTGATCAGATCGCGGCCGCCGTCGAGACGATCCGCCGCAACCCCGAGTCGCGCCGCATCTTGGTCTCGGCATGGAATGTTGCGGAGGTGGCCGAGATGGCACTACCGCCCTGCCATGTCCTCTTCCAGTTCTATGTGGCCGAGGGACGGCTCTCGTGCCAGCTCTATCAGCGTAGCGCCGACACCTTCTTGGGTGTGCCGTTCAACATCGCCTCGTATGCCCTGCTGACGATGATGATGGCGCAGGTCTGCGGCCTCAAGGCGGGTGAGTTCATCCATACGCTCGGCGATACGCACCTCTACCTCAACCATTTGGAGCAGGTCGATGAGCAACTCGCACGCACACCGCGCCCGCTCCCCACAATGCGCCTGAATCCCGAACGCACCTCGCTCTTCGACTTCCGCTACGACGACTTCACGCTCGAGGGCTACGACCCGCATCCGACGATCAAGGCTCCGATGTCGTTCTGACGAGGCGACGACCTACAACACAAAAAGAGAAGCAGACAATGACCATTTCAATCATAGTCGCCGTGGCCGAGAACGGCACGATTGGCGACAAGAACACCCTGCTGTGGCACATCAAGGAGGATATGCAGCTCTTCCGCCGCGTGACGACGGGTCATCCCGTTGTGATGGGGCGCAAGACCTACGAATCGCTCGGTCGGCCGCTGCCCAACCGCACGAATGTCGTGATCTCGCGGCAGGAGCTGCAGATCGAGGGGTGCACGGTGGTGCACTCGTTGGAGGAGGCACTCGCGCTCTTCGGGGGCGACGAGGAGCTCTTCATCATCGGCGGTGCGCAGATCTACGCCGCCGCACTCCCCTACGCCGACCGGCTCTACCTGACGACGGTCGAACACCCCTACGAGGGCGACACGCTCTTCCCCGCGTGGGATCGCTCGGCGTGGGAGCTGATCACCTCGGAACGCTTCGCGCACGGCGAAACATACCCCCATCCCTTCCGTTTCGAGCTCTACCGCCGCCGCAATAAATGCAAAAAATAAGGGCTATTAAGGGCAATTAAAGGCTATTAAGGGGGCGACTTTCGCTAATCGCCGTTAATAGCCCTTAATCGCCCTTTGCGAATTTAGCGAAGCCCTCCCTAAACTCTCTAAACTCTCTAAACTCCCTAACCTCCCTCAATGCCGCCCCCCCCAAAAAAAAACAACAGCGCGGGTATTGTTTAATACCCGCGCCGAAATGATTAGTCTTGATCTTGATGCTTGTCTAAACAGGATATTAAAAACTTGTTCGCCATTTCAAACATCTCTGTTTGTCCGGCAGCGTTCGCGATCGTTTTGTTCCCGTGAAATAGATTGTTGCGATAGCGATAAATAATTGTCATAACAACATATATCTTCTCCTCATTGCTTATCATGCCGCCTTGAAGTATTTGTAGGATCTTGGTTCTTTCCTTCTTGGTTCTAATCTTTAGCTTGCTAAAACGAACATTGTCTTTGGAATAGCGATTCTGCATAAAGATAAAAACTTCATTTAGAAGTAATTCGTCGAATTGTAATTTTTTTATAACCTTATTTTTATTTCGTCTGAAATCACAACTAAATAATTCAGCTTCAAACAGATTCCACAATAAAAGGAAATTGCGCAGTTCATCAAACTCCGGCTTACTGATATCAACATGTAAATAGCATTCCAACCATTTGGTTGATTTTGAAGAACTCTTTTTCATATTCGTATTTGTTAAAACTCATACTCTACAATATAATCAGCATAATCTTTCCATCCATCGGCAGATTTATAAGCGTTAATAACGCTATCATCCTCCGATGCAGATACATAAATTATTCTTCCCGATGCATTGCCGTAAAACACGAATGTTTCACTTGATGTCGGCAGTGTAAATAATGTCGGAGGTGTAGCCGGTTTGCAATAGACTGTAGCTAATGTCGAACAGTCCCCGAATGCCTCTCTTCCAATCGACGTTACGCTGTCGGGAATCGTCACTGAGACCAGCGAGGTACACCTTCTGAATACGAAATCCCCAATCGCTGTTATACCCTCGGGAAAAGTCACAGAGGTCAGCGAAGAACAGCCCCAGTATTTACAACCAGTTATTACTCAATATTTTGCGAGTAATAAGTCAGAAATATGGTCATAACCTTTAAGGGTGCATTCTAAAAGGTGAAGAATTAACATTTTTATTGTTTCTTAACGCTCAAAGCGTGTCAATAAAGGGCGTTTCTTCTCTTTTCAGTGCTATTTGCAGTTTGATGTTTCCATCATTCCACGTTTTCGGCACAAAGGTACGACAATTTCCAAGAACGGCAAAAGTACCTCTTATCAATCTATTATTTTGGAGGGAGTGAAATCTGCCGCTTGCCAAATTTCTCTCTATCGAAAATAATAAGCCTCTGAAAGATTTGAGAACAGTTTGAATGATAGGTTATCAAGTAAAGACCTATTATTTATGCTGTTCTTTGTTTCTACTATTTCGTCAGTCGTTTATCTCCGTTGCCGGATGCAGATTCAAGCCAAGCCGATGAATAGGAAAAGGTTTTGGAGCTGTTT
>CAZVNR010000050.1:0-11928 GCA_964628945.1 uncultured Alistipes sp. | reverse complement strand
TCTGACGGATCGCGTAGCGCGTCTTGGTCGTCTTCAAGAGCGAGCTCCACGGCAGTTCGTAGCTGTCCGACTCAAAGAAGAGCAGTTTCCAGCGTGCCGAGGCACCCTTCTCAAGCACCACCACATTGCGACGCTCGCGCCCATCAATGCGCATCGAGGCGATCTCGATCTCGTCCAGCTCGGGATAGTTGTCGAACATCCACCCCTGCATCTCGACGGGCAACTCCTGACACGCGATCGTCTTGAGCACCAAATTCGAGATCTTCGCCTCCTCGACAAAGAGCGTTGCCACCTCGGTCTTCACCGTCACCGAACGACCCGGAACCTGCACCGAGATAAAGCCCTCGTAGATCGAGCCGTCCTTCGTATAGACCTGATCAATATTTTGCGCCGAGGTCGCAGCGGCCAAACCGACCGTTGCGACACACAGCATCACGAATTTCTTCATCATCTTAATCGAAAATTAAACCGTTACGAATCCGATTAGAAGGGATTTTGATCCGCCTCCAACAGTTTCTGAATGTAACCGGCACGCACGCACTGGTTGTAGCCCTGCGTATGGACCACGCCACTCGACACGATGCCGATCAGATGGCCGTGGCTGTCGAAGACGGGCGAACCGCTTGCACCGGCAGCTGCATTGGCACTGTAACCATACTCGTAGCGGTCGTTGTTCTGCGTTACGACACCCTCTGCAACGGTAGCCTGCAACGGCTTCTTGAGCAGCTCGGGGCGCGAACCGACATCCTGCAGGATACTGAGCATCGGGAAGCCCATCGTATAGACCTTACTGCCCACCGGTGCATTCTCGGTCGAGATCTGATCCACGCTCACATAGGTAGCCCCCTCGGGCAACTTGGCGTTGATCGTCTGCAGAATCGCCAGATCCCAGTCGGGATCCTCGTTCTTCGGCGGCTCAACCACCACGCGGCAACGCGCGGCGTTCGTCTGATCGTAATAGACCCCGTTCGGGTAGGCCAAGATATAGCCGAAGACACTCTCGATCTTCAGGCTCGTGAGCGACACGATGTTGTCGTCGCGGAAGAGCTTCAGAATGCGCGAGATGAGCTTCTCGTCCTCGCTATCGGCCGAGGGATAGAGCCACGGCTTGATCAGGTGCAGATTCGTCACCAGCGTACCGCTCTCCGAGATGAACAGACCCGTCCCGTTCACACGCCAAGCGTTCTGCCCGTTGTAGGCCTCGCCATCGTTACCGAGCGTAACGACCTCCCCGTCGGGACCCGTCACCTGCAGGTAGTAGGCCACCTCCAAGACGGCCGTAGCCGATGCGTACTTTTCATAAACCTTGTCGGCCGTCGTGCCACCGCCCATACCGAGCAGTGCCCACACCGCCACGGCCAGCACCACAATCGCCGCCACGGCGATTCCGACATACTTCACGATCGGCGACGACGAACCACCTCCCTGATCGGCCGGATTGGCCAGATGTACACCGGCGCAGGCGATCACATCGCCCTTGTTGAGGCGCACATACTGATCCTTCGGGATGCGCACGCCGTTGACCGTCGTACCGTTCGAGCTGTGGTCGCAAATAAACCACTTGCCATCCTTCATCTGCTTGATCGTGGCGTGGAAACGACTCACCATATCACCGTGCAGGGGGTTGGTGTTCAGGTAGTGCGAACCGATGCTCATCAGCACCTTGACTTGGTCACGGTCGGGCATCGACTGCACGGGAATCGACGACCAGTTGAGCGGCTGATCGGCGATCTGAATCTGATCCTGACGGGTCACCGACACCTCCTTCTCGGGTTCGATACGGATACCGTTCACGAAGGTACCGTTGCTACTCCCCTTATCGACCAACAGCATATCGCCGTTGTCAAGCAGGAACAATTCGGCGTGGTAGCCGCTTACATACGGACTATCCAGCACGAGCTGTGCACGCGAAGATTTACCAATGGAGATAAGTTTCATATTCGTTCGTAGTTTTTTGTTTAATAAATCGCATCAATCACCTCATTCGATTGAGGCTCGGCAGGTTCAACCGGCTCCTGCTTCGGCGTTACCGGTTTCGGTTCACGCTTCTTCTCGGCTTTCGGTTGCACCTCTTTCGGTTGCTCCTTGACAGGTTCCTCGGCCTTCACCTCCTCAACCGGAGCGGTCGGCTCGGTAACAACCGGCTCGGCAGGAGCAACGGCCGTCGAATCGGTCAATACAACAGCCGTCGAATCGGCCGGAACGGCTGCTACCGCCGTGTTGTCGGCTGCTGTCGTTGCCACCACGGCCACCGAATCGGCAGCGACTACCGTCGTCGAGTCGGTCGGCGCTACAATCCCCGTCGCAGGCACCACACCGCCGCCACCACCGCCGTAACCGCCGGTCGGGGTCGTATCGGAGCTGCCTCTGAACAGAAGGGCAACCACCGCCAAAACGGCAACCACCACAAGGGCAATCACCACATAGAGCAGCGTATTGTTGGCCTTCGGCACCAGCGTCCAGTCGAGGTCGCAGACATGGGCAAACGAGATCACATCGCGGCGTGTCACGGGAATACGCTCGCCACGCGCCATCTTCATACCATTAATATAGGTACCGTTGCGGCTCTGGTCGGTCAGGTAGTATTTTCCGCCGGCGCACTCGAGCACGGCGTGACGACGGCTGACCACATCGGTCGGGTCGTTTAGGCAGATATCACACTGCGTATCGCGTCCAATGGTGAGGATCTTACTCATAATGGGGGTCTTTTTTGCGTTTTTGTTTTTACTCTGCCGGCCCAGCCTCGTCCTGCGGCTCATTCGGGGTCGACATCTCTGCTGCGGCAGATGCCGTCTCCTCCTCTACAACGGTCGTTGTCTGCTCGACAACCGGCTCCTGCTTGTCTGCTTTACCATAGACTTTGGTTGCCAAGTAGGCATTGGCGGCCACACTGGCCAGCAACAGCACCGACAGGATGGTCAGCACCGCTTTTACACTCTTACTCATCTTCTCTTTCATTAAGGAGTTACAATTCACATCCACGATGGCGGCCGTCAGGTTGTCGTGGTTGCCGCCCTTGTTGTGGCCGATCGCATCGGCGCGATCGGCTGCCGTCTGCATCACATAGGCGAGATCCCGCTTCGCCGTGATCATCTTCAGCAGCTCTTTTTCGGGCACACAGCCCCAAAAACCATCCGAACAGAGGACGAAGCGATCGCCCTTCTCGTAGGGGAGTTTATAGATGTCGGGGTCGATCTCGGGGAAGATGCCGAGCGCTTTCAGGATCACATTCGATTGATCCGAAAGACGCGCCTGCTCCTCGGTCAGCACACCGCTTTTGACCATCTCGAAGACCATCGAGTGGTCGAAGGTACGGAATTTCTTCGTGCGCCCACGCAACTGGTAAACACGGCTGTCACCCACATAGGCGACCGTCGCGCACTGTTTGTTGAGCAGCAAAGCCGTCACCGTCGTACCCATCCCGCAGAGGTTGGGATTCTCGGCTCCGGTCTGCATAATATCGTAATTGGCCTTACGGATCGCCTTGAAGAGCGCCTCGGCGGGATCGGCATCGGGCTGCTCGGCCTCAACCGAGTTCAAGATGCTGTTCACCGCCAGCATCGAGGCCACCTGACCTCCCTGCATACCGCCCATACCGTCGCATACGACGATGACCGTACCAATGGCCGCATCGCGACAACCGTAGTAGTCTTGGTTCTCGCTTCTTCCTCCGATGCGGGATTCGATCACACCGCTCAGGGGGAATATGGACTGAATAGGTTCCATAACTGAAACTAAATTAATATCAACATCAACAGCACCGTCACACCCAGCGCCGCCGCCATCGGCAGGCAACCCGTGTTGCGCTTCTGTTCCTTCTGCTTGTCGGACGAGGGTTGAGCGGCCGCCGTGCGGGCGAGTCGCACCTCGTTTTGGTACGCTGCCAACGCCTGATCCAGTTCGAGTGCCGTCGCATAGCGTTGTGCCGGATCGCGGTCGGTAGCTCGGCGCAGGATGGCGTATAACGATGCCGACAAAGCCGGATGTTCGGGCAGTTCGAGCATTTTGTGGTTGTACAAAGTCTCCTCTGCAGTCGCCCCCACATAGGGATTCACCCCCGTCAACAGCTCATAGAGCGTCACGCCAAAGGCGTAGAGGTCGGCGCGACCGTCGATCAGGATCGGCATTCCGTCGCCGTTCGGGATCTGTTCGGGTGCGGCGTACTCGGGCGTGCCCGTGAAGGCGTACTCGGGCAGGGCGCCCACCCCGAAGCGGGCGGCGATGCTCAGGTCGGTCAGTTTGATGCGCGAGCCGCGATCGATCATCATGTTCGAAGGCTTCACATCGCGGTGCACGAATCCCATATCGTGCATGTGCTGCAGACCCGAGAGGATCGGTCGTACATCGGCCAAGATACGCCGCTCGCGGTCCTCGGCCGAGAAGAGCTGCATGCGCATCCTGACATGGTCCTCGAAGGTGATGCCGGCGATGTAGTCGCTCAAGATAAAGAGCGGGCCGACACCCTCTTCCGCCTCGCACAGTCCGACCATTCGGAGGATGTTCGGATGGTGAAAGACCATCGAGGCTTCGTAGCGGGCACACTGCCGAACCTGCGGAATCTCGGTGAACGGCTCCTTGATCCGTTTCACCGCCACACGATCCTCGGTCTTGCAGTTAAAACCCAGATAGACCACCCCCGTCGAACCCTCGCCGAGCGGTTGCTGCGCGGCGTCGTAGTAATACCAAACTCCGCCCACGCTTAAGAAAACGCGGGTGGAGCCTTGTTCTGTCATATAGGGGGGCATCACAGTTTTCGTTTTTAACGGTTACAATCCGTAAGCCTACTTCTTGGGAGGCATGATCATCGTACCGCCTGCCGACTGGTGGCTGCCGTGGAGCTGTTGCGGTTGCTGCGGCTGCTGCGGCATCACACCGCCAATGGCCGTCCCTGCGGGGCCGCGCCCTGGCATCGGGTGGGGCATCTGCGGCATCTGCGGCATTTGCGGTTGCGGCTGTTGGAAACCACCCGGCACGGCCATAAACTCCTTCACCGGCTCCAGACCAAGCGTCTTGGCATCGATCAGCACGAAGTAGAGCTCGTAGTGCTCGCCGATGGTGATGATGTCACCGTTGTGGCACTCCTGTGCATCGAAGCCGAGGCTGCTGCCGTTGAGCAGCGTGCCGCAGGTCGAGCGGGCATCCTGAATCGAGCAGAGCACACAGTCGGGATTCTTCATCTGACGGATCACGATCTCGGCGTGGTTATCCGAGATGGTTGCCTCCGAGAGGCGTACCGTGCACGAGGTGGCACGGCCGATCGTGTTCAGACCCATATAGAGCGGCCAGTACTCGCCGTTGGCCGTGCGCGAAACGCTGTAGAGGAAGCCCATCACCGGCTTGTGCATCTCGGCCGTGGGGACATTGCCCGGAGCCTGCATGCTTGCCTCCATACCGGGGAAGTGCGTGCCGTTGTAAGCTGGGGCAGCTTGGGGCTGCTGGGGCTGCATCGGCTGTTGCTGCATCGGATTCATCGCCTGCGTTTGCGGTGCCTTGAAATCGAAGTTGCCCATACCCGGGACAACCGTCTTGTTGTTACTCATAGCTCAAAAAGTATTTAAGGTTAATTTTGTTCTGTCGCGCTCTTTCGTTCACATCGGGGCACAATTCGCCCCTTTTCATTATGCAAATGTAGCAAAAAAATCGTTATTACAATCTTTCGCGGCATAAAAATTGTCAATTCGAGTGCATTTTTCACGCTTGCGCACCTTATAACGCAAGAATTTTTGTTTCAACAAAATCGCTTGCCTGCCGCCACCCGTTCCAAAAACAAGATTACAAATCGGAATAAGAAAGCAAGCGAAGCTCCCGATTTTTGCCCATTTTCGCCCACCGAAAAGGGCGTTTTCACGGAATCCACTTACAGTTCATAAGCATATTTTCATCACAAAGGGTGTTTTGGCGTATGAAAATTCACTATTTTTGCAACTACACACCACGCAAACCACGCTAAAAAGATGTTAGAGACACTGACCGAAATTGTGATCGACTGGGGCTATTGGGGGCTCTTCGCGGCGGCACTTGTTGCCGGCACGGTCTTGCCGTTCAGCTCCGAGGCGACGATGGTGGCCGTCACGGCGTTGGGGCTGAATCCGCTCTCTTGCGTCTTGGTGGCGGCCGTCGGCAACACGGCGGGCGGTATGACCTGCTACTGGATCGGTACGCTCGGCCGTGCGGAGTGGATCGAGCGGTTCGGTATCTCGCACGAGAAGATGGAGCGTGCCAAGCGTTTTCTGGCGGGGCGCGGGGCGTGGATGGCCTTCTTCTCGTTTCTGCCCACGATCGGCGAAGCGATCGCCGTCTGCTTGGGGCTGATGCGCAGCAACCCGCGCCTTACGGCCCTTGCGATGCTCCTCGGCAAAGGCACCCGCTACGCCGTTATTATGGCGATCTACCTCTTTGTCGAGAACAAGATCAGCTTATAGAGCAAAGAGATTTTTTTTGCGGACACACAGAGAGTACTGGGAGTACTAAGAGAGCCGAGAGGCGGTTGCCAACTCCCAGTACTCCCAGTACTCCCAGAACCCGCTGCATTTCCATTTCCGGTCGCGCAGCCTAATTCTAAATTCTAAATTTTGAATTTTGAATTTCTATTTCGGTCTTATCGCCGACAGCCGCGAAATATCCTTCACGCTGAAGTAGCCCTTGATATAGACCACAACCTGCTCCTCCGCACTGAACGAGAGCAACATAAAGGTTGATTCACTATTCCACAAAACGGGTTCATCAAGATAGACATAGGTAACTTGTCCGTCTGTTTCAACCTTCGACATCAGTTCTGCCGCAGAAGTTTTATGCCAAGTCATTGCATCACGTTCAAACTCGGCAGAGGGTTCTTTTGTTGAAAGCACACGCATTGAACTAATATCTTTCAACAATCCCGCAGCATCCTTATCTTCACGCGCCATTCTTTTTGCCAACATTGACATCATCTTCCGACCGAAATAGATCGAAGTAAAATTTTCTCGTGAGGAGTATTTCGCAAACAGATCATTGATGTCGTACTCTTTTTCTTCCTTCTCCTTCACTGTTTTTTTCTCGACAGTCGCTGTGGTATCTGCGCCGGACAGCTCCACCTGTTCACCTCGTTCTAACTGCTCGAGCATTGCCTGTTGTTTGGCCGTTATGTTCGGATCGGTCGCTTGTTGCGCATACACAGCGATCCACCCGAGAACCAATACACATATAATTACAATTCTTTTCATCGTTCCATCGTTTTAGAAACCCCAAGCAACACCTACCGAATATGGAAAACATTTAGGGCCTACATCCGTCTTAAAGAGCGGCGTTACACTATGTTTGAAAAAGATACCGTATTGGCGATATGTAATGGTAGCCTCTATACCGAATTGAAAGGTGTTCAGGCCTTGCATATCATGTTTCTCTTTCGGCTTTGTAACCTTTGTCCACGCATCGGTGATTAGTTCGCCATAACCAAACACGGAGAGTTCAAGATGGCGTGCAGGGTAAAATTTCATACCGAGACACAAGCCCCAATAGGTCGTTACAAATTTTGATTTCTTCTTACCCTCTTCCAAGGCAACCGGCACAATCTTACCATCTACCTTGTCCAATGTCCACGCAGGATTGAGACGATAATTATCCCATCCCACTGACATTCCGGTCGTCAGCGAGACCGTTCCTTTGCGATTAAGGGAAAATTCGGCATTGAATACGCGCCATCCGAGATGCACAGAGCCTTGAATTTGCTGATCCAAATAACCATGTTCCAAAGGAGCATAGCCGGCATAATCTATCGAGGTGAGGAGGCTATATCCAATCTCTATTGCCCCCCATCCAAATTCCCAATTATTCTTTGTATCCCTCACCTCGACAAGACCTTTTTGGCGAGGTTCTTTGGTTGCTCCCAATGTAATCTGCTGCCCGCCGACGGCCAAGACCAACTCGCCGCGGTTCTCACCGCGCCGCAGCATCTGCGCCGCCTCGTCCATTGCGGTCGAATCGGCCGCCTCGATCGTCGCCGTCTTCTGCTCCTCCGTCTTGCGCTCCTGCGCCTCGGCTGTTGCCACCATCAGCAGGGCAACTGCCCACATCCACACCTTTTTCATCTCCATTTACTCTGTTTTATCGGTTGTTAAAATCAATTCGTCGAAAAGCTCCATCGAGCGATCAATCTGATCGAGGCAAGCCAAGCAGGAGGTGCTCTCCAGTGCCACCTCAAGGTCGTAGATCGGCTCGCCGTTGATGTAGCAGTAGGGGGCCTGTTCCCGATCGAGGGCGACAAAGAGCCCGACAGCCAAGACGGCCGCCACCGCCCAACCGCTCCACCCGAAGAGGCGGCTCCCCCACCCTGCTTGGCGAGTGATCGACGGCCGGATCGTCATCCTATCCTCGATGCGCTCGGGCAGTCGTTCCGTTCCGAGGGCGGCAAATCCATCGAAGATCGCAGCCGCAGCCTGTAAATCGCGCGGCAGCGTATCGGCCGCAGCCAACAGCGTGCGCAGTTCGCGCTCCTCCTGCTCCGTTGTCAGCCCCTTGTCGTAGCGGGCGAGCAGGGCGCGGATCGTTTGTTCATTCGCTCTTTTCATCGCATCAATCGTTCTACCTCCTCGCGCAGTGCCTTTCGGCCGCGCGAAAGAATCGTTCGTACTTGGTTCTCCTCTACGCCGAGCAGCTCGGCGATTTCGTTCGTAGCGTACCCCTCGATCTCCTTCAGGTGCAGCACCTCGCGCTGCCTGAGGGGAAGTTGCGCCATCGCCGTTCGGATCAGCTCGCGGCTGGACCACCGTTCGACGGCATCCTGCCCGCTCGGGAGCGTATCGCGCGGCTCCTCGGTGACCGTTCGTCGGCCGCGCAGGCGGTCGATGCAGCCATTGCGCAGCGCAGTGAGGGCGAACGCCTCCACGCTGCGGCACAAGGCCAACTCCGACCTCCGCCGCCAAAGGCGTTCGATCGTATCGTGGGTGGCGTCCTCCGCCTCGGGGTCGTTGCCGAGGATGCTCCGCGCAAAGCGGTACATCCGATCCCGAAGCCGCGACAGCTCTTTATCGATTTGGGTCTCTTCCATAGGGTCTTTACACTACATAGACGAACAACGGGTGCAAAACGCAACACGAAAGGTGAAAAAAAAATTCAAAATTTAGAATTTAGAATTCAAAATGAGGGGCTGACACCTTTTTTACCGCGCCAGCCCATCTTTTTGCTCTCTACTCTTTGCTCTTTCCTCTTTAATCTTTCCGCTCGATCACCCGTTGCACCTGCTCGGCCACCATCTCGGGGGTAACGACCTTCAGGCAGCGGTAATCGCCATACTTACAGGGTTTGGCACCAAAGACCGAGCAGGGGCGGCACGCCATCGCGGCCTGCAGGGCATCCTCCTGTCGGCAGCCCCAACCGAGGAAGCCCAGCTTGGGATGCGTTGCCCCCCACACCGAAACAACGGGCGTAGCCACGAGCGAGGCCATATGCATCGCCAACGAATCCATCGACACCAAGCAATCTTCGGCCGCCATCACCTCCATCTCACCCGCAAAGCGCACCTTGCCGAAGAGGGCCGTTACATTCGGATAGGCCGCCTCCATCTCCTCGGCGAAGGCCTGTTCGCGGCCACCGCCGCCGTGGATCAGCACGCGGTCGTATCGGGCAGCCAAGAGGCGCACCAACGCGCGACACTGCTCCTCGGGGTAGGTCTTGCCGGCGTGTGCCGAGAAGGGGGCAAAGCCGACCCATACCCCCTCTTTCGTGCCCAACGGATTGTCCCACGCGGGTTTTACGGCCGGTGCAGGATCCTCGAAACAGAAGCCCAAGCGGCGGAAGACATCCGCGTAGCGCACCACGCTGTGTTTGAGCGGCGCAAAGTCACCGCCCGTCCCCAACGCCCGTTTCTTCTCCGCACGCCCCTTGCGGATGTGCGCCGTCCGTACACCGTGCAGCCACATCGAGAGCGAGAAGGCCAACGAGCGCAACACAGCGTGGACATCGGCCACGGCATCGACCCCGCGACGGCGTGCCTCGCGTGCCAAACGCCACATCCCGACAATCGAGTGGTGCTCCTTTTTGGTGTTCACCTCCAAAAAATCGACCGGCAAACCACGAAAGAAGGGGCGGAACATCGCTTGGGTTGCCACCGTCACCTTCAGGTCGGGGTAGGCAGCAAGAAGCGCACGAAGGGCGTGCGGCAACATTGCCACATCGCCCATCGCCGAGGTGCGCAGCACCAAGAGGTGCTTGGGTAGTGCTCGTTTACCCGCCATTACTTCTTGGCGTACAAGACCGGATTGAGGGCCGGATCGTTGTACATCTTCATTTGCTTATAGGTCTTCATATACTTGCGACCGGCCTCGATATCCTCGATCAGCTCCTCGATCGCACGCGAGAGATCGACCTGCTGTCGGAGCAGCACATCGAGTTTCTTCTGGCAGGCGGCGCGGTGTGCCTCATCGACATCCTCACGCTTCGTCTCGACGGCCATGTGGTAGATCTTCAGCGCCAAGATCGAGAGGCGGTCGATCGCCCACGCGGGGGTCTCGGTATTGAGCCGTGCATCGTCGGCCACCTTCACCTCCTTATACTTATCCAAGAGGTACGAATCGACATACTCGACCATATCGGTACGATCCTGATTCGACTTGTCGATGCGGCGTTTGATGGCCAATGCCTCGACGGGGTCGATCTCGGGATTGCGGATAATATCCTCCAGATGCCACTGCACCGTATCGATCCAGTTCTTGTGGTAGAGCAGCGCATCGAGCGAACCGGCCGCGTAGGGATTCTCCATCGGATGATCCACATCGTCCCAACGGTGGTAGGCCTCGATCGCCTCATTGAAAATGCGGTTAGCGTTTTTCGTAAACATATCTATCCTTTTTTAGTGTTTATTCGGTCAAAATCACTATCTTTGTCAGCACGACACAGCGTAAACTTAACAAAGATTTAACAAAGATAATGATTATTTCCAAAAAAACAATCATCCTCGGCGGAATCTTCTGCATTTGTCTTGCGATCGGGGCCGTAACCGCCTCGGCGCAGAGCCGTAAGGGTCGTCAAACGCGCGAGGAGTATATCGAACGCTATAAACACATCGCCATCGACCAGATGGAGCGGTACGGCATCCCCGCCTCGATCACGATGGCGCAAGGGATCTTGGAGTCCGATTCGGGCAACAGCCTGCTCTCAAAGTCGTCGAACAACCACTTCGGCATAAAGTGCAAGAAGGGGTGGCGCGGCCGCAAGGTCTATTACGACGACGATGCCAAAGGCGAATGTTTCCGCGCCTACTCCACCGTCGAGGAGTCCTACGACGACCACGCCGAGTTTCTCGACCAGCAGCCGCGCTACGACTCGCTCTTCCGCTACGCCTCGGACGACTACCGTTCGTGGGCACGCGGGCTGAAGGCGTGCGGTTACGCCACCGCGCCCGACTATGCCGAGCGGCTGATCCGCATCATCGAGGAGGCGAAGCTCTACCTCTTGGATCGTCCGAACGGCGACAAACTCTACGCCCAACGCCGCCACGAGCAGAAGGATCCCGACAACTGGTTCTCGTCGCAGAGCAGCACCCACACGGCCGGCGCAGTGGCCAACGATGTCGTCGATGTCGATAACTACAGCGTGGCGATCCGCACCCACAAGGGGTACAGCGTCTATATGGTAAACGGCGTAAGCTATACGCGAGCCAAGGAGAACGACTCGTTCAAGCAGATCGGCAAGGCCTTCCGCATCTCGGCCAAGAAGCTGCGCCGCTACAACGACTTGACGGATCCTGCGGCGGAGCCGATGACGGGCGAGGTGATCTACCTCGCGCCGAAGAAGAGGCGTTGGGAGGGGACAGAAAAGCACCATATCTGCCGCGAGGGCGAGACGGCCTATGCGGTCGGGCAGCTCTACGGCATCCGCACCGAGTCGATCATCAAACTCAACAAGCTCCACAAGCCCCGCAACAGCAATCGGCTCGATGCCGGCTCAGCGATC